>DAIQOA010000011.1:0-41880 GCA_036788095.1 bacterium | reverse complement strand
CAGAGCAACCGAATCCGGGACTCTATTCGCCCTTCGCTGGCGCGAAGCAATCCCCGTTTTTTTTTTGTCATTGCGAGCAGAGCAACCGAATCCGGGACTCTATTCGCCCTTCGCTGGCGCGAAGCAATCCCCTGACAAAGAGCACTTGCTTGACACTATACGTCCCTTGTTGCAGGGGATTGCTTCGGGCCGCCAAAACCGCGGCCCTCGCAATGACAATACAGGCTGTGTCATTGCGAGCGGAGCCGCGGAATCCGTAATACCTTTTCCTCTTCAATGGAGCGAAGCAATTCCCGTTTTTCTTTTGTCATTGCGAGCAGAGCAACCGAATCCGGGACTCTATTCGCCCTTCGCTGGCGCGAAGCAATCCCCTGACAAAGAGCACTTGCTTGACACTATACGTCCCTTGTTGCAGGGGATTGCTTCGGGCCGCCAAAACCGCGGCCCTCGCAATGACACGCTCCTCCTGCATCGCCTCGAGCCGCCAGTCCAGCCCTCGCAAGGGCAGAATCGCCAAGACTTCCTCTCTACAGCTCCCCCTGCACTCCCACCGTATACGTCCGCATAGGCATGAGATTGCTTTCCATGGGCGCATAATTATAGTTGTTCAGATTGCTGACTCCGGCCTTGAGGCTGAGAAAACCCAAATCATAGGTGAAGCGCAGATCGACGAATTTCATCGGCACCCGCCGGTTGATGGGATAGATTTTGACCGCTTCGATGCGGCTGGCATAACGGTAGTCCAACTGCGTAGAAAATTTTTGAATTTTCAGCGACGCTTTCAACGCCGCAATCTGCTTCGGACGATAGGTGAGCGGCTCCCGCCATTCCAGATCCATATGGTCCATCATGGTCAGGCTCGCCTGCAGTCCGGGCCGAACCGCCCAATTCTTCACCGTCAAGCCATAACTCCAGTTGGTAGTCGCTTCGATTCCGCGAATGCGCGCCCGGGGAATGTTGCGGAACTGAACCTGGCCGCGGATCAGATCCATGTGCGCTTCGATCAACTCCCAATACTCGTTGTCGAACAGCGACACATCCACGTTCCAGTTTTCATTGAGGTACTGGCGAAAGCCCAGATCATAGGCCCAGGAACTCTCCGCTTTCAACTGCGGATTAGCCACGATCTTGAAATTCATGATGGCCAGTTCAAGAAACCGTTCTACGATGGTGGCGGCGCGAAATCCGCTGCCCACAGAGGCGCGCAGACTGGTGGTGGGCCAGGGCTGCCAGTTCACTCCCCAGCGCGGGCTGAACAGATCCTCTTTGACGCCGCCGACGAGCTGATAGCGGTCATAGCGAAAGCCTGTGGTCATCCGCAAGTTTTCGCGAATCTTCCATTCATCCTGCAGATACGGTCCGATGAAAAAACCCTTGTGCTCGCCGAAATACTTGGTGCTGCCGGCGTCATGCTGCAACTGCACGCCACCAGTGACGATGTGTCCTTCCTGCGGTATCCAGTCCGCCTGTACCTCGGCGCCCTGACCAAAGGCCGGATTAAAGCCGCTGCCCTCGCCGAACTGATTGCCCATGAGGGTGCGCACAAAAGATGCACGCAGATTCATTGAAAAACGCGGAGAAAAAGGGATCAGCAATTTTGCGTAGGTGTTCAGCTGATGAACCGCCGCGTGATTTTTCAAATTCGCCGAATCCACCTCATAGGGATCGTTCGGCCCTTTCCACTGCACAAAAAATCCGCGACTGATCAGACTGTAGGCGGCATAACCTGTCCACTTGATTCCCTTGGCAAACTGATAATCGAATTTTCCGGTCAGGTTGTATTTTTTCGCATCGCCTAATTCGGTATAGCCGGTAGTCATCAACCGGCCGGCGGAAACGCGCAAGCCGAGATTACGATAGCGCCTGCTGTAGCTCACGTCTTCACGGGTAAAATGCAGACGGTTGGGGTCAGTCCACTGCCACTCCTCATAATAGGGCTTGTCGTATTGGCCCGCGGAAAAGGCGTACAACACTCGAGCCTGCTGGGACGGATCTTTAGTCAGTACATTCACCACGCCGCCCAGGGCCGATGCGCCCCACAAAGTAGAGCCTGCGCCCTTGAGCACTTCGATCTGCTCAATGTCCAACGGCGGCAGCATGTCCCAGTTGAACTCGCCGGTGTCCGAGGCATAGACCGGCACGCCGTCCAGCAACAGCAGCACCTTGTTGCCGGCGCCGAACGTATAGCCGGTGGAACCGCGGATGTTGATTTGGTTGCCGATGAAATGCACACCCGGCGCGGTCTCTAAAGCTTCGATGATATTGGTGGGATTGCGCTGCTTGATCTCCATGGAAGTGACCACGGACAAGGAGACCGGGGTCTGATCCAGGGACTGTTTAGTCTTGCCGGCAGAGACCACCATGGGGTCCATCTCGATGGCGGTCGCTCTGAGAGCCACCTTAAGCGGGGCGAAGGGACCAGCGGTCACCTTAACCTGAGGCATGGTTAGGGTATGATAGCCGATCATGGAGAATCGGATCGTGTAAACGCCCGTTGGAACGTCGGTTATACGGAAATTGCCGTCGACATTCGTAATGCCGCCCCGTAAGGTCGCCATTACCTGAATGTTGACGCCGGGCAGGGGCGCCTTGGTGTCCGCGTCTGTAACTCGCCCGGTGATGCTGCTTTGCGCCTGAGCCAGTCCGGCGCACAGCAGCATCCAACAGATTATTTTCATGATCCTGTCAGGCACCATATGCTCTCGATTCGTTCTCAGTATGCCACCGGCCAATTGGCATGAATATCCAAACCGGTCCGGGTTTCACCGGATTTGATCCGCAACTTGCCCGGCTGACCAGGGGAGGCTGGATCCTGGTAAAAACCCAGCCGGGCGAAGTCAGCCAGATTGGCGCGCTCCGGCAACCACAGCACCACCAGAAAGTTGACCGATCCGGATCGAATGGGAAGCTTGTAATGATAGGGATTTTCGTTGATGCTGAAATCAATGGACTTCATGTAGGTCAGGTATTCTAGATTGCTGTCGGGAGTATAGGAATAGGCGGCCACGGCGGTTGCCAGTGTGTTTTTAGGAAAGGGTCCGTTGAAATAAATGGTTCCCTCCAGACTGGCGTCGCGGTTGACCTTGTTCCAATCCGGATAGAGCTTGATATAGTCGCTCGGATGGCTGGATGAAAGGTCAAATCCTACGGGTTTTAATCCGGCAAGACTGTCTAATTTGAGCGGCAAAGCCAGGATATCGGCGAGGTTGGATTTGGTCTCTTTGCTGTACCACCAAAGGCTGATGGCGTCGTAGTGACCATATGGAAGATCGATGACCGTGCGCACGCTGTCGCGATCGATGGGCAGGCTGTTGGAGCTGTGATGCAGCTCATTGATGGCGTGCGGCGGAAACTGAGGCGCCACGATCAGATAGATGCCCTGGGTATTGGTTGGTGGGGTTCCGCGAAAAAAGACATCCACCACCAGCCTCCCTGGCTGCGGCGAGAGGCCATGGTCGCTCGAGCAGCCGATGAAAAGCAGGATTGTAAAAATGGCCCTCAGCAAAAAGGTTTTGTACATGCGATAATCCTCGTGATCTCAGCGCAACAACAAAAGCTTGTTGCGCGCAATCTGATCGCCCGCGGTCAGCTGATAGAAATAAACGCCCGACGCCAGCGCCCGGTTGTGCCGATCGCATCCGTCCCATGACAGCTCGTGGCTACCGGCGGCCAGGGTCGTTTGCACCAGCGTTCGAATCAGTCGTCCCTGGCTGTCATAGATCGTCACCTGAACCTGTTCGGCTGCAGCCAGGCTGAAGGAGATGACCGTCTGCTGGTTAAAGGGATTGGGATAATTCTGTACGCAGAGATAGGATTCCGGGGCTGTGAGAACCGGCCGCCGATCCACAGCGGTGACCAGGGGCGTGATGTCGACCGGTTTTTCAACCACCCGGGCGATGGCAGCAGCCTGTTCGGCCGAGTTGACCGTATTGGGGAGAAAATACATTTCAAAGGCCAGGTCCAGGCTCTTGGCCTTGTACATGCTCAGGCCAAAGTCGCCATATGAGCCGTCTTCCCCGGTATCAACGAATTCAAGACTGTCAGGATCGCCGGTGCCGCCGGCCTGATTATCGTAGTAATAGAGCGAAATGGATTCGGCCACCGTGTCCGGCAAAGTGGTCATGGTGAACAGGGCGCCCTGGGGACCGGTGACCAGATTCCATTCCCGAATGGGCCGGTCGATCTGCCGGTTTACATCATCCGGCTGTCCGTCGATCAAAATGCCGTCGTTGTGTTTGCTGTAATAGCGCATGCCCGCAGCAGCAGCGCTCAAATCCCAGGACTGGCGCAACAATTCAAATAGAAGGAACGGATTGTCCCAATCAGGCATGGCTTGCCGCAGACTCGCCTCGTCGAGCGCAGATCCGCCCTTGACCACGCCGTTGAACGGATAAAATTTTGTCGTCAGATAAAAAGCTAAATTGCTTTCAACCTCTTCCATGCCCTCGCCGAATTGAAAAGTCTGCCGCACTTCGCGCACCAGGCGAACCACTGGCTTGGGGGTAATCATATGGTAATCCGGAAGGAGCTTGATCAATTCTTCGGTGGCATCAATCTGAATATTTGTAAGTCCCCCGGCGCCGAGTACCACTTTCACGCGCATCTTTTGTCGGTCGAAAATATCGACTCCGGAACCATAGGGCGGTTTGATGGTGATGCTCTTCACCAGGCCCATGGCCTCATCCAGCTTGACGGTATAAAAACTGGTTTCAATGGAATCAGCCTGGCTGTGGTAAACGAACCCATAGGGCGTAGGAACCGGCTCCTGGATAGTGCCTGAGCGAAACAGGTAAGCATAGGCGATCCGTGAAGGGTCATAGGGATCGCTGGCAGCCAGTTCGATGCGCGAAAAGGCTTTGGATGCCTCATTGTCCAGCCATTTCTTTTCCGGCGCCCGGTCGCCCATATCTTTTATCATAAAAACCAGTTCGTCGTCCGAATCGAGTAGACCATCGTCCAGGGCGATGCCATAGCTGTTGGGGATAGAATAGAAATGGCGAAGGTTTTCATCATTAAAAGGATTATTGGTGCGAATGCGTTCATCAATCTGATACGGCATCATGCGCCAGCTCTGTTGCGCTTCATCCCAGGCATAGAGATAGATTTCATTCACCGGATATCCATAGAATGCGGATAGTTTGTCGCCCCAGAGCACTTTGGGCTCATACAGCCGTTCCTGGTAGAGTTTGTCGCCGGCGTTCAATCCGCCGGCCAGGCATGCTACCAGCAGCCAAAGCATCACTTGTGCTTTCATAAAATTGTCTCCTTGTAAAACAAAAAAGCTCCTTTAAAAAGCATGCATACTTTTATACCTGTCATTGCGAGCGGAGCAACGAATCCAGCGATTCCATCCACTCTTCAATGAAGCGAAGCAATCCCCTGACAAAGAGCAAACCCTTTCCACAGTGAATACCTTGAATGGGGGGATTGCTTCGGGCCGCTTCTCGCGGCCCTCGCAATGACAATACAGGCTGTGTCATTGCGAGCGGAGCAACGAACCCAGTGATTCCAATCACCCTATAATGGAGCGAAGACCCTGACAAAGAGCTCTTGCTTTACACTCTACGTTCCCTGTCGCCGGGGATTGCTTCGGGCCGCCAAAACCGCGGCCCTCGCAATGACAATACAGACCAGCCTCACTAGAAAAAGTCTACCGGTTTCGCCCCTCGATGGGACTGGCGGCGATCTCCACCTCGCCTCTCTCATCGATCAAGGCGAAATATTCCCACAGATTCACGGTCGAACACACGTGGCGCGGCGCAACCAGCACGTAATCGCTGATGCGGCAATAGCCCGGCGCTTCCACCACGGTGTGCTCTTCGCTCCAGGACAACGCTTTCATACCTGAGATGCTAAAGGCCTCCACCGGACCCTGATCCACGGCCCAGCGTTTGTGACCCATATTTAACACGTAGCGGTTCTCCCCTGTCTGATCCATAATCTGACACAGGATCAGCGCCGCGGGTTTAAAGGTAGCCGGCATCAGCCGCTGATAGTGGGTGTCAAAATAAATCCAGGTGCCGGGAGAAAAATAGAGCTGGAACGGCCATGGCTTCCGGCTGAGCACCTGCAGATCGTGGACAAAGCTCGGCGTGCCGCCGACCACCACGCGCTCGACAGCGACGCCGGCAGCGGTGAATCGGTCCAACGCTGTCTGCAATCGATCCATGCTGATGCCCGCCTGCAGCTGACGTTCCTCAGCGCTGAGCTGATGGATGTGGCCGTCATAGGCGTGCAGGCCTGCGAAAATCAAGCGCGGAAACTGTGCCAGCTTGCGATACAGGTCCAGTGCCTTTTGCGGCGCTGTGCCGGTGCGGGCCATGCCGACATCGAGATCGATGAAACAAGAAACGCGCATGTCCGCCGCTTCAGCGGCCTGCTGCAGAATATGGGCGTGTTCCGGCTGAGAAATCTGCATAAAGAACCGGGTGGCCGGGTGGCGTCTCATCGTGTCGATCATCGCAGCGGCGTCCGCGGCCAGCAGGGGATAGGCGACCAGCACTTCCGGCGCTCCGGCTGCGGCCAGCATCTCGACTTCGTTCGGTGTGGCTTTGAAAAAGCGAATGCCCTGTTCCCTCATCAAGCGCGTGACATAGGGGGACTTGTGCGTTTTAACATGAGGACAAAGGGAAGCCAGCGAAAAGGATGAGGCGCCCTGCGACACCAGCTCTTTCATGGTCTGCAGATTATAAAGCAGCCGGCTGTGAAAGACTACGAGACGGGGCGTTCGAATAGAATCCGGCTTTTGGATCACATAGGGTTCGCGGTCACATGTGGGAAGGTAAAAATCCACCTGGTTTCTCCTGCGAGCTGCACCGGTTCCTGATGATAGAAAAAAGCGTCAAAGGCGCTGAATCCTTTCAGGGTGCGAGCGGTTTGGCCTTGATCATGCTGATATCGGAAAATCGTCCTCCGGCCAATCCCGCCCGGACGATGGTGGCCATCTGCATGTAATCGGTCACGCCCCCTTCAACATCGCTGTTGGAATAGTTCGCCCAACGGGGCGCACGGGGCAACGGGATATTCATGCCCACGGATGAGACCAGACGGTTGTTGGGCAGTTCTCCAAACGCACATGCTTCAGTCAGATCCGCCGGAATCCACCCGTATTTCGGGATAAAGCATTCGGCCCAGGCGTGATAGCCCCACTCCAGATCGTCCGTCGTCTGAAAGCCGGCGACCAGGCGGGCGGGAATGCCGACGCTGCGGCACAGAGCGATGAACAGATAGGCAAACTGGCCGCAATCGCCGGCTAGAGTCTGCAGCATGACCGTCGCTCCGCGCTTTTCCGGCGGATAGTGATAGACGCCGTGTGCTTTGAGCCAGTTGAACAACAACAGGGCGCGAAGGTAGGGATTGGTCTCACGGCCGACGATGCGCCGGGCGGTGTCAGCGATAGCGCCATTATATTCCAGCCAGCGCTCCGGCCTAGTATAAAAACGGTAAAATTCGCTGCTCTGGTTGTAGACGCCGACTTTGCTGGAGTCTACTTCATACTCGACGCGATAGCAGGTGTATTGAAACCGGCGGCTCAGCCGCAGGGTGCGCGCGCCTTGAATCAACGAGCTCAAATCCCAGAAACGGATGCGATTGCCGTTGCGGCGGTCTTCGAAACGCAATCCGATATCCGGCTGGATCTGAAGATAGTGGATATCGCGCTGACCGGTCCGTTCCACCGGTTCAGCAGTCCACAGGTAGACGAGCGGAAGATCGACTACAGACATACGCAACGAATCAGCCAGTTCTTCCAGCAGCGATGGAGGCGCTGTTTGAATGGAATCCAGCCCACAGGTCATCTCTACTTCATAACGGCAAGGGTCGGTCAGTGTGGGGCGAAAGACCAAATCAGAAGGCTCATAATCCGGATAGAGCTTGACGCTGGAGACCAGCACATCCGGGCTTTTAGTGCCGACTGCGCAACAGACAAAAAAGAATCCCAACAAGCAGCCAGACAAAAAAAATCGATGTCGCGGAACCGGTTCGTTCGACCGGCTCCTGTACCAACGCCTGTGGAGCGCAGCAAAGAGCCACTGGACTGTGCGTGATCGCTTCATAGTCTGATCGCAAAACCCACTGATCGGTTAACCTTCATACATACAAATAACGTTTAATTTTCTGCGTCGGCGTTTTTTCAAACGGCTCGGGCTGTTCGAGAATTTTATTGATGCGGCTGAATGACGACACATTCTGGTTGACGATGTTCCGCAACTCTTCCAGAAGCGCTTCGATGCGATCGGGATTCAGTTTTTGTGCGGAGAAACGGCTGTCCAGCACTTCATAGTTCAAGCAGACCTTGGCCGTCAACTTGCCGTCGCGCAGATAGACGAGCGACTCGACCACTTCCTCCATCTCGTTCAGCGTTGCCTCGATCTCTTCAGGATAGATGTTCTCTCCGTTGGGGCCGAGGATCATATTCTTCGAACGGCCTTTGATGTACAGATACCCCTGTTTGTCGAACACGCCGAGATCGCCGGTGCGAAACCAGCCGTCCTTGTCCAGAACCTCTTCCGTTCTTTTCGCATCCTGAAAATAACCCTTCATGACCACCGGACCGCGCACGAGAATTTCTCCCTCGCCGGTTTTCGGGTTCGGATGATCGATGCGCATCTCCACGCCGGCCAGGGGCTTGCCGGCAGCGCGATAGGCGGTATTTTCCGGACCGGTACCGGAAATCAGCGGCGCTGTTTCCGTCAAACCATAACCAATGGCATAGGGGAACCCGGCCTCGCGCAGAAACAGTTCCACCTCCGGACACAGGGCAGCGCCGCCGATGCAATAACTGCGTAGTTCGTTGCCGAAGGAGGCGAGCAATTTTCTTCCAGCCGCCTTATAAAGCCGTTTGCGGATCACCGGGATCTTGGTCAACCCGCGCAGCAGCAATTTTTTCTTAAAAGTGGGCAGAATCCGGTTTTTATAGATCTTTTCAATGACCAGGGGCACGGTCAGCAGGACGGTGGGTTTGATTTTTTGCAGCGCCGGCAGCAGCACGCGGGCGGTGGGCGGCTTGTCCAGATAATAGACCGCGGAACCTTTCATCAGCGGCGCCACCAGTCCCAGAGTGCACTCATAAGCGTGTGAGAGCGGCAGCATGGAGACCATGCGGTCCTCTGTGCCGAGATTGACAATGGTGAAGGTGGCCAGTGCATCATAGATGAGATTCTTGTGGGTGAGCATCACGCCCTTGGAGCTGCCGGTAGTTCCGGACGTGTAGATGATGGAGGCCAGTGCATCCTCGGCGTCTTCGCCGGATAACAGGCTGGTGAATTTGCGCGCCGCCTCCTTCAGTTTGGCCAGCTCCTTGGAGCCCTCCTGAAGGATCCCGGACAATTTGTCCATTTTAACCGGCCGCGGCAGCAGCGAAAAATCCTCGATCAGAAACACGGATTGCAGAGAGTCGATGGCCGCGTCTTCGATTTTACTGTACAATTTTTCAGAGACAAAGATCGCCTTGGCCCCGGAGTGGCGCAGGATATGCTGAACTTCAGTGGGATGGAAATCAGGCAGGATCGGCACCGCCACCGCCGCCATGGTGGTGATGGCGAAAAAGGCAACGCCCCACTGCGGTTTGTTTTCGCTCAGAATGGCCACGCGGTCGCCGGCAACAATGCCGTTCTGTCTCAACCATTCAGAAACCTCGTTGACCCGCTGGCCCCATTCAGCATAGGTGAGGGCAGGACCATCGACTTCCGCCAGACTGATGCGATCGGCAAATTCCGTTGTGCTGCGCTTTAGCAGCGCCTGCAGGGTCATGGTTTTAAGCGGTGAAGATATCATGCGGATTGTCTCCCTTTGCCAAATAAAATAAAACCACAGGGGCAGCCAAATGGTTCACAATACCTCCCTTATCAGCCCCCAACCTCTCGACCTAACCCTGGAGCGGGAAAGGGGGCGCCCAGATGGAAATATAACAAACCCGCATTTTAAAAACAAACCTTTTGCTTGGTCAGCGGCTGAGCAGGAAGCGCTGGGAAAAGGTCTGCTCAGGGCCCTGAATCCGCAGAATATACAGACCGTCCGGCGCCCTGGCGCCGGATGAGGCAAGGCCGTCCCAGCGAAAAAGCTTGGATCCTTGATCAGTCGCCTGCGGGGCCAGCACGGCGACGCATTGGCCGAATAGATTATAGATCCTTGCTTCGGTCTGGGGTCCGGCGGCGGGCGCCCGCAACACCGCCTGCCAGGTTGAACGCTGAGGATTAAAGGGATTGGGAGCGCCCGGCTGCAACACCCGGCCATCGGACGTGCACCCGTCAGGATCGACCAGCTCGGCCGAGTGGGTTTGCTCTTGATATTCCAGCATCACGTCGTTCTGATCCCATTGAAATAAACGGCGGCCAAAAGCGGCGTTGTGATCCGGTTCATTGATCAGGTAGCAGGTGAAATCGATGCTGAGCCGGTCCGTCGACAGATTGCTCTTTTTCGTATGAACCCACAGGCCCATGTCGCCGAGGGATCGTTTGTCGCCGGTATCGATAGAGCCATCCAAAGTGCCGCCGGCCTGGTTGTCATGATAATAAAGGCTCACCGCGGCGTTGCGGATCTTGGGGCATTCGACGATCATCTCAATGGTTCCCCAGGGTCCACTGGCCAACAGCCATTGGGCGCCGTCAGTCTGCTGTAACTTGGTTGCAATGGTTTCAGGATTTCCATCGATAGGGACTCCACCCGGATTGGAGGCAGAGTAAAAACGGCCGCCCACGGCGTGTACGCTCAGATCCAGGGATTGACGAATAGAGTTCAATCCGATCAGTTGCAGGATGCTCTCCTGCACCGCGATGCCGGAGGCGCCGATGCGGAACGAATAAGGATAATACTCCCACTGGTGATCTGCTTTTAGCGCGCCGACGACCGGAAAAGAGACCGAAGGACGTTGATCATGAAAAGCGCGCACACACCCTGAATGATAGGTGGAGCTGCCGTCCTTGAGCATATCCTCGTTGTAGGTATACCGTCGCAGTCCAGGCAAAAACGACTTGCCGCTGAGACGCAGTTTCAAACGGTCCAGCAGATTTTTCTTCGGCGCCGCTGCCAAAGAGATAAAGTCTATCCAGCCATCGGGAGTTCGGCCGAGGCGATAGGAGCGCGTCCGGGCGGTGTCCGCGGCAGTGCCGGCCGGCGCCGGGCTGTAGCGGTGATAGCCCGAAACCGCCGGTGCGGCCGTGGCGTGGTAGAGGTAAAGCCAGCCTTTTTTATCCGGCGCCAGCGGATCGGAAAATGTCAACTCGATGCGGTATTCTTCCCGGCTCTGACGCTCGTCAAGCCACTGGCCAGGGTCGGCACGATCGCCCAGATCCTCCGGCATGATCATCACCTCATCCACCAGATCGATATGGCCGTTTCTGGCTTGCACATGGTTGTATTTTCTCTGACCGTTGACGATATCCACCTCATCCACCTGAAAGGGCGCCGCGGTCCACCGCTGGTTTTGGGCGTCGAAGCGAAATGCGGCCCATTCGCTGATGCGCAAATCGGTTCTTGGGAATTGGCTGCCGCTGATGATGATCGGCACAAAGCGGCGATCCATGGTTTTAGTCTGACCAAAGCACAGACCGGACAGCATCCCGACAAACAAAATTATTTTTTTCACGTCTTTGATGCTCTTTCCTCAAGTAATGGGATCCAGACGAATTCTTATTGGAATAGGCCCGGTGGTCATGCGTTTCTGGTTCCATACCTATAATCCAAGCCTAAGACAATTTAACCATTCCGCCGTTAAATCGGACGCCGCTCTGGGCGCGCAGAAACACCGACGCCTCCACCCTAGGCTGGAGGCGTTGATGACGTCACCCGATAAGACGTGAGTGAGTGAAAAACGGATTTGATCCGCATCACATCGCGTCGATTTTATTTCTGCATCAGCCGGTATTTGTCCAATAATTTGTTCACCCCATCCTTGTGGACCATAAAAGCCAGTATCTTCAGTCGAATGAAATCGCCTCTGAAAAAATGATACCCGGCAAACGCGCCTTTCCAGGCGCTGGCGGCAGAGTCCTTGATCAAGAACCAGTCCTCGCCGGCCATGGCTTTATAGCCGATCAGGTGCATGCCGTGGTCGTCGGTGCTGGTGCGATTGTAGAAGCGAAACTCGCGGCTGTCCTGGTTGATGGCGGAGGCGGGCAGATCAAAGCTCGGCACGATGGCAAGATCGGAAGGACCGTATTTGCCCGGTTCGGAAACATCTCCGGCGATGGCGACCGAATAGCCCTGTTGGATGGCGCCCTTGATGCCCTGATAAAAATCCTCCAGCGCCACGTTATAATAGTCCTGGCACTTCCACCAGTTGTCCGGAACCGGATAGATGTTCTGTGTCCAGAATGGATATTTTAGGAATGAAATAAAAGAGACATAGTCCGCCAAGGGCAGCGCCAGCACCTTATCGCAGAATTGCTTCGGCGTATAGGTTTGTCCCTGAAAGGAAAAGGAATCCGGCGGGGCGCCCATATAGCGATCCATGATCATGCGCACATTGGCGATGGCCTGCTCCTCGTACCACAGCTGGTTGGTGCGCATGAACTCGAGGTATAGCTTGATCTCTTGGAGCATTTTTCGTTCATCATAGACGGTTGCACCGCCTGGTAATCCGGTGTAGCACTCCGCCGGCACGGCGCCATAGGCTTGCATGCGCAGGATGACCGCGTTCAATTGAGAACCCGGATCGACCAGGGAATTGCCCTTTGTCTGAACGAAACGGCGCACCTTTTCCACATACTCCCAGTAGACGATGAACATTCTTGACAGAGCGATCTCCCCGCGGCCGAGGCGTTTCAGCTCCGATTCCAGCAGCGAGGTGGCGGCAAAACTCCAGCAGGTGTTGGTGGTGTCCTGCTTGATGGGAGGGGTGTGATACACCGGCTGATAAACGGATAACGGCTTTGGGTATTTGATCGAAGTAAAGTCCATGCTCAAGATCGTATCCGGTTTGCCATGGTATGTTTTTTCCGGCCGATAGATTGCTTTCTGATCATCCGCTGAAAAGAGACCGGTCAGCGGCATCAGGGCAAACCATAGGGTCAACACTCTTGTTTTAATGGCAGTCATACACAATCACCTCCAAAATCGCTTCGCCTATCTGCGCCATCTGCGGATTGCTTTACTGTTGAGGGGTCGCAGTCATCGAAGATTCATCCAATTTATAAACCAACCGTGTGTACTGCAAACGGGACTCGCCGAAATTGATGATCAGAGCACGATGAAGGTTTGACGCTTTGAAATAATTAATCACCTGGGCCTCTTCCCTGCCCGATATCATCTGCAAGGCTTTTATCTCCACGAGGAGGCTGTGATAACAAATAAAATCTACCCGGTAATGCGTCGCCAGCTCTTGGCCCCGATAAAATACTTTCAGCTCTTTTTCACGCACACAGGGAATTTTTATGAACAGAAACTCTTTTTCCAGTGCCTCCCGGTACACCGCCTCCAAAAAGCCATGGCCTAACTCACTGTGCACGTGCATGGCAGCACCGATAACGGCGTAGGTCTCAAGATCTCTTCTCTCGGCACTGTTCGTTGACATCTGTGGTTTCCTCATTTCCCCCTTTATAGCCTGTCGCTGGAATGATTATTCCACCCCTCCCGTCTTTTGCGGAAACTCTCCCCGCAGAGCCGCGGCGATCAGCGCCAGGGTTTCTTCGTTGAAATCCTTTTCGCTCATCCAACGCAAATAATCCGGATCGTTTTCATAGAGCCACTGCAGGCTTTTGCCGCGATTCTTGCCGAACGCAATGACCGCTTCGCCGTTACGCCAAAAAAATTTGCGGTCACCCGTCACCCAGCGCGCTCTGTCGCCGTTGCTGCAAAAAGCCGACAACCCCGACAGATCCTGCGGTAGATCCGGATAGCGCGCCAACTGACCGTCCAACACCTCGAGGGTGGCGGCGATATCCGCCGCCGCATCGTGAGCGTTGCTCAACTCCCGCCGGCATTACAAGCGCACCGCGGCGGACAGATCGCGGGGTTCCTTTTTATGAAAAATCACCTGACAGTCGATGACTTGCGTCTGAGCGCTGTCAAACGGCTGTCCATTGCGCTCCAATTCCGCCTGCAAAAACGGCAGATCGAAACGAAGAACATTATAGCCGGCCAGATCGCATCCCGCGAGATAGGCGCTGATACGCGGCGCCAAGTCACGCAGAGACGGTTTTCCCGCCACCGTTTCATCGGTAATGTGATGCACGCGGCTGGCCTCCGGCGGAATCGGAATGCCTGGATTCACCAGTTCCGTCCAGCTTTCAACCGTGTGGTCCGGCAGGACCCGTAAAAAAGCGAACTGCACGATGCGGTCTGTCTGCGGATCCAACCCGGTGGTCTCCAGATCAAAAAAGACCAGTGGACGCACCAACTGGAGTCGGGCCAACGGCTTGGCCCTCTCGGCAGCCGGCACTGAACCATTGGTGAACAGGGATAACGTGGCTTCGAATGTTCTTGCGTGCTTTTTCATGATCGCCCTTCTCGATGGGATAATTAAGAATACAAAAAAGAGCAATAACCTCAAAGTGAAAAGTGATGAGAGGGTGCAGATCGGGCAGGGTTAGAGGCATCATTACGCCCGGGCGCCTGTCGGAGAAACGGCCAGACACCGTCCATGCGCAAACCGGAGGCGGCCGGAGGTCGTGCACTTTCTCCCCCTAATCATCGCCTTCGAGGATTCTGATAAAGCGGGCCACAGTGCGGCCGGCCTCGCCAAGGGGCGGCAGATAATTCCAATGCGGCGAATCCTCCCCATCATGATTCACAATGACCTCGTGATAGGTTTGAGCCATCAGGATTTCATCGTACGCGCGGTTCGCGCGTGTCTGCAGGTCGTTCACCTCTGCGGACGACAACACCTTGCCCTGCTGCTGGGAACGTCTGATCAGTTTCGGCAGCATAATGCCGCTGGTCGCCTGTTGCGGCGATTCATAACCCATGTGCACTTGGATCGCCCGTATCTCTTCTTCGAGAACCGGACACAGGAAAACGGTGCGCAAACGGAACGCGGCGCTCGCCTGTTGCACTGCCGGATGATCGAGAAAAAGACGGCCCAGCGTGGGATAGATTTCCAGGACGATCAGAGATTCTTTCTCGAACAAGACGGCGATCTGCTGCAAATCCACCGCCTGCCAGATGACCCGAGCTTGTCCTACCAGGTAGCGCGTGGCCGGCAACGCACAGATCTCGTCCTTTGTACGATAATGGTAATCCACCCCTTCCTGCTCACCCGGACGAGGAGGGCGACTGGTATACAAGACCGGCATCGCCATAGCCAGATCCGGCCGCAGCCGGCGAACGGTCTTGAGCAACGGCGTTTTGCCGGCGCAGGACGGACCAGACAAAATAACGAGCTGTTTCACCATCACATTAGGCCTCCGAATAGTTCCATCATGCCTCTTTGCGCGTAGAATGATATTTTCTCCGCCCAGACACCGGAGCAGAGCCGCGCATTATCGCTCACAGACCGCTTACTGGCCCTGCCGACTTGCCCTTCTGCTTCCGCCTCGCGTGTCTCTTGCTGATAACTCTTCTCCCCAGCGCCTGCTTCAGCAACCGAACGGATCAGCCATCCCGGCCAACCGCATGAAAAAAAAGCCCCGACAACAGAATTGCCAGGGCTTGCTATAAACAACTGGATGCAAACGCCTCGTGCTCAGGAGAGCGTTTCCAATATTTTCAACAAATGCTTGTAAAAGATAGCGACCGAGCCGATGTGCACCCGCTCCTCGGGTGAATGAGGATGTTGCAGAGTGGGCCCGAGCGAGATCATGTCCATGCCGGGAAATTTTTCACCGATGATGCCGCACTCCAGGCCGGCGTGAATGGCCTGAAAATGGGCGTTCTTGCCGGTGATCGCGCGAAAGGTATCCATGGTCACCTTGAGCACCGGTGATTCAAGATTGGGCATCCAGCCCGGATATCCCTCAGGCTGCTGAATTTTAGCGCCGGCCATTTTGGCAATGGCCGCCAGTTTGTTGCGCGTCGCCCGCAGGGCCGCCATGTTGGAACTGCGACTGCTGCAGATGATCACCACCCGGCTCTTTTCACACTTGACGGCAGCCACGTTGTTGGAGGTTTCCACCAGATCCTTGATGGAACGGCTCATGGCCAGCGGCCCATGCGGCAGGGCGAAAAGCAATCCCAACAGCTTTTCCTGGCTCGCGCCGCTTAAAACCGGCTGCAGCTTTTTATCGACCACCTTCATGGTCAGCTTGATGCTATGCTCAACCGGCTTGAATTCGATGAGAAGGTCCTTCAGAGCGGCTGCCAGCCATTTTTCGGCTGCCGTCACTTTGGATTTTGGCATCACCACTTGGGCGACCACTTCACGCGGAATAGCGTTGTGTTTGTCGCCGCCGTTGAGAAAAATCAATTCAAACGGGACCTTTTTCTGCATCTGCCATAACAGGCGATTCAAAATCTTGATCGCATTGCCGCGTCCCTCATGAATGTCGATGCCGGAATGGCCGCCCCGCAGTCCACTGAGATGGATTTCCACCAGCGTGGCGCCTTTGGCGCGCTTGCGGGTGATGGGCAACGTGACCACCGAGTCCGCACCGCCGGCGCAACCGATGGAAAAAACGCCCAGCTCCTCGCTGTCCAGATTCAGCAACGTTTGCCCCTTTAAGGCTTTGGTGGAAAGGGTTCGTGCCCCCTGAAGGCCACGCTCTTCATCCACGGTGAACACCGCTTCCAGCGGCCCGTGTTGCAGGGTTTTGTCTTCCAAGACCGCCAGGATCGCCGCAACCCCAATACCGTTGTCAGCTCCCAGGGTGGTGCCTTTGGCCGTCAACCACTCGCTGTCTATCTCCAGCTCGATCGGATCCCGTAAAAAATCGAAAGCTTTGCTGGAATGCTTTTCACACACCATATCCAAATGGCCCTGTAGGATCAACGTCTGGGCATTCTCGTGGCCACTGGCTGCTGGTTTGTAAATAATAACGTTACCGCTTTTTTCGCGTAGAAATTTCAAGTCAAGCCGCTGTGCGACGGAAACCACATATTGGCCGATCGCCTTTTCATTTCCCGATCCGTGAGGGATCTTTCGAATCTCATCAAAATGCTGCCACAGCAGCCTGGGTTCCAAATTCGCTATCACAGACATGCCGACCTCCCAAATATCTTTTCGACCATGTAACAGGAATTATCCGGCTAATATACGACTAAGGAATTTAAAATTCAAGTGTATAACTTGGCAGGCCGAGAAAGGAAGAAGGATTCCAGGCGGGCAAAAACGGGCAGCATCGCAGCCCTAAAGAGAAGAACGACCAATGGTGAATCGGGCTCAGGTTCGTCGAAGCGCGCCAAGGAGCGCTACAGTCATGGCAAGGGCGCACCAGCGGACGATTGAGCCGCAAAAGTCCCTTTTTCCCGGTTTTTATACACCCCGGGCATAGGGTGAACATGATTATGCATGGAAATATAGATGCCGGGAGAGAGCAGCTGGCAGGCCAGCAGCGCCTCGGTAAAATTCTGCAGGGCATCCGACTTTTCAAAGCCGAACGGGGTCATGGCGCCGGTAAAAACGATGGGTGCCGGCGGTTCCTGCAGGTGATCATACAGGTACTGGGCGGATTGCTCCATGGTATCTGTGCCGTGCAATATGACGATCGGGCGCTTGTGCTCCAATAGATTCTCCACGGCGAACAGGATCATCTGCCGATCCCGATCGGTCATCTGCAGAGAGTCTTTGCACAACAGGTCATAGGACTGAATCTCGCCATAAGGCAACCGCAGCCGGCTGAGCATCTCGTCCAGTACAGAGCCGCGGTTGGCGAGCGTACCGCTCTCCTCATCATAGATCTTTTCGATGGTCCCGCCCGTGGTGATGACGTAGATTTTTTCTTTCATGATAAAACTTACCAATAAAAACGCACAGGAGCAAGTATTATTCAAACGGACGTTAAATTTCTCTTGACTCTCATCGCATTTTTGCTTACAATACCCATACGCAAACCGAATCGGTGTCGCGCTGCACTTTAGACGCCGATTCGGTTTGCGTTTTTGATACCGGCAAACAGCACAAGGAATCTTGTTATGAAGCCCATGTACCTTTCCAAAGAGCAGTTTGACAAACTCACGTCGGAATTGGCGCAGATGAAACGAGAGGATCGCAATAAAGCGATCCACGATATCGCTGAGGCGCGGGAAAAGGGCGACCTTTCCGAAAACGCCGAATATCATGCCGCCAAAGAAAAACAGGTTCTGGTCGAACGCAAGATCGCCCGTCTGGAGGAAACCCTGTCGCGCGCACGGATCATGACCGACGATATGATGAACAATGATCAGGTGCATGTCGGCAGCCGCGTCACTCTGATGGATGTTAAAACCAAACGCCAGATCGCCTACGAGCTGGTGCCCACAGCCGAGTTCCACACCTATGATGTGGATGCGGTCTCTGTCGATTCGCCGGTCGGCAAGGCCCTGGTGGGCAAAAAAGTCAACGACATCGTTGAAATCAAAATACCCGCCGGCCTGGTCAGCTATCGGGTCGTCAAAATCCAATAGAGCGTACAGTGTGAAAATTTTTCGCCTGCAGCACTTTTTGCTTGCAGGCTTTTTTTTTGATATCTATCTTATACTTGGAATTATATTTGCACTTAATTTTTGCGCCCTGGGCATCCATTTTTCAACTTATTGTATTACATCAAGTAATCGCATCATTGGCAAACATCAAGATTCGCAAAAATTAACCGGAGTTGTTTTGTCATGAGACACCACACATCCGTTAGAACAGTGCGGGCGCTCATTCTCGCCGTCGCCTTGCTCTGGTCGTTCCCGCAGGTAGTGCAAGCCCAGGCGTTCGACACCACTCCGCCGATCATCGCTCATCAGCCGCAAAAGCTGGGCCGTCAGGGCAAGCCTCTGCCGCTGGCTGCCAATATCGCCGATTCCGGCGGAGTCAAAGCGGTTCAACTCAAAATCAGTTATGAGGGAGAGGCGTTCGAAGGCGCAATGCCGGTGATCAATGAAAAGGAGGCGGTGCCGGTCGCGGTAAAAATTCTCACGGATCAATTGCCGGTCTATGCCGGTCCGGGCACAAACTTTAAAAAAGTGGGCGTGTTGAATCTGGATCAGCACGTGCTGGTCACCATGATACGGGATCCTTATTTTCGCATTCGATCCGAACAAGGACTCTCCGGTTACATCGACGCGCAATCGACTCAGGTGATCACCCAGGGCCGTCTGTACGGCGTGACCGTGCCTGCCAACATCACCCAGTCCGCTTTCCTCTCCTATCAGATCATAGCGATCGATGCCTTCGGCAACGAGAGCAAAACCGAACCGGTCGAAGTCCGATTGATCGACGACAAACAACTGGCCAAGTTGCAGACGCGGGTGGGATTGACGCCCAAGGCAGAGGCCCAGCCCCCTGCGACCGTAAAGCCGCTGTCTGCGCGCAAAGCCTCTCCTTTTTACACCAAACCCGTTTTTTGGCTGGCAGCGGCTGCGGCCGGCGGCGGCGCTTATTACCTGTTGAGCGGCGATGACGAGGAGCAGGCCAAGGAGAGCACGGTCTTTTTAAACATCGAATGGTAGAAGGTTGCCCGCAGGTACAGCAACCCCTGGCAAAACAATTTGGATCGGAGCAATCATAAAATGTCCACTTTAAGAAAATGCAGCCTGATGATCGCCGCCCTTGCTTGGGCCGCGGTCCTGAATTGCCAACGTCAAACGCCTCTGACGCCCGAGCGGTTGGAAACAGAGGATGGGATCGCGTCGTTCTCTCTTTCGCACCTTGATGCCCTTTCAACCGGCCTGACCCGAATCGTCGTGACCGCAACGGGCGCCGGCATGGATACGATTCGCAAAGAGATTATTCCGGCTGCCGGTCTCCTCCGCGATACCCTGCGCGTCAAGGCGGGCGATCGACGCATCTTTACCGTGACGGCTTTTCGCAACAGCACCGCGGTCATGGCGGCCGGCGACACGGTCAACCTGGCAGCGGGCAAAACGGCGAACCTCCGTTTAAAGATGACCTTCCTCATCCCTGCGATCACGATCACCCCCACGGAAAAAACCGTGGCGGTGAACGATACCTTTTCCGTCTATTTTAAAGTGCATAAAGCGGATAGCCTGGCCGGTGTCGGCCTGCGATTGCTTTTCCCTCAGGACGCCCTGCAGGTGCTCGATCTGGGGCGTGAGGATGTCTTTCTATCCTCCCGGGGCGGCACGGTTTGGCAGTTCATGTTCAATCGCAACAACACCAGCGGCGAGGTGAACCTGGTGCTCGGCGTGCTCGGTTTGGGCAAATCGGTGAGCGGTGAAGGGCTTGTCGGCCGGGTGTGTTTCAAAGCGATCAAAGCTACGGCCGCAGCCACGCTCACGCTGATCGCCGACCCCGCGGTGAACTCTAATTTCGGATTGATGAACAACAAAGGAACCGTCCTGGACGCCTTCACCATCGGCGGCAAGGTGACGGCGAACTAAGACCAAGGCTCTCCTGCCGATCGAGGCGTTGAATAACTGGATTGGATTAAAATATGAAACGATGGATTTATTTTTTGACAATAGCCCTCCTGTTCGAGGCAGCAGGCGCTCAGGATTGGCCGCTGTGGCGCGGCAACAGCAGCAACAGCGGATTTGCCAACAGCGGTCCGCAACTGCCGCTGAGACAACAAGCGGTCATCGGTTCTTTAAAAATTGAAGAGAACGGGATGATCGTGGCCAACGACGTGGTCTACATCACCACTTCGGACGGTCGACTGCATGCGTATACGCTCAACGACGGACAGCCCGTTGCCGGATTCCCGGTTCAGGTCGCTGAAGGAAAAAATTACAGTTCGCCCGCCTACGGCGATGATAAAATT
The DNA here is from genome assembly GCA_036788095.1 of bacterium. Lineage (GTDB taxonomy): Bacteria > Zhuqueibacterota > Zhuqueibacteria > Residuimicrobiales > Residuimicrobiaceae > Anaerohabitans. Next base: position 21,103 of record DAIQOA010000011.1, on the reverse strand, counting down.
TTTGTCCGCCACGGTGCAACCGGCAACCTCTATGCTTTTCATGCACTCACCGGCAGCCCGGTGTGGGGCCCTATTCCAGCCGGCGGCCCGCAGAACCCCCGCTTCTGCGGCCCGGTCATCGATGAGCATAAAATCTATGTCGGCGGTGGCGACGGCTATCTGTACGCCTTTCAGGCAAGAGACGGCCAGACCGTATCCGGTTTTCCGGTCGCTGTGGGCGCCGATGATTATGGCGCGTCCCCGGCTGTGGCCGACGGCATCGTCTATTATAATTCTTCTGAGGGAAAAATATTTGCTTTTAATGCGGCCAACGGCGAACCGGTCTCCGGATTCCCCATTCAGCTGGTCTCCTCTGCGTTTAAAAAAACACCGGTGGCGGACAACCGACTGCAGATGGCTTTGGGGCTTAACGCCTCTTCTCTGACTGCTGCGGACGGCAAGATCTATGTCTTTGCCGGCGATGACAAACTTTATGCCTTTAACGCTAAAGACGGATCCGCTGTACCCGGATTTCCGGCACCCACCGGCGGCAGCAACATCGGTTACTATGGCTCCCCGGCAGCGGCTGATGGCGTGATCTATATTTTTTGTCAGGACGGGCAGCTCTACGCCTATGACGGCAGCGATGGACAGGTCATGAACGGCTTTCCAGTAAGCCTGAATCCCGAAGGCAGCCGCAACTTTTCTTCCCCCACCGTAAGCCATGGGATGGTTTTTATCGGCGCCGGCGACACCAAAACCTATTATGCCATCGCCGCGGCAGGAACCGAACTGGCCGGCCGCATCCTCTGGTGCCAAAAACTCTCCTCTGAAACGGACAATGGCTTCAGCCTCTGTTCTCCGGTGGTGGCCGCGGACCAGTTGCTGATCACGCTCAACAGCGGCAAGGTGCATGTATTGCGCAATAACCCCAATTGGACCGGCGGCAGCGTGCTGATCAACGACGGCGATTTGCAAAGCCCTCGACAACTGGTGACGCTCACCATGGATCCGGGCAACAACATGGTCGTGGCTATCGACAGCATGATCATCAGCAACAATCCGCTGTTTATCGGCAGCAACTGGGAAGGCCTGACCGAGACCAGGGAGTGGATGCTGGCCGCCGCCGGCGACACCGAGAGCGTCTACGTCCGCTTCAAAGATGTGGATGAAAACCTGTCGCCTGTTTTTCACGACGACATCGTTGTCGGGGATCCACCGGGCTCGGCTTTCGGATTGACCGCCACCGTTCTGGCGTTCAATCAAATCCAGCTCAACTGGAACAACCCCACTGATGCGGACTGGAAGGCCACGCGCCTTCTGCGTAAAACCGACGGATATCCTGTGGATGCCGCTGATGGCGAGATCGTCTATGACGGCCGCGGCGCCGAGTTTGTCGACATTAACCTGGAGCCTTCCACCCCCTATTTCTATGCAGCCTACGCTTACAACACCAGCGATGCGTTCGCCACTCTATCGGAGACCGCCCGCGCGACGGCGGTCACTTTCTCAGCTCCGGCCAAGCCGACCTGGAAGGTGACGGTGACCAATATCGATGCCACCGATTTCCCGCTGATAAAATCGTTTGTCACGATTATTGATTCGACGACCAAGACTTCGGTCACTGGGCTCTCGGCCGCCCATTTTTCCGTCACCGAAGACAAACAGGTTGAAGCGCCCATCAGCGCCTCGATGGTCAGTTCCGGCAGCGGCGCCAACGCGGACATTGTTTTTGTCTTTGACACCACCGGCAGCCTGTCGGGCGAGATCGAAGGATTAAAAGCGCGCGCCACCTCCTTTGCCGATGCCCTGGCCGCCCGCGGGGTCGACTATCGCCTCGGCCTGGTGACCTTTGCCGACGAGGTACTCATCACTCATGACTTTACGTCAGACATTGCCGCCTTTAAAACCTGGATCGGAGAACTGAGCGCAGACGGCGGAGCGGACACCAAGGAAAACGCACTGGAAGGCTTGGCCAGCGCCACAACCCTCAGCTATCGTCCGGTGAGCCAGCGTATTGCGATTCTCATCACCGATGCACCCTATCACCAGGCCGGTGAAGCAGATGGCGACGGAACCACGACCTACACCACCCAGACCATGATCGATCGCCTGAAAGAGTATAATCTGATCACCTATGCGGTCGGTCCGGACCTGGCCGAGTTTCATCAACTGGCGAGTGCCACCGGCGGCGCCTGGTTCGATATCAACGGTGAGTTTACTACGATCATCGATGCGATCAGTTCAATCCTCTCCTCCCAGTACGTCATCACATACACCACCCACCAGCCGGACCGCGACAACCGCTGGAGGGATGTCGTCATCCGCGCGGCCAAGGAAACCCTGTCCGGCAGCGGCGGCAATAAATACTATGTCTCCAACGTGGCCGAAGCGATCGCCTCTTTCAATGCGCCCGTAAAGGCCAACACCTGGCAAAAATATCGCGTCCCCCTTACCGCCGAGTCCTTCGGCCTCAGCGCAACCGAATTCGCCACGGTTCTCAGTTCGGTAAAACGGCTGCGACTCCGTTTGGAGACGAGCGATAGCAAAGACACGGCTGGATTGGACAGCGTCCGGATCGGCGGCATTCACTTTTCCGGGTTCAGCAGCGGGCCGGAAAACTGGAGCGCATCGGGCGACGGCACGATGTACTGGCAAAACGCCGGCGGCGTTCAGGGCGGCTATCTGCAGATCAGCGATTGGGGGACCGGCGACTATTTTTACGCCACCGCGCCGGCGGAATGGGCCGGCGACTGGCGTCCGCTCATCGGTCAGGAGATCAGCTTTTACTTCAAGACCAGCCATCCCGACTATGCGGGCAAGGTAGAGATCACCACCACAGCCGGCAAGCGCCTGCTCCTCTCTGTGCTGCCCAATCGGCTGAGCGGCGGCAGCATCGCCGAGATCCGCGTCGCTCTCAGCGAACCGGCAACGGCAAACACCCCGGTGCTGCTGACCTCATCCACCAGCGGTTGTTTTTCCGTGCCGAGCCCCATCGTCATTTCGCGCAATTCATCCTCCGCCTCCGCCACGTTTGCCGTGCCCAGCCTGAGCAGCGCCTGCGCTACGGTGATCACAGCCACGGCCGAAGGGTGTGAAGCAACGCGACTGTCGGTCGATGTCGATCCCAATCTGAGCGAGGATAAGGCGGTTCTCACCGGCCGGGTGACCGACGCCACCAACGGCGCCGGGATTGCCGGCGCCACCATCACCGTGGCCGGCGCCAGCACCGTCACCGACGGCGCCGGCTATTATCGCATCGAGAACATCGATGCCGCCGCGCTGGCCGCCAATTTCAGTGCGTCTCCGCGATCCGGCGTGCTGCCCCTGAACGTTCAATTCACCGATCTCTCAACCATCGGTCATCACACCGTCGCGGTCACCGCCATCGGCTATTATCGCTATGAGAGCATCGTCAGTTTCAATCTATCTGAAACCAAGAATCTGGATTTTTCACTTTCACCGGAGATGAGTGCCGGCGAAATGCGCCTGGTGCTGAACTGGGGCAATCAGCCGCTGGATCTGGACCTGCATGTGCTTACGCCGGCCATCGAGGGCTCTCAGCATGAAGTCTATTGGAACACCGTCGGCAGCAAATCCTATGCGCCCTATGTCTATCTGGACCATGACGATCAGGATGGATTTGGTCCTGAGACCATCACCATTGCAAAATCTTTCAGCGGGCTTTATCGCATCTTTGTGGAGAATTATTCCACCTCACCAGCGTTGACCGGCTCCAGCGGCGTCGTGCAGATCTACGGCGCCAGCGGTCTTCTGCAAACCATCCCCGTCCCGGCTCGCGGCGAAGGCGCCTACTGGTACATCGGCGATCTGGATGGAAGCACCGGAGCGATTACGGTGAGAAACGTGCTGCAACATTATTCTCCGGCCGGCTCTTTGGCCAAACGCCTGGCCAAAGACAGCGCGCCGATGAGCGAATCCATCGCGATCACCAGCTGGGCCTGGGATTTCGACAACGACGGCAGTGTGGATGACACAAGGCAAAATCCGACCCACCTCTATACCAAGCCGGGCAGCTACTATGTCACTCTGCGCGTTTCCGATGGCGGCAAAAACGCCTCCATCACCAAGGAAAAATTCATCGCCGTGCAGCCCAACGTCGATACGGATGTGGCCTGGATCAAACAGATCAGCGCGACCAGCAACGATCTCTATGCCGTGCACGCCATTGACACGGTGCACGCCTGGGTCGCCGGCGACAAAGGTACAATTCTCAAGACCGATAATGGCGGCGCCGGCTGGACCGCTGTCAACACCTACACGCAATTCAATCTCAAAAGCCTCTTTTTCATCGATGCAAACACCGGCTGGGCTGTGGGCATGGACGCGAAAAAGAACGCCGTCATTCTTAAAACCAGCAACTCGGGTATCTCCTGGACCAGTTGGCCCGGCAGCTCCACCACTGGACTGCTGGCCAACCGAATGACCAGTGGTCTTTCGGGATGGAACGTGGGCGAATCCGGCAAAATCGAAAAAACCGCTGACGGCGGTGCGAAATGGTCCAGTCAGGCCAGCGGCATCACCACGACTTTGCGCAGCGTCTTTTTCATCGATGCGGAAACCGGCTGGACGGTCGGCGACAACGGCGTGATCCTGAAAACCACCAACGCCGGCTTTTCCTGGTCTGCCCAGAGCAGCGGCGTCAGCACCGCTTTGACTGGGGTCTTTTTCATCAACAACGCCATCGGCTGGGTGGTCGCCGGCGACGGCAAGGTGCTGTACACAGAAAACGGCGGCGTCAACTGGACCGGCAAGCAGGTGGCGGAAGTCAGCCTGCACGATGTGCATTTTGTCAATGAATTCCACGGCTATGTCGTCGGCGACGGCGGCGTCATCTATAGAACCTATGATTCCGGCGAAACCTGGATCAAAGATTACAACGTAAGCACGGCTTCTCTCCACGGGCTGCATCTGATAGCCGCGGATTGCGGCTGGGCGGTGGGCGACAACGGCGCCATCCTGCGGCTGCGGCGCGGCGCAGCAGTGCCCGGCGCTGTCCTCTCACTGACCGCCAGGGCCAGCGGCGCCTCCTCGATTGCGCTGAGTTGGAACAATCCCAGCGACGCCTATTATGCCCATACCGTGATCCTGCGCAAAGAGGGCGGCTATCCCAGCACGCCGGAAGACGGCGTCATGGTCTACTCCGGCACAGCTGAAAGCTACAGCGATTCGGGATTGAAATCAAAAACCACCTACTACTATACCGCCTTTACCTATAATCCCAGCGGCCAATACGGAGCGCCCGGTGAGACCAGTCGCGCCAGCGCCGCCACGCTGGAAGGGTTGAACCTCTATGGCTGGAGGACCACGGTGAGCAGCATCGACGTCGCCTCCTTCCCAACGGTTAAATCATTTGTCTCCGTGGTCGATTCCGCCACCCACACCCCGGTCACCGGGCTGACCGCCGCCCATTTCCGCGCCCGTGAGGACGGCGTCCTGGAATCTCCGCTGACCGTGGAGATGGTGAATTCCTCCTCCGGCGCCAAAGCGGACATCGTCTTTGTCTTTGACGTCACCGGAAGCATGGGTGGTGAGATCAATGACCTTAAAGCCCGCGCGTCTGCGTTTGCCGATGCCCTGGCTGCACGCGGCATCGATTATCGACTGGGCCTGGTGACCTATGGCGATGAAATCCGCGACAGCAAAGATTTCACCGGAGATATCGCCACCTTTAAAACATGGATTGAAGGGCTCTCCGCCACCGGCGGCAGCGATGTTAAAGAAAATTCGTTGGAAGGTCTGGGACAAGCGACCACGCTCTCTTTTCGTTCCATCAGCCAGCGCATCGCCATTCTCATCACCGATGCCGACTATCACGAGGCCGGTGAAAGCGGCGACGGCACTACCAGCCACACCACCGAAAGCATGATCAAACTTCTCAACGATCATCGCATCGTCACCAGCGTGGTCGGACCCGACCTGCCGCAGTTTCATCAGCTCGCCGAAAACACCGGCGGTCTATGGTTCAGCATCCATGACGATTTTCAAGGGATCATCGACCGCCTGGGATCGATCCTCTCCTCCCAGTACGTAGTGACCTACACAACGCACCATCCTGTCCGCGACAACACCTGGCGCGATGTGCTCCTAGTCGCCCAGAAGGAAAACAAAGGCGGTTACGACAGCACCCGCTATTACATCGCCGGCGAATTAGGCCGCATTCACAATTTTTCCGCGGTCACCACCGGCTACGACAAAATCTACTGCCACTGGACCAATCCCAGCGTGAAAAATTACGCCGGCATTCGCGTCTTTCGCAAGGCCGGCGGATACCCGGTCGGCGTCATCGATGGAACGCTGGTGTATGACGGCACAGCGGATGGTTTTACCGACAAGGGCTTGAGCGCGGAAACCAGTTATTTTTATCGCGCCTTCACCTATGACGTCAACGGCGTGCTTTCAGAGGCCAGTGAATCCGCCCAGGGCTTTAGCAAAACCTGGGCGGTCTGGACCACCGCCAGCGGCTGGTCGACGATGAAGAGCTCGGTGACCAACAACCTTTACGCCGTCGACGCAGTCGACAGCGCCCATGTCTGGGTGATGGGCCAGGCGGGCGCTCAGCTGCGCAGCAGCGACGGCGGCAATACCTGGGAATCGAAATTCGTCCCTGCCGAGTATACGCTGTACGCGCTGCAGATGCTGAACAGCACGGTTGGTTGGGCTGTTGGCCAAAACAAAGATCAATCGCTTAATTTAAAAACCGCCAGCAGCGGCCAGAGCTGGACCAAATGGCTCAGCAGCTCCACACACCCCCTCTATGACAACAGCATGGTCTCCGCCCTGATGGGCTGGCAGGTGGGCGCCTATGGCCACATCGAAAAAACAGTGGACGGCGGCGCCACCTGGACCGCGCAATACACCAGCGCCGACAAAACTTTTTACGGCGTCGACTTTGTCGATGGCCTCATCGGCTGGGTGGTCGGAACCCAGGGCGTCATCCTCCAAACCAAAGACAGCGGCATCAACTGGACCGCACAGACAAGCAATACCTCCGCCACTCTGAACGATCTCTGTTTTGTCGACGAAATGACCGGATGGATTGTCTGCAGCGACGGCAAGGTGCTGTCCACCATCGACGGCGGCGCCACCTGGACCAGCAAGGCCGTGGCCGAGACGCCTCTCAACGGCGTCAGCTTTAGCGACGTGCGGCATGGATGGGTGGTCGGCAACAACGGAACCGTCTACAGCACAGCGGACGGCGGAGCGAACTGGAGCAAACAGGTCAGCGGAGTCACCGCTCATCTCAATGCCGTGCACATGATCTCTGCGCTGCAAGGCTGGATCGTCGGCGACCAGGGGGTGATTTTGAAATTGACCGGCACCAGCTCAGCGCCGGCAGAATTGGCCGGTCTGCGGGTGAGTTGCACCAGCGTGGATGCCGAGGCGTTTCCTGTGATCAAATGTTTTGTCACGGTAGTGGATTCAGCCTCGCGCGCCGTCGTTGCCGGATTGAGCAAGGATCATTTTAACGTCAAGGAAAACGGCGTAACGGAATCGCCTATCACCGTGGAATCCATGAACGCCGCCTCAGGCGCCAAGGCGGACATCGTTTTTGTATTCGATGTCACCGGCAGCATGGGCGATGAGATCACCGGATTGAAACAGCGCGCCTTTGCCTTTGCCGATGCGCTGCTGAACAAAGGCGTGGACTATCGGCTGGGCCTGGTGACCTTTGGCGACGCTGTGGATCAGGTGCACGATTTCACCGGCGATGTAACGGAATTCAAAGCCTGGATCGAGGGATTGCGCGCCTCTGGCGGCGGCGACACCAAAGAAAACGCTCTGGAAGGGCTGGCACAGGCGACTAAACTCTCTTTTCGCAACACAGCGCAAAAAATCGCCGTGCTGATCACCGACGCGCCGTATCATCAGGCCGGGGAAACCGGTGGCGGCACGACCACCTATACCACGGAAACCCTGATCGCCCTGCTGAAGGATCTGCGTATTGTCGCCCATGTGGTGGGGCCGGATCAGCCGTCCTTTCATGTGCTGGCGGAACAGACCGGCGGCCTGTGGTTCAACATCACCGGTGACTTTGCCGGGATCGTCGATTCCCTTGGCGTGATCCTGTCCAGCCAATATGTCATCACCTACACCACCCATCAACCCGCACCCGGTGACGGTTGGCGCAACGTGCTGATCACCGCCCTGAAAGACGGCAAAGGTGGCTATGATGCCGGGCGCTATTATATGGGTTCCGCCAGGCTGGCGTTATCGCCTGATCTGATCATGGGCAAAGCAGGCATGGCGTTTACCGTGCAGGTGCAACCTGTGGCCTTGACCAATGTGGGCTTGTGCCACGTCGTGGTCGCCTACGATCCGACGAAAATACGTTATCAGGATTTCAGCGCCGGAGATTATCTGGCGCAAAACGGCGCTGCAACGCCACTGTTCACCGTCACACCGGACAGTGTGGCCGGCCGGGTGGACATCGCCGCCACCCGCATCGGCGGCGCCTCCGGGGCGAACGGCGACGGCGTGCTCTGCTCGTTGGATTTCATGATCAAAACCGACAATTGCGCCGGCGAAATCACCCTGCCGACCTCTGACCTGCGCACGCCGGATAATGCCCCGATCCCGGTGGACACCACCCGGACGATCATCAGGGCGGCGAAAACAGCTGTACTCCTCGGCGACCTCGATGCGGATAAGGACATTGACCTGAAAGACTTTGTCCTGTTGACCAATTCCTGGCAGCCGAAAAACGACAGCAAAGGCGACATCGGGCCGGCCATCGGCACAGTGCCGTTGTTGACCGCGGTCAAAGACGGTCTGGTCAATTTTGAAGATCTGTTCGTGTTCACGCGCATGTGGAACTGGTACCAGACGGATGTAGAGTCGGCAGGCAGCGGCACGCTGGGCAAAACCAATCCGGTTTTGCAATGGCGCGTCGGCCGCCCGGATGTGGCAGGAACATCTATCGTCACAGAACTGCGGACCGCGGAGGTGCGTCGGCTGGCCATGGGACATCTCGCACTGCGCTATGATCCTGCTGCTCTCAGCGTCACCGCCATTCACGCCGGCAGCCTGCTCGAAAGCGAGGGCGCGGTCCCTGCCTTTTTATCCGAACAGGACCAAAGCAAAGGCCTGATCGACATCGCCTTCAGCCGTCTGGTCGAAAAAGGGGATCCGGAGATCCATGAGGACGGCGTGCTGCTGCAGATCGAATGGAAGCTGCTCGATGCAGCCGCTGCACCCAAGATCACCCTTTCCGGTGTGGATCTGCGTTCCGCGGATAACAGCGGAATGGCCGTCGAGTTCACGCGGGAGCTGGATCTGAGCGCTGCCGTGCTGCCGACGCAGTTCGCGCTGCTGCAGAATTACCCCAATCCATTCAACGGCCACACCGAGATCACCTTTCTGCTTCCGGTAGAAACGCGCGTCAAACTGCAGGTGGTCAATATTCTCGGGCAGCCGGTGATCACGCTTTGCGATCACCTCTGCAGCGCCGGGTCGCATCGTCTGGTCTGGGATGGGAAAAACGAGTTGGGACGGGATGTGGTGAGCGGCATTTATATTTTGCGCATGCAAACACACGACTATACCGCGGATAGAATTATGACGTATGTCAAATAAGCTGCCTCATAAAAAAGGGCGATGTTCTCGCCCTTTTTTTATGTTTAATTATCATCGATCATCGTTCGCGCTGCAATTTTTTAAAATTATTCAGACACATTTCAACGCATTGCAGCGGCGGGTAGACGTCTTTTTCCTCTTCGATAATGTACCATTCCGTGCCGCCGATGGTTTCGCAGATGTGAAGCACTTCGTGCCAGGGCACATCCCCTTCGCCCAGAATAGCTTTTTTATTGGTCTTGCTGAACTCTTTGATATGGATCGTCACCGATCGGCCGGGATATTTTTTCAGAAACGGCACGGTTTCAGCCCCGCCTTCGCCGGCGTTGCCGCTGTCAAATTGCAAAATGACCTCAGGCTGCGTGTGCTGGGCAAAGACATCCCAGGGCAGTTGGCCTTCCAGGGGCTGATACTCGAAGGTATGATTGTGATATCCCACCAGCATGCCGTGCGGCTTGGCTTTGTCCGCCAACTCGTTGAACAGACCGGCCAGGCTGATCCAATCCTGCACCGTCCGTCGTTTCTCCTCAGCCAGCCATGGCACGATCAAATATTTATTGCCGATGGTTTGATTGTACTCGACGGTTTTTTCAAACGCATCGCCCAGCAGCGTGTCCAGCTGCGTGTGGGTGCCGCAGCATTTCAAACCGTTGTCATCCAGCAGTTTGCGGAGGTCTTTGGCGCTGTAATCATAATAGCCGGCGAATTCCACGCCCTGGTAACCCATCTTGGCCACGGCTGCCACGGTAGCGGGAAAATCTTTAGCGCACTCGTTGCGTACGGAGTAGAGCTGCAATCCCACCGGGATGGTTTTGGCCGCAGCCGTCCGGCACGCCATGCCGGCTGCCATCGCCAGACCGGCGCTGGTTTTCATAAACTCTCTTCGATTGAGGTTGTCTTTCTTGACCATTGGGCATTCCTCCTGCCGGGTGAATAAACCAAGCGCCTGCGCAACCGGAATTGCGTCCTTGCCCGGTTACGGGTGCTAAAAGTCCTGCTGGACGAATTTAGGGCCCCCTGCGTTGATACGCAACAGGTTTTTACCGGCGACCGCGATCAGAGTATTTGGCGTTGATTGCAGTTTTTTGTATATTCCAGCAACTAAAGAAGGGACCTACCATGAGCCTTTTAGCCGTTTTTTTCATCCTGCTGTTATTGAACCAAAATTCGCAATCGCAGACCATCCCCCTGGCCGAACACCCTCGGCCGGATTGGCAGCGAAGCCAGTGGCAGAACCTCAACGGACCCTGGACCTTTCAATTCGACGCCCAGGATCGCGGGCTCGCTGAAAACTGGCAGAACAGCCGCGACGGCTTTGCTCAATCCATCCAGGTGCCGTTTCCCTGGGGTTCGCCCCTGTCCGGAGTGGAAGATAAGGCCGACATCGGCTGGTATCAGCGCCGCGTGCGCATCCCCTCTGCCTGGCGCGGACAGCGAGTGTTCCTGGTCATCGGCGCTTGCGATTGGCACACCTCCGCCTGGCTGAATGGCGAGAAACTCGGCGATCATCGCGGCGGCTATACCCCGTTCGAATTTGAAATCACCAACCGGATCACGTACGATCAAGATCAATCCCTGGTGCTACGCGTGGACGACACGCCCCACTCCTTCAAACTGGAGGGCAAGCAGGGTTATGGTCCGGCACGCGGCATCTGGCAGACGGCTTACCTGGAGTGCCGGGGATCGTCGGCGCTGAAATTCCTCCATTTTATCCCTGACATCGATCGCGACGCAGTCACCGTGCGCGGCCGGCTGCTGGAACCGGCCCCGCGTCCTCTGACCCTGACGCTGTCCTGGGAGGAAGCGGCGGCCGGTCGTTCGCAAACCGTCAAAAAAATTAAAAAGGGGCAATCCGAATTGTCATTTACCGTTTCATTGCCCCAGCCGCACCTGTGGAGTCTGGACGATCCCTATCTCTATGAGGTGACCGCCACCCTGGCAGGCGAGCAGGCCGTGGATACGGTCCGGACCTATTTCGGCATGCGCAAAATCAGCGTCACCCCTTTGCCCGGCGCCGCCCATCCTTATATCGCCCTCAACAACAAACCCATCTACCTGCAGCTGGCCCTGGATCAGGCCTATCATGAACAGGGCTATTACACCTATGAGAGCGATGCGTTCATGCGCGATGAAATACTGCGCAGCAAACGCATCGGACTCAACGGCTTACGCGAGCATGTTAAAATCGAGATCCCGCGTAAACTCTACTGGGCCGACCGGCTGGGGCTGCTCATCATGGCCGATGTGCCCAACAGCTGGGGGGCCCCGGATGCGGAGATGAAACAGGAAACCGAATACGCGCTCACCCACATGCTGCAGCGGGATTTCAATCATCCCTCCATTTTCAGCTGGGTGCTGTTCAACGAGACCTGGGGATTAACAGACCATAAACAGTATACCCCGGAGACGCAAAAATGGGTGGCGGATTTATTTAGCCGCGTCAAGAAGCTGGATCCCTCCCGCCTGATCGAGGACAACTCGGCTTGCAATTACGACCATGTGGTAACCGACATCAACTCCTGGCATGCCTACCTGCCGGGCTATCGCTGGGCCGAGACGGTGCAATCCTTTGTGGACAGCACCTTTGCCGGATCGGCATGGAACTTTGCACCGGGATGCTATCAGAAAAATGAACCGCTGCTCAACAGCGAATGCGGCAACGTCTGGGGCTATGAGGGGTCCACCGGCGACGTGGACTGGAGCTGGGATTATCACATCATGCTCAACGTGTTTCGCAGCCAACCCAAGGTATGCGGCTGGTTGTACACAGAGCTGCACGATGTCATCAATGAATGGAACGGGTATTATCGCTTTGACCGTTCCGAAAAGATCACCGGGTTGGAGGAGCTGGTTCCCGGCATGTCGCTGTGCGACTTGCATGCGCCGCTGTACATCGCGCCGCAGATCGAGCTGTGCGTTGATCGACAGCCCGGTGAAATCGTCTCCGTGCCGCTGCAGGCCGGCTTTTTGAGCGAATCCCTGGAACCCGGCGCCCCGCTGTCCCTGGAGTGGCGTCTCGTCGGCTGGGATGAGCTGGGCCGCCGGCAACAGTGGGGACAAGGTTGCCAGAGCATCCGCTTTCAGACGTGGTACACCGGCGCGCTGGAGCCGCTTTCCATCACCCTGCCGTCACAGCGATTGCTGTCCATTCTGCAATTGATGCTAAAAAGCGCTTCCGGGCATGTCCTGCATCGCAACTTTACCTGTTTTGTGGTTAAGGAAAAAGAACTTCAGAGGGACAAAACCTTGACAACCGATGCCGGAAAAATGCGGCTGCTGACCATTCCGCCTAAAGAGTTCACAGCCGCCTGTTTTTCCTCCAAACAGTGGTCGGTACTCGACGGCCTGAAAGAGAACGGCTGTGGCAACGGCTATTTTGAATATCGCCTCTCTTGGCCTGCGGATCTGCAGCCGGATCGAATCAGTGAGGCCGCATTCATCGTCGAGGCCTCGGCCAAACAACTGTTCGGCAAAGATAAAATCGACGTCGCCAAAATGGAAGGCGATTACATGCGCGGCAAAGGCAGCCATGATCCGTCGCTCAACCGCAACGCCTATCCCATGACCGACGGGACTCTTTATCCCTCCCGTGTGCGCGTGCGGGTCAATGGAGTCAGCGTCGGCGTGTTTGATCTGCCTGATGATCCGGCCGACCATCGCGGCATTCTGTCGTGGCACAGCCAACTTCACGATCGCTTCCTGCGCGAAGCGGGCTCCTACGGCTATCTGCTTCGGGCGCAAATTCCGGCACAGGTGCTGGCCAAAGCCCGGCAGGCGCAACAACTGATCATCAGGTTGGAAGTGGACGAGTCGCTGCCCGGCGGCCTGGCCATCTATGGCCGGGATTTCGGCCGCTACCCGCTGGACCCAACGGTGGTGCTGATGCTGAAATAAACGGTCGGCGGCCTCCTCGTTCCCCAGCTCACAGACAGTGTGAAAACCGTCTGACCCCGGAGTTGCCGCAAAAACCGCGGCAATTCCGGGTGTCGTTCCCCCTCGTCCTCAGATCTTGATGACGAGAGGAAGGTCATAGCCTTCTTGTAACCATTACGCCCATTGCCTGGGCTATAGCAAAAACACATGACTCCAGGCGCCTGCGCCCGCAGAAAAAGATCGCTTGAAATCGCCGAAACGTGTAACATGGGGGTAGAAGGGGCTGTTAAATTAGGAGGCCGGATGCGCACCAGCATACTGCTGTTGTTCACTTTTTTATCGATCACAACCGCCCTCTGCGGCCAGACGGCATGGCAGGAACGCCCCGATTGGGCCCGCTATTTCACCGATGCCGGAGTAAAGGGAACGATCGTGGTCTGCGACGAGCGCACCCATGCTCACTGGGTTTTTGACGAAGCACGGGCCCGCAAACGGTTCGTCCCCGCTTCCACCTTTAAAATCCCCCATGCCCTTTTCGCCCTCGATGCCGGGATGGTGCGCGACGAATTCCAGGTTTTCCCCTGGGACGGAAACGAATATGCTATTAAATCCTGGAATCAAGAACAAACCCTGCGCAGCTCAATACGCAACTCGACGGTTTGGCTCTATCAGCAGTTCGCGACCGCGATCGGCATGGAACAAGAGCGCGCGTACCTGGAAAGCGTCGGCTACGGCAACAGCCGGATTTCCGGCCCGGTCGATACCTTTTGGCTGGACGGCTCACTGCAGATCACGGCGCACGAGGAGGTCGAATTTCTTCAACGCCTTTACCGCAACGCCCTGCCTTTCAGGGTCGAACATCAGCGGCTGGTCAAGGACGTCATGATCAACGAGGCCGGGCGGGATTGGATTCTGCGCGCCAAGACCGGCTGGAGCGCCAGAGTGGAGGAAAAGATCGGCTGGTGGGTCGGTTGGGTCGAGCGGCCCGACGGCGCTGTTTTCTTCGCTCTCAATATCGATATGCCCGGCGACGCCGCGGATGCTCCCAAGCGAGAATCGATCGCCCGGGCCATCCTGCGCTCCATTCAGGCGTTGCCCGGAGAATAGAATAGCTCCCTCATCGGCAAGCTCGAGAGACCGGGCAACAGAGGTGAGGTGCAGCAATTACCAGTACAGGCGCTGCGACTGATTCGCGCCATCATCACCCAGTCTCGGTCCTTGGGAACGCGCACAAAAAAATAAGGGATGGTTCGTCCATCCCTTATTCATTCTATCGCAAACTTTGTACGGCTCTTTAGAGCGGTCTCTGTCGACGATCCGCCTATTTTTTAATCCATTTGGAGATCAGCCGGTCCAGACCCAAATACTTGCCGGTGCCGGTCACCGCGACCACCAGCAATCCAGCCGCTTCCACCAGATTTTTATTTACGATCAAATAGCTGCCTTCCATGGGGATGGAATAAAACAGCCCGGCAAACGGCGGGTTGCAGAAATAGTACAACAGTATCAGCAAAATGCCGGCGTAGCTGGCGATGCGGGTAAAACAGCCCATGATCAGGCCCAGGCCGATCAAAATCAACCCATAGATGTTCATCTGGTTGACGATCTCCAGCACCGTCGGGTTGGCGGCGATCCATTTAAAGAGGCCGGAAAAGATCCATTTGGACTGAGACAAAAAACCCACCGCCGACCAGTCGCTTTTCATCAACTTGGCAAATCCCTCGTAAAGAAAATGCCAGCCGATCAGCACGCGCAGCAGCACGATGGCGTTCAAGTGACATTTGGTATATTTTTTTTCATCGATCATGATCGAGTCCTGTTCATTAGGGTTAAAGGATGAATTCTTTTGGATCAAAGGTCAATTTGCGGCCGGCCTCGATGGCCTCGTTCACTTTGAGCACCGCCACCGCGGTTTCATAACCGATCTCCGCCGGGCAGTTGAGTTTTTCATTGCCGCGCACGGCGTTGAAGAAATTTTCCAAATGCGGTTTGTGGTAAGGGTCGTACAATTCGATGGGGATTTTGTGTTCATCCGCCGGCACGGTCTCGCGCACGTCGAGAGCGACACTGCCGGCCGCAGGGCTTTCCAGCACCTTGGGCGCCGAGATGTAGCCTTTCTGCACCCATTCGTCCCACGCCGGAGCGGATTTTTCGCGATAGGCGCTGCCGCGGCCGCCGGCCTCAGAGATCACCAGCGTGCCCTGGTCGCCCATAAAGCATTCAAAATACCCATTGGCGCTGTTGGTGGTCTGGGTTTGGTAGAACGCCCGGGCCCGACCTTGCGGCGTATCGTATTCATAGACCACCATGGCGGTGTCATACCATTCGTGGGTTTTCGGCTCATAATAGTCCGTGCCGCCGCTGGCCATGACCGAGATCGGATTACTGCCCAGATACCAGGAATAGATGTCGATCTGATGCGAGCCGAGGTCCACAATGGGGCCGCCGCCCAGTCCCTTGTACCAGCGCCAGTTGCGGAATTGATGCATATTTTGGAACCCGAATTTTTTCAACCGATCCGTCGGCATCGCATATTTTTCCGGCCAGCCGATGTCCGGCTGCACTGCCCGGTTCCACTGACCGCTGATCGTGGCGATGCGTCCCAGCATTTTCGTCTCCTGAATGACCTTTTCATAGCAGTGTAGATATTTCGGATGGCTGCGCCGCTGATGGCCGATCTGCAGCAGTTTGCCGGTTTCGTTGCGCGCCTGCACCATTTTCCGCGCCCCCTCCAACGTATTGGCCATCTCCTTTTCGCAATAGACATGCAAACCGGCCTTCAGGCAATCGATGGTGTGCTGGGCATGCCAGAAATCCGGCGTGGCGATGACCACGGCGTCCAGCCCTTTTTCCTTATCCAGCATTTCGCGGTAATCTTCATAGGCGTTCACCGTGTGCTTGTATTTTCCTAATAGATTGACCGCCTTTTTCAAATTAAAATCGGTCCAGATGTCACAGACCGCGCGGAATTTCAAACCGGGAATCTTGAGCATGGCGTTGAGCAGCACATCCCCCTGGGCGCCGACGCCCAACAACGCTACATTGATATCGGACAAACCGGAAGGAACCGGTTTGCTGTTGAGCAGAGCGGCCTTTTGCGCTTTCTCATAGCTCTGCTGCTTATACAGCGCATAACCGAACAGACCCAGCACCGGCGCTGTGGCAGCACCCTGCAAAAAGTCCCGACGGTTCATTTTTTTCTTCTCTTCGCCTGCAGAGGGATCCTTGGGCGTTTTGTTCTGATCGCTCATCGAGTGAACTCCTTGTTGGTTATGATCATGCTTGCTGAAAGTTGTTCATTTTAACAGTGGGGTGACTATAACAAATGGTATGATAATCATTGCGAAAATGAATGTCAAGGGATTTCCTTTTGATCAGCCGATCTGCCGCAGTTTTTGGACAATGGGGGTTAAACCGCGCACATCCTGCTCGTCGAAAGCGTTCAGGCTCGCACTGTCTATGTCAAGCACCGCAAAGACAGCACCCTGGCGGTTCACCACCGGCATGACGATCTCTGACTGGGAGCGTTGGTCGCAGGCCACATGACCGGGGAATTGATGCACGTCCGCAACGACCACCGGTTGACCGGTGGTGGCGCACCGGGCGCAGACGCCGTGATCCAAAGCCAACCGCACACAGGCCGGCGGGCCTTGAAACGGGCCCAACAGCAGATGATCGGTTTTAACGAAATAAAAACCGACCCAGAAAAAATCGGGGAAATATTCCTTGAGGATGGCGGCGGTGTTGGCCAGGGTGGCGATCAGATCCTGATGGCGCTCCACCTGGGCGGCCACCCGCTTGGCGGCCCATTTATAGGATTCCGCCTTGTTCACCGCTCCAGGCCCAGCACTTTGCGCGTGTGCGGGATCAGGCCGCCGTCGTTGAAAATGCCGATCACGGCATCGGGCAAGGGCGGAAACTTGAACCGGCCGGCGCTGCAGATCAGATACCCTTCGGCCAGATGGATCTCGATGACCCCGCCGGCTTGAAACAGATCCGGCGATCCCGGCAGGGTGATGGCCGGCAGTCCGGCGTTGATGCAATTGCGGAAATAGAGCCGCGAAAACGAACGGGCCACCACCGCGCCGACACCGGCGTATTTCAAACAAAAGGCCGCTTGTTCACGCGAACTGCCGCAGCCAAAGTTTTTGCCCGCCACCACCACATCGCCGGGCTGAACCTGTGCGGCAAAATGGGGATCCAGATCCTCCATGGCGATCCGCGCCATCTCCTGGGGGTCTGTTACCGTGTAGGTGTATTTGCCGGGAAAGATGACGTCGGTGTTGACGTCATCGCCGTACTTCCAGATTTTGCCAGAGATGATGGACATAAGGATCCCTGTAAATTTTTTACCCTTTTCCAAGTGCGCTCAAAATTTAAGCTTTATCGGAAACTTTCGCAAGAAAAAGTATAGAAACGGAGACCGCCATGGACGACGGTAGTGGAGATGCGCGTCGAAAACTAAGAGGCGGAAAACCACCCGTTGAGCCGGCTGCAGTCGTAGGACATGCGGCTTTGCAGCAGACGGTTGGTCAGGGCCTACCGTTCCGTACTGGCAGCTTTAAAATGGCCTGCGGCAATTCGATGTTAATTGAGCAACAGACCATCGACATCGACGCTGAAAGCGGTAAAGGGACCGAAAAATTTAAATTGCCGAATGTAGGAAAGCAGACCGGGGGGAAATAAGTGGAACGCATGATATCAGAGCAGGCAAAGTTGTGTCAGCAAGTCAACCCCAATCCTGTCTATCTTGTACATCCTGTAATTCCGTCTTTAACGATAACAGGATGCCATGTTACCATACAACAATCAGTTCGTCGATAGATTTCCCACCCGCTAAAACGGAATGATACGGTTACGGTATTTAGAAGAAAACCTCGGCCACCGCTGAAACATTCGTAACCAAAGTCCATCCCAATCCTGTTCATCTTGTCCATCCTGTAATTCCATCTATAACGACAACAGGATGCCCTGTTACCATACAACAATCAGTGCGTTGATAGATTCCTCACCCGCTATAACGGAATGACACAGTTTCAGCATTTATGAGTCAACCTCGATATCGTATCATAACACCTTTGGCTGGAAAACGATGGCTTTACTCCAACTTGGACTAGTATCTTTTTCAGCGCCGTCGCTTTCGTTCGCCATGACACCCCTATCCTGTTTTTACAAATTGCCGGCCTTGCGAAAATCCGTAATCTCGCCGGTCAATGCGCTAACCGCCGCGGTCAACGGACTGCACAGATACACCTCGGCGTCCTTGCAGCCGAACCGGCCTTTAAAATTTCGATTGGACGTGCTGAGCACGCGCTCTCCGGGCGCAGGCACGCCTTCATGATTACCCATGCACGGCCCGCAGCCGCTGTTGACGATCACCGCGCCGGCCGCAGCCAAGGTCTGAATATAGCCTTTTTCCAGAGCCTGGAGACAAACCCGCTGCGAAGCCGGGATCACGATCATGCGCGTGGAAGGATGCACCTTTTTACCTTTTAATACACCGGCCACGATCTCGAAATCCTCCAGCCGGCCGTTGGTGCAGGAACCGAAAAACACCTGATCGATTTTCGTGCCCGCCACGGCGGAAACTGGTTTAACGTTGTCCACCGTGTGCGGACAGGCCACCTGCGGCTCTAACGAATCTACATTCATCTCAATGACCTGATCGATGCCGGCATCCGCATCGGAGCGGACAACCTGGAAAGGCCGGCGGCTGCAGTTTTGCAAAAACGACAGCGTCTTGTCGTCCGGCTCCATATAGCCGTTCTTGGCGCCGAACTCCACCGCCATGTTGGTAAGCACCATGCGGCCGGCGATGGAGAGTTGGTCGATCACCGGCCCGCTGAACCATACCGATTTGTACAATCCACCGTCCACGCTGTAATCGCCGATGAGTTTCAGCATCACGTCCTTGGAGGTGATGCCTTTTGGCAATACGCCATTCACCACAACCTTCATAGTCTCCGGCACCCGCAGCCAGATTTTGCCGGTGGCGAAAATGACCGCCATCTCACTGCGGCCGATGCCCGTGGCCAGACTGCCGAACGCCCCATAGGTGGTGGTGTGGGAATCCGCGCCCACGATGAGCGTGCCGGGCAGGGCAAACCCTTCCTCCGGCAACACCTGATGACAGATGCCGCGCTCGATATCAAAAAAATGGTCGATGCCCTGCTCCTGAACAAAAGCACGGATGTCTTTGTGGTTCTGAGCGAATTTCTCGTTGGCCGCAGGCACGCAGTGATCGAGGATAATCACATGCCGCGGTGGATCATGAAGGCGGGTCACGCCGATCTCTTTGAACGTCTTGGCGATGGCCGCCGTGTTGTCATGGCTCATGGCGATGTCTGGGAACACCTCAACAATCTCACCCGGCGCAACACGCTTACCGGCCTTGGCGCCCAGTATCTTTTCCGCAAAGGTCTGGCCCATAGGGATATTCTCCTTGATGATTTATCAAGTTAGTGAGAAAAATCCGTTTTTTCAAGAATTAGTAAAACTGGATAAGCCGCAGGAAGGAGTTTGCGGAAGTCTATAAGATCGCCCGGGTGTATCCTATCCCCGGTTGATCAGTTTTATCTATTCTGCTTCAACGCAGAGGCGCAGAGGCCGCAGAGAAAAAATATTCATTTCTGTTTCAGTCCTCAAACATCGGCACGAAAACCAGAACAGCGAAATGCTTTTTTAGGGACACGGACGTCCACGTCCGCGATCAAGCCCTGCCGGAAATTCCAGATTAAATAAAAGCAATCAGCAACTTGCCTATTTTGAAAAAGCGCCTAGTTCGGCACGAAGAATTTTTAAGTCGGTCCGCCCATTGACACTAGATGAATGGGCGATCAAGAATTTTGCGCAGTCTACGAAAAATAACCACCCTTTCCGCCTCCTTGCCGGATTGACGCGCTTGGAAATCTATCATTCGCTCGTACTTGCAGATTTTTCGCGGACGGGGACGTCCGCGCTCCTTAAAAAGACTTTGTTCCTCAGGGAAAAGCGCCTGATGGCGTTGACTGCTTCTAATAACATGATCCGATCCAACCTTGCGAAGGTTATTCTCTGAGACCATTTGGCGGCTAAAATTGCACCAAGTCTCTGAGGAAGAACCTTCGCAAGGTTATTACCAAAATAACGCTTATCCGGGGTTAACGACTCGCAATGACATTCTCTTTTTTATTGCCGAATTTCCTCGCCTACATATTAAACCATCACGGCAACAGCATCATCTTGATGGTTTTAATAAAACTTCCGGCCCGCATGCGGCAGAAATACACGCCGCTGCCCGCCTTTTCTCCGGATGCGGTTCGGCCATCCCAGCGCACGGTGTGATAACCCGCGGCCATGGATCCGTCACACAAAACAGCGATGCGTTGCCCCAATACGTTCATCACCTCGATTCTTACCTGCGCTGCCTCCGGCAAAGTGAACTGGATCCTGGTTTCCGGATTGAAAGGATTGGGATAGTTTTGCGACAATCCGCATTCTGTTGGTAAGGTGGATGCTTTGGCCAGCTTTTCATTAACCTGCTCGTCTACGGTCTGGCCCAAAGCGGATGCCGCTATTTCGGACAGGGGATCTTCCGGGTATTCAGCCAACAACTGACGATAATACTTTTCCCCATTCTGCTTGTCGTTAAGAAAATGATACAACAGGGTGGCCA
>DAIQOA010000010.1:0-48051 GCA_036788095.1 bacterium | reverse complement strand
CAGCTAATGATTCCCCTTACCGGGCTCATGGGAGACTTGCACTCCCAAGTGTATGGAACATGCCGAGCGCACCAAAACAACAAGTCGGCCTGATGCAAAGCCGACTTGTCCGGTTAGGGAAAAATCCTTGGGTCTGATTTCGCTGCATCGGGACGAAGGCCCTGTGCCCCGGCCGCGTGAATGGCTGCGTTACAGATAGCTCTTGTCCTTGAAATCGACAAACACCGTCTCGCGAATGTCTCCAAGCCAGGACTCGAACAGCTTTTGCTTTTTATGATCCAGCGCGATCTGCTGGATCCGGTCAAAATCTTTTTCCAGCGACAGCTCGCGCGCCGGGTCCCGCCGGTTGACGCGAATAATATGAAAACCGTATTGCGTCCGCACTGGATCGGAATAGGCGCTATCGGCGACCCCGCGGATGGCAAAAACAAACTCTTTGGCCCGCTCCCGCAGCTGATCGACTTCAAACACCCCCAGATGCCCTTTCAGTTCCCGGCTGGAGCTGTCCTCCGAGTACTTGGCCACCATCTCTTCAAAAGAGGCGCCGGCCTGTAACCGGCCGTGAATGGCTCGGATGGAGTCTGCGCTGGCCATCTCGTCCTCTCGGGTCGCCTTGGGCGTAATCAGGATGTGACGTACGCGCACCTTTTCACCCCTGCGCTCCTCCATTTTGATCAGATGAAAGCCGTACCGCGTTTCCACCAGCGGCGACAACTGGCCGGGTTGCAGCGCAAACGCCGCCTCCTCAAACGGCCGTTCCAGGACGCCGCGCGCCATAAAGCCCAAATCCCCACCGGCAACGGCGGAACCGGGATCCTGGGAAAACTCTCGCGCCAGCGCAGCAAAATCCTCGCCTGCCTGCAGACGTTGTTCGATGGATTGTATTTTCTCCATCGCCGCTTGCCGCGCCGCGTCGCCGGCTTTGGGCGTGATCAACAGGTGACTGATATCCACCGTCTCCTGAATGTGTCCGATAGAGTCCTTCTGACTTTTAAAAAAGGACTCCACCTCCCTGCGGCCGATCTTGACCGCCGCCAATTTCTGGTTGCGCACCTGCATGGCGCGCAGATTTTTCTCGATCTCATCCCGGTAGTTGCGGCGGATCTTGGCCAGCGAGGAACCAAAGTAATCCTCCACTTTTTCCTCGCTGCCCAACTGCTGGATAACCCCCTGCATCTGTTGTTGCAGATAGGCCTCGACCTGCCGCTCATCGGCTTTGATCGTATCCTTCTCCGCCTGAATCAGCAGTAATTTCTGCGTCACCATGTTATTCAAGGTGGTCTTTTTCATCCGATCGAATTCCTTGGGGTTCTTGCCGACGTCCACCTGCATCTGCATGGCCAGCAAATACGCCCCCTGAACGATCTCGGATTCCAGGATCACCTCATCATCGACAATGGCCACCACGCGATCTAAAACCTGCTGTGCCGGGGCCTGAACCGCCAATAAAGCAACGGTCAACAAAACTATCGCCCAATCAATTTTCACTGCTTTTTTGACTCCTCTTCCATGGACCAATCGCCCCGGTCAACGCCAAGATCAACTTGTTCGCTGAGGTGGGCGATTAATTTTTGATACACCTGTTCTCGCTTTTGCGCGCGCAACCGCGGCAGAATGGCCTCTCGAACCTGATCGTAGGAACGCACCTGACCTTTTTTAACCATCTCTCCCGAACGGATGATATGATATCCCAACGACGATTTCACCGGCTGGGATATTTCTTGCACCTTCATCTTCGCCACAACAGACGCCAAGGCCGGCGCGAGTTGCTCAAGAGGAACCAGACCCCAAGCTCCACCTTGTTCTCGATTTTGATCAATGGATTTTTCTTTAGCCACCAGGGAGAAATCCTCCCCAGCGACAAGACGATCCCGCACTTCCTTGGCCTGCGCCAAAGTCTCCACCAGGATCATGTTTAGCTGATAGAGATCCTGAGCCACTGCGAACTCATCCTGATTCTTGTGATAATACTCCTGCAGTTCGGTGTCACTCACCTGAACCTGCGCATCGACCTGTTCAGCTAAAAAAACAGAGACGATGTAATCCTTGCGCAGCTTATCCAAGTCCCTGCGCACGTCGTGACGCCGGTCTATCTTTTCTTTTACCGCCTGCTGATAGAGCAGTTCTACCTCGAGCCACTGCTGAACGTATCGCTCCCGTTGCAGCCGGCGGAACTCGCTGTCCGCGATATTCGGCAGAGCGGCGGTCAGTTCTTGCGCAGTCAATACGGTCTGCCCGACATGAGCGATTGCCCGCTGTTCCAGGTCTTTGCTGCACGCAGCCAGCAGGCTGATCAGAACAAGCGCCGGCAAACAGGCCGCATTGACGCGGAAACGGCCTGAAGATTCGGCCCTTTCCTTCAAAGCGCGCGCTTTATCCTTTGTCATGTGGGAAGAAATCTCCATCTATATTTTTTCTAAAAATAGCAACTTAGAGTATACTTTGCAAGAACTTTTTCGCCGTTTCGACAGGATTGTGATGTTTGCTGACATTCACCATAAAATAGAGTGCGTCTTTATCCTGCCGCAAGTCAAATCGGCATGAGGCTTTGTCTAATATTTTATGCATCCAGGAGGTAAAATGTTCCTTGTCCGGCAGAGAGGGGGTGTGAAATTTGCCGATAAATTGACCATTCTTAAATTGCAGCTCATCCACTAGCGCCTTACGGGCAAACAGCTTTAACAGCACGAAATCGAAAAGATCGCTGGCCGAAGAGGGCATGGGACCAAAACGGTCGATCACCTCGGTGTGCAGCTCTTCGATCTCCCGCTCGGTCTTTGCTTCAATGAGACGTTTGTAGATATCCACCCGGTCCGATGCAGCAGGGACAAAATCAGCCGGCAGAAAAACATCCGTGGGCATCTCCACCCGGCTTTCTATGGCTGGCTCCTGATCCCCTGTCTGCGCTGTGGGCTCCAGGTTCATCTCCTGGCGTAGTTCGCGGATCGCCTCCTCCATGATCTTGGCATACAACTCATACCCCAGCGCGTTGATGTAGCCGCTCTGTTCAGAGCCAAAGATGTTGCCCATGCCGCGGATTTCCATATCGCGCATGGCGATTTTATACCCAGACCCCAAATGCGTATACTCCTGAATGGTCTGCAACCGTTTTATGGCGTTGCGATTTAGTTTACGCAGCGCCGGGATCAGAAGATAAGCATACGCTTGCTGTTCCGAACGGCCCACGCGGCCGCGCAGCTGATAGAGCTGCGCCAGGCCAAAGCGGTCTGCCCGGTTCACGATCAGGGTGTTGGCGTTGGGCACATCGATGCCCGATTCGATGATCATGGTGCAGATCAAACACTGTATTTTTCCCTCGCTGAAATCGATCATGATCTGTTCCAACTCATCGCCTTCCATCTGGCCATGGGCCACGCGGAAGCGAACCTCTGGCACCAGTTCGCGTAGAAGGCTGGCTATGCCATAGATGGTCTGCACGCGATTGTGGACAAAAAAGACCTGACCGCCGCGTTCCACCTCCTTGAGAATGATCTCGCGAACGAACTCTTTATCAAAACGGCTCACCTCGGTCTTGATCGGTCGGCGGTTGTTCGGCGGCGTATTAATCACCGACATATCCCGTGCGCCCATCAAGGCCATGTGCATGGTCCTGGGAATCGGTGTTGCGGACAGCGTCAGCGTATCCACTGAAGCCTTCAGCAGTTTCAGCTTTTCCTTGTGGAGCACGCCGAACTTATGCTCTTCATCCACTATCAGCAGACCAAGGTCCTTGAACTCGACATCAGTGGAGAGCAGGCGATGCGTACCGATGATCAGATCCACCTTGCCCGCCTTGAGCCGCTGGACGATCTCTTTTTGCGCAGCCGGCTTGCGGAATCGATTGAGCATCTCTATGCGAACAGGGTAAGATTGCAGTCTTTCACTAAACGTGATAAAATGCTGCTGCGCCAGAATCGTGGTCGGCACCAGAACGGCCACCTGTTTGCCGTCATTCAACGCCTTAAAGGCTGCGCGCACCGCCACCTCGGTTTTGCCAAATCCCACATCGCCGCAAATCAGCCGGTCCATGGGAACCGGCTTTTCCATATCCTTTTTGATGTCCTGTACTGCGGCGAGCTGGTCCTGAGTCTCCTCGTACAAAAACGAGGCCTCCAGCTCATTCTGCCAGGGTTGATCGCTGGAAAACGCATAGCCCTCTTTGAGCTTGCGCAGCGCATAAAGCTTGATCAGCTGACCAGCGATCTCTTTGACCCGCTGTTTGGTTTTGCTTTTCAGCCTTTCCCAATCCTTAGCGCCAAGCTTGGTCAGTACCGGGGCATAGCCATCCTGTGAGGAGTACTTTTGTACACGGTCCATCTTTTCGAGAGGCACATACAGGTTATCCCCATCATGATATTCAATTTTTATGCACTCTCTCTGCTTACCGTAAGCCTTGATGGTATGGAGACCTCGGAAGATACCCACACCGTAATCCACATGAACAACGATGTCGCCCTCATTCAACGCGGTTAATTCGCTCAGGGAAACCTGCCGTTTGCTGATGCGATCGCCGCGGCGATAGTTCGGACGGTTAAAGATTTCCCGCGAGGAGTGGCAGCCCACATAGTAGTCAGTCCAGATAAATCCAGCTGATAGGTTCACTGTCGCTGCGTGGATAGCAGGAGAAAATTGCTCCTGCTGCAACAGCTGCTGCATGCGCCGGGTCTGACTGTCATCCTCGCACCATATCTGCAGGAGGGGCGCTGCGCCGGCGGCAAGGGCTGCAGCCTCCAGCCGTTGCAGCTCATTTTTGAGCAGCGCCATATTGCCGGCAAACCGGCCGCAGGGTTGAATGTTAAAAGAAATGGTCTTTTGGTTGGCGGTGAGCGATGAAAACCCAAGTTGCGAGTGGCGCTCCAGCTGCGCCAGCACGACCTCCGCGGTCTCATAGAACTGATCAGCGGTCAGATGACCCTGCAGCTTGTGATCTTCGATATAGGTCTGGCCTCGTACTTGCAGCCCTCTCTCCGCCTCTTCCAGGGTAATGCGCAATAGGGCAGACTCAGAGATCATCACCAGGCTGTCGGTTTTTAGATAAGCGGCCAGGGTGCTGTCCAATTTCATAGTGTCCTGAGGGTGATCAGCCGCTGGACCAAAGGGTCCGGCGCAGCCGGGCGGCAGCACGGTGAGCGCGGCTCGCGATGTCAGAGAGCGCTGAGATTCAACATCGAAATCGCGGATGCTTTCAATAGTGTTGCCGAAAAACTCGATGCGGCAGGGATGTTCCTCTTCGTAGCAAAAGATATCCAGCAGTCCGCCGCGAACGCTGATCTCTCCCGGCCCCTCGACGCGCTGTTCCCGCTCATAGCCCATGGAAACCAGGGTTTGCACTAGATCTGAAAAGTAGAGCTCATCACCCTGCTGCAGGTATATCTGCGCCCGGCGTAATAATGTGGGGTTAGCGACTTTTTCTAATAGCGCCGCAGCCTGGGCAACGATGATGGGCGCTGGTTCATTCAGCAGCGTCTTCAGCGTCAGCAGTTTGC
Source organism: bacterium (assembly GCA_036788095.1). Taxonomy (GTDB): domain Bacteria; phylum Zhuqueibacterota; class Zhuqueibacteria; order Residuimicrobiales; family Residuimicrobiaceae; genus Anaerohabitans. The sequence goes on along the minus strand of DAIQOA010000010.1, from coordinate 42,565 downwards.
GGCCGATGGCCTCAGCGGAGGGACCCAGTTCGCTCCACAGCTGCCGGTCATAGAAGGGGAATAAAACCGCCTTACTTTGCGGTGAGATCTCAAGCAAGTCGGAATAGAACCTCTCCGCCTCCTCCTCACCGGGAAGCACGCACAGCACTGGTTTTCCGCGATCCGCCAGCGCGTCGAGGATAAAGGCCTGGGCGGTCCGGTTGGCGCCGCCGGCCTGGACGTCTTTCTTTGAGTGCAGGGCTTTGCGCAGCTCCTGCATGGGCTCGCTGTTACAAAAAACTGTTTTAATCTTCTGCATCATAGGCAAAAAAAGTCACTCCCTGGTGATGGCTTTACGGACAAAGCCATCGGCCTGCTGCAGCTGCTTTAGCGCTGTTTGGCTATCCACCTTATCCAAAATCATTACCAGCGCTGTTTTGACATGGCCGCCGGCTGATTTCAACACTGCGCTCGCCTCATCATAGCTCGCGCCGGTGGCCAGCATCAAAATGCGCTTGGATCGTTCCTCCAGCTTTTTGCTGGTCATCTGCAGATCCACCATCATATTGCCGTAGACTTTGCCCAGGCGAATCATGGCTGTGGTGGTGAGCATATTCAGTATCAACTTGGTCGCTGTGCCGGCTTTCATGCGAGTGGATCCCATGATCACCTCTGGTCCCACCACCGGGCAAATGGCCACGTCTACAGGAATGTTCATCTCCTCGCGCGGATTGCAGGTGATATAGATGGTTTTGGCCCCGGCCTTGCGCGCCTGCTCGATGGCGCCGATCACATAGGGAGTACGTCGGCTGGCAGCGATGCCGCAGACCACGTCTTCAGACCCCACCGCTCTGATCTGCAGGTCTTTCGCGCCCTGATCGAATTTGTCCTCTGCCCCCTCCTGTGCCTGTACCAGCGCCCGAGTCCCTCCGGCGATTACGCCCTGAATCATCTCCGCATTGACGCCAAAAGTGGGCGGGCACTCGGCCGCATCCAGCACGCCCAGCCGGCCGCTGGTGCCGGCGCCCACATAAAACAGCCGTCCGCCGCGTTTAAAGGCGGCGACGATCAGATCCACCGCCTGGGCTATATAGGCGATCTCTGCGCCGACGATCTCAGCGACCCGGCGGTCCTCGTCATTGATCAGCTGCAGAACGCTCTCCACCGGCAGGTTGTCAATATCCCGGGTGAGCGGGTTACGTTGCTCTGTGGTCAGATCCTTGATCTCGTCAAACACACTGTCTTTCACTTGACCCTTCCTTTCTCAGCAGCAGCAAACGGCTTGCAGAGATCGTATGCAGCATAGGGATCGATTCAATCGTTGCGCCTGCGAGCGGCTCGATCTCCTCCTGCAAACCCTTTTGTGCAACCAGAACGCCACCGGGCCGCAACACCGGCTGCGCCCATTGCCATAGCTCTTCCAGCCCAGCCACAGCCCGCGCGGTTACCAGCTCGAACGCGTCCGGCAGGCTGTTCCGCAACTCCTCCACCCGCTGGCACAGCACTAGAGCGTTCGCCAGCCCCAGCTGCTCCACCGCTTCGCGCAAAAACAGCGTCCGTTGCCGCCGCGAATCCAGCAGCGTTACCTTCACGTCAGGACGTAAAAGAGCCAGAACCACCCCGGGAAAGCCGGCGCCGCTGCCAACATCGAGAATCTGAGCTCCAGCCACCAACCCAGGAATCCGAGTGAAATTCCAGGAATCAGCCACATGCTTGGCTGCGATCCGATTGAGATCGTTTTTCGACACCAGATTGCAGCGGCTGGTCCACCGCTCAACCAGCTCAACATAGCGGCGCAGTCCAGCCCCCTGTTCCTCGGACAGGCCGGCACTGGCACATAAATGGATCAACGCTGTTTTGTTTTCGCCCTGCATGCGTCCTCGACCGTTTGGTTGAAAGGATAAAAATGTTCCACGTGGAACCTTTTCACCAGCCGCTCTGCCGCCCCAGGCTTTCAACCGGGGTGTTCCACGTGGAACATCAGCTGCGCCGACTGCCGGCTTTTGTCAGAAAAACCATCAAGATGGCAATGTCCGAAGGGGCGACGCCGAGTATGCGCGAAGCCTGGCCAAGGGTTCGCGGTCTGATCCGTTTGAACTTGTCGCGGCTCTCCTTGGACAGCGCTTTGAGCATATCGTACTGCAGATCTTCCGGCAGTGCTATCTGTTCCCATTGCTTCATACGCAACACCTGCTGCTGCTGGCGGTCGAGAAAGCCCTGATATTTGATAGAGATTTCAACCTGCTCACGGACCTGGCGCCAAAAGAGACCGGCGTCGGCGGAAAAAAGCTCTTCCGGATACAGCTGATAAAAATCAGTCAGTTTCACCTCCGGCCTTTTGAGCAATCGCGCCAGGCTTTCAATCTCGTTGAGTTCGCTAGAGCCTTCTCCAGCCAGGATTCTATTGACCGCGGCAAGGGCCGGCCGGGTGCCGTGCAATTGCACCAAAGCCTGGTCTATGGCTGTTTGCTTGTCCTGGACCTGTTTATAGGCCTCTTCGCTGATAAGGCCGAACTGACGGCCATATTTCATCAGGCGCAAGTCCGCGTTATCCTGACGCAACAGCAGCCGGTGCTCGGCCAAAGAGGTGAACATGCGGTACGGTTCCTCCATCTCCTTGGTGACCAGATCATCGATCAGAACTCCGATATACGCCTCATCTCTGCGGAGAACAAACGGCGGTTGACGGCGGATTTTAAGCACCGCGTTGATCCCGGCCATCATACCCTGCGCTGCCGCCTCCTCATAGCCAGAAGTGCCATTGATCTGTCCGGCAAAATATAATCCGGGAATAAATTTGCTCTCCAAAGTGGCCTGCAGCTGGATCGGTGGAAAGTAATCATATTCGATGGCATAGGCCAACCGTGTGATCTGGCAGTCCCGCAAACCGGGAATGGTCCGGATGGCCGCTTGTTGTATCTCCTCCGGCAGGCTGGAGGAAAATCCGTTGACATAGTATTCGTAGGTGTCTCTGCCTTCTGGCTCGAGAAATATCTGATGACTCTCCCGGTCACTAAAGCGATGGATCTTGTCCTCTATGGATGGACAGTAACGCGGCCCCACCCCTTTAATGACTCCGGCGTAGAGCGGAGAACGGGAAAAACCGCTGCGCAGGATTTCATGCGTCTCTGGTGTGGTTCTGGTCAGATAGCAGGGCAGCTGATCACAAACCACCCGCTCATGTTTGTGGGAAAAAGGAACCGGTTCCTCATCACCGCTCTGCACCGTCATCGCGTTAAAATCCACAGAGCGGCTGTCGATTCGCGGCGGCGTGCCGGTTTTTAACCGCCGAACGACAACACCCTGTGCAGCCAGCCATTCCGACAACCCGTGCGAAGCAAGCTCTCCTGCCCTGCCGCCGGGAAAATGGACCATGCCGATATGGATCAACCCATTGAGAAACGTGCCGGAACAGATGATCACCGCCTGTGCGTGTATCTGGGTGCCGATCTCGGTCACTACCCCAACCAGCCGACCCGAATCGAACAGAAGATCGGTTATGTGCAACTGCCGGAGGTATAGGTTTGGCTGATTTTCAATGCTTCGGCGCATACGGCAGCTGTAGCCAAGACGATCGTTCTGCGTACGCAGCGACCACACCGCCGGGCCTTTGGAGCGGTTCAGCATGCGGAACTGCAATGCCGTCTCGTCCGCCACCACACCCATCTCGCCGCCAAGGCTGTCGATCTCTTTCACCAGATGGCCTTTGGCTAAGCCGCCGATGGCTGGATTGCAGGACATCTGGCCGATGGTGAAAAGATTGAGCGTGGTCAACAAGGTGCGGGCGCCCATGCGGGCGCAGGCCAAGGCCGCCTCACAACCGGCGTGGCCGGCGCCGACCACGATGATATCGAATGAGTCTTCATTCATAACTATTTGCCGATGCAAAAACGGGAAAAAATATCATGGAGCACGTCTTGGGTGGTCACATGCCCGGTGATCTCTCCCAGCGCATCCTGTGCCGCGGTCAGGTCCGGAAGGAGAAATTCGGCGCTGTAATTTTGTTGCAGAGAGAGCAGCGCCTGGCGTAGGGCGTTGCGGCCGGCGAGCAGGCTCTGTTGATGACGGATTTTGTCGATGAACACCCCTTGCTCAGAGCCGGCATGACCGTGCACCTGGTCAATGAGCGCCTTCTCCAACTGTTCGAAACCCTCGCCGGTCTTGCAGGAAAGGGAGATGTTTTGACCATCCCAAACAGAAACCGCGCTGGCTAAAAAAGCGGGCTTGTCCTTTTTATTGAAAATCCGCAGCAACGGTTTTCCTAAAGCCTGACAGTCGCGCAACAGCTGCCGATCCTCCTCCTCTTCAGCCTGACTTCCATCCACCATGCAGATCAGCAGATCCGCATCCGCCATAAGCCTTCTCGTTCTCTGCATACCCATCTGCTCCACAGGGTCCTGGCTGCACCGCAGACCGGCGGTGTCGACGATTCGAAATAAATAGCCGTTGATGGAAATCGTTTCCTCCAGCGTATCGCGTGTGGTTCCCGGATAATCGGAAACGAGGGCACGATCCCTTTTCAACAGTCGATTCAACAGACTGGATTTGCCCACATTGGTTTTACCCACGATCGCCACCAGCAGTCCTTCGCGCACCAGGCGCCCGTATTCAAAAGAGGCGATCAGCGCACTGATCTGCGCATCGAGATTTTGTAACAGCTGCGCCAACTCGGTTCGGTGAAGAAAAATTTCCTCTTCGTTGAAATCCAATTCCAGTACCAACAAAGCTTGGGCATCGATCAGTTGCTGCCTGAGCGTCTGCACATAATGGGAAAGCTCGCCCCCCAGTTGGGCCAGGGCTTGACCGAGATTTTTCGCTGTGTTGGATTGAATCATATCCGCCACCGCCTCGGCTTGAATCAAATCCATTTTTCCATTCAGAAAGGCGCGCAGGGTAAATTCGCCGGGTTCAGCCAGACGACAGCCCGCCTTTAAAAGCGCCTGTACTATTTGATCTACAATAAATAGACTGCCGTGACAGGAGAGTTCAACCACCTCTTCTCCTGTGTACGAGGCCGGCGCAAGATACTTGGTAAGCACCACCTGATCCAACCATTGACCGGATAGGTCGAAAAAATTGGCCAGGGTCGCCGTTCTGGCGGGGACAGAGGATAAAACCGGACGCGCGCCAAGATGCCGCTCAACCAAGGCCACGGCCCGACTGCCGCTGAGTCGAATCACCGCCAATGCGGAATAGGTTTTACCACTGGCCTGGGCGACGATGGTGTCTGTTAATGAACAATTATTCATTTTCTTCGCTGCCCGCTAAAAAGAAAGCCCCACAAAAAGCGGGGCGTTTAAGTCATCTATAGGACGGTCTTCATCGGTCAGGCCGGCGTGAGGTACTTTTGCTGCACGATGGTCAGAATATTAAAAATAGTGTAATATAGATTCAGTCCGGAGGGAAAGGAGTAGAACATAAATATCATCAACGCCGGCATTAGATAGACCATGGCTTTCTGTTTGGGGTCGGTCACCGTCATCTTTTGCTGCAGGATCATGGTGACACCCATTAAAATCGGCAGAACGTTGATCGGAATCCCGGCGACGACGCCGATTGTATCCGGTGAGGACAGGTCGGAGATCCAGCTGAAAAATCCCTGTTGGCGCAGTTCGATCGTCGAGCGAAACACGTTGAAAAGTGCAATAAAAATAGGTATTTGTATAAGCACGGGAAAGCATCCGCTCATGGGGTTGATACCCTGCTCCTTGTACAGTTTCATGGTCTCTTTGTTGAGCCGCTGCGGATCGTTACCGTATTTTTCTTTGAGTTCAGTCATCATGGGCTGCAGCGTCTGCATCTTTTTCATCGACGTGGTGCTCTTGTTGGTCAGCGGGGTGGTGATGATCTTGAGCAGCAGGGAGAATATGATAAGCACCAGGCCATAATTGCTTATGTATCGATGGATCTGCTTAAAGGTCCATAAAATGGCGACGCTGATGGGCTGAATAAATTTCCAGCCGAAATCCATCGTGTTTTCCAGCCCAACCTGATAGGTTTTTAGTATATCATCATCCAGCGGTCCTAGATACAAGTGAAACGTTTCCTGATAATCCTTTTTGGTGTAGGGCATGGTTACGCTGATGGCGAATTTTTTCCATCTTGCCTTGATGTCCAAAGGCGTGGGGGTCTCCCACCCCTGGGACTGAACGTACATGCCCTTGGACTGCCGGGGAATAAGCGCCATGAGGAAATACTTGGTGCGTAAGGCTATCCAATCTATGGAGCCGGTTTCTTTGATCACCTGGCCATTGGCCTTGCCGTTTTTGCTGTATTCTCCGGCTGCGGCGACAATGGTCTTGGCATAGCTCATATCTTCACTGACCCGCTTTTCGGTGATGTTCAAGCCGGAGGGAAGAGAAAGGCTGTAAGCCTTGTCCGCTATGATTTGCTCCATATTTTGCAGACCGATTTTTACCTGAACATGATAGGCGTTAGGAAGAAATTCGATCTCTTTGATGATTTTTTGCGCTTGGCCGAAATCGAGCTCAAAACGAAGGGTTTTTGCCTCGCTGCGTGCGTCGATGAACGAATCGGCTTCACAGCTGAAAGGAAAATGGCTGGTAGCGGTGGAATCCCCTTCATGAGTTATAAAAGAGAGGGCCAGATTTCCCTGCAAAGGATCGGCCACCATCTGCACGGCCTCTCCCTGCCCGGTGGTATATTTTTTAAGGGTCCATCCGGTCAAAAGCGCACCCCGGCTGCTGAAGGTGGCTCGATAGAGTTCGGTTTCAACCGTGATGATCTTATCTTTCAGTGTATCGGCGATCGGGGAGACCGGGGCTGGGGCGGAGGAAATCTCCTCGGCCGACTTCGACGGCGCAACGGGAGGGGCGTAACGCAGAGAATCCTGCAACGCTTTGCGCGCCTGTTCTTGTTGATAGACCTGGGGAAAAAAATACTTTTTGTATAGCGGCGTCTGGACCAGCAGGAAAACCAACCCAATAAGAAGAAAAGCTAAAATGGATTTTTTGTCGAAATTCATGGGTGCGTACCCTTGATTAATCAGACAGGATCATAACCGCCTGGAAAAAAGGGGTTGCATTTAACAAGGCGGAGGACAGATTTGCAGCCCCCTTTGATCAGACCATATTTTGTAATCGCCTGAACCGCATATTCTGAACAAGTGGGAACGTATCGGCAAGCAGGGGGCAGCAAGGGCGAAAGGAACTTTTTGTAAACGCTTAGTCCAAGGAGAACCGTCTTGATCAGTGCGGCGTGGATCAGAACGAATATCTGTGTCATAGGCGTTCCGTTTCTACCATTTTCGCGATCAAACGGTCAAAATCGCTTTTGAGCGCTTGAAAAGAGATCTCGCTGGCGCTTGGCTTTACAACGACGATCAGAAGCGCTTTTAGAGACCAAAGCGTCAGGTTGGCTCTAACCAATTCCCGGCCCAGTCGTTTCAGATAGTTTCTCTGTACCGCTGTTTTGCACTTTTTACCGGTAATACCGATTTTTATGGCTGGTGCAGGCAAGACGGAAATAAACAGATGAGCGCTGGAAAAATGTTTTCCTGATTGGATGATTCGCGAAAAGTCAGCGCTCTTTTTGACCCGGACGGCTTTTTTCAACCGACACATGAACACACGGCGTGCTATTTATCGCTGACCGTCAGCCGTTTGCGTCCTTTGGCCCGCCGGCTCTGCAGCACCGCTCTGCCGGCTTTGCTTGCCATACGCGCGCGAAAGCCGTGTTTGTTCACTCGTTTCCGTTTACTGGGTTGGAATGTTCTCTTCATGAATTTTTCCTTTCATAATTTGACGTAGAATATAAATTTAATAATTTTTTACTTAAAAATCAAGAGCTTTCTTTAAGGGTTGGGTGAGGCAAAACGGGCCAGGGTAGGAAAAATCATTGGTTGTTCATTTTCATCATTGACTTTGCTTGAACATTTAGTAAATTAAAGTAGAATATTTTGATAAAGAGTAACCTGTGGATAAGTATCCAGGCCATGAAAATAGAAACCTCTGCTAAAAAGGCTATGCTGGTACTCCCTGTGGATAACTCGTTGATTTAAAAACAGCGAATTGTTGTTTTTAAATTATTTACCGACGTACAGTGATTGTTTGGTGGTGTTGATAAGTAACATAAAATGTTGACAAGTTAAAAAGCGACCTCTTTTATGCATAAACGGGGCAGCTTTTACAATATGTTGATAAACAGAAATGGAAAAATCAATGTCTAGGACGCCTTTGGAAGTGTGGGAATTGGTATCAGCGCGCATTGCGGAACAAATCAAACCGGACAGCTACGCCACCTGGTTTAAACCCATCACACCGATAAAATGGAATGAGAATATTTTGACGGTTCAGGTGCCCAGTCAATTCTTTTACGAGTGGCTGGAGCAGCATTACAGCCAGACGATTCAGCAGGCGATGACCGCGGCTCTTGGTCCTGGCGCCAAATTGCTCTATTCCATATTAATGGATGTCACACCGCAGAAAAATGATCCCATTCTTTCCGGCCTGGCTGTCCGTTCCTCCGGCCGCGCGGACCATTTAAATTTGCGCTATACGTTTGAAAGCTTTATCGAAGGCGAATGCAACAAGTTTGCCAAGGCGGCCTCTCTGGCGGTTGCCAAATCGCCCGGTACGACTACCTTCAATCCCTTGGTGGTTTATGGCGGCGTCGGTTTGGGCAAGACCCATTTGATTCAAGCCGTGGGCAATTATGCGAAAATGGCCTTTCCAAGTATTCGCGTGCTCTACGTGGACAGTGAACGATTTACCATGGAGTTCATTAATTCCATTCAAAAAAACAAGACCACCGAGTTCAGCGGTCTATATCGCAATGTAGATATTTTGATTATCGATGACATTCAGTTTTTTGCCAACAAAGAGAGAACCCAGGATGAATTCTTTCATACCTTCAACACCCTGCATCAAAAGGGCAAGCAGATTATTCTGTCCTCAGATCGGCCGCCCAAGGAGTTGCAGGGCATGGAGGAGCGTTTAATATCCCGATTTCAATGGGGTCTGGTGGTGGATATTCAGCCGCCGGATTTGGAAACGCGGCAGGCCATTTTGCAAAAAAATGCAGAGGACAACGATATTGAATTGCCTCAGGAAATTTTTCATTTCATAGCCACCCATGTCACTTCCAACATCCGCGAGCTCGAGGGCGCGCTGATCCGTTTGTTGGCCTATGCCTCATTGAACGGTGTGGATGTTACGCTGGAGCTGACAAAAAAAGTGCTGCGCGATGTGTGCATCAGTAAATCTAAAACCGTCAGCATTGAGTTGATTCAAAAAATCACCGCCGATCATTTTGGTTTTCCGGACGATTTGATGCGCGCGAAAACGAGAAAAAAAGAAATCTCGCAGGCTCGTCAGATCGCGATGTACCTGAGTAAAACATTGACCGACAGTTCGTTGAAAACCATCGGCCTGCATTTTGGCGGACGTGATCATTCCACGGTCATTCATGCTATTCAATGCATGGAGCTGGCGCTGCTGTCCGATGATAAGATTAAAGAAGCTATTTCGCTGCTTAAAAATAAAATTGAAATCTCTCAGTTGTGATGGTTCACAACCGGTGTGGACAAACGTGGAATGGCAGTCGATAAACTGTGCACAGGACGTGCATAAAACAAGGGCTATCGCCGCAAGTCGCTTTGTTTTTTCACACGCACGCATATCCTCCCAAACATCCACACTGAGTGAACAGAGCGATGTGCAAAACCGTCGGCCCTTGGAGGGTTCAGTCTGTTTGAATTTACACGGCTTACTGCATAAAAAAAATAAGGGAGACGACTTATCCACTTTTCCACAGCCCTTACTACTATAAAATACTTGATTTATATATTATATTTAGTTAAGTTATATGGATTTATTTTCACTCTATCTCACGGTTAGGAGGCACAGATGAATTTTACAACGTCCAAAAGGGAATTCTTTGAAGCGCTGCAAAAAGTGATCGGCGTTGTTCCGCAAAAAACGACGATCTCCATTCTCACCTGCGTGTTGATGGATTTGGACGGCGATACATTGAACATGACTGGAACGGATTTGGAAATTTCGATCACCACCTCTCTTCAAGTTTCCGGCCACGAAAATGGATCAGCGGCCATTCCGGCAAAAATATTGCTCGAGATCGTTCGCGAGCTTCCGGATGTTCCTCTGCACATTCAAGATGACAGCAGCAACAAGATCATCATCAAAACCGAAAAAGGCGAATATAAAATCGCCACGCAGCCCAAAGAAGATTTTCCCAAAATCGCCGTGGAGGAGGGTGAGTTCTCCTTTATCATGGATGCGGGGTTGTTGAGCCGAATGGTTGAAAAAACGATTTTTGCCGTTTCCATCGATGAGTTGCGCCCGGCGCTCACCGGCATCAATATAGAGTTATACCCCAATGAAATCAGGCTGGTGGCGACGGACGGTCACCGGCTGGCCAAAGTATCCAAGGTCAATTTTCCCGTCAAAAAGGACATTCAAAAAAATCTGATCGTTCCCACCAAAACCATGACCCTGTTGATGAAGAATCCGCAGAGTAGCGGCGTTAAAATACAAATCGGCGAAGATCATGTGGTGTTCTATCTGGAAAATTCCGTTGTCTATTCCAAATTGATCAACGGGGCTTTTCCTAATTATGACCGCGTTCTGCCCAAGGACAACGATAAGGAGCTGAGGGTCAACCGGGATCTGCTGATTGCGGCGCTGCGCCGGGTTTCAATTTTTTCCAGCTCGTTGACGCATCAAGTCCGACTGATTTTATCCAGCCATGAGATGACGATTCGGTCGGAGGATATCGAATTCGGCGCTGAAGCGAAAGAGGTGATCCCCTCGCAATTCAGCGATGAGTGGCTGCAGATAGGTTATAATTCCAATTATCTGATGGATGTGCTCCGACACGTGGATACCGAGGAGGTGGTGTTTGAACTCAAGGATGGCAACAACTCGGCCATCATCACGCCGGCGGTCACGGAAGAGGGGGAATCGGTTCTTTATCTGCTGATGCCGATCCGCATCAGTGAAGAGACGGCCGCGGCCTCCTGATCAGGTCTGTATGTATTTGCACTCTTTTTCAATCAGGGGGTTTCGCAATTTAAAAACGCAGCGTTGGGCGTTTCCCCGAGGGACTCATTTTATTTTCGGCGATAACGGGCAGGGAAAAACCAATCTGTTGGAGATCATCTATTTCCTCTGTTTAACAAAGAGCTTCAGAACCAGCGAGGATCAGGAATGCCTCGGCCATCAGCAGGACCATTTTCTCCTTGAGGCCTGTTTTGTTGATGAAAGCCGGGTTGAGCATGTGGTGCAGGTGCGCTATCAGCCGGGCGCGGGAAAAAACATCCATCTGGACGGCAAGCCGGTTCATCGCTCCTCGGAATTGGTCGGCCGCTTTCCGGTGATCAAGCTGTCTCAGGAGGATCTGGAAATCACCACCGGTCCTCCGCAGCAGAGAAGGCGTTTCTGCAATATTCTGCTTTCGCAGGTATCTGTAAGGTATCTGGGTCTGTTGAAAGAGTACGAACGCATCGTCAAACAGCGCAATTGCATTCTGAGAGACGGTTTAAGCGGTCGGTCGGACGCCGGGGCGGGCGTGGAAATTTGGAATGGTCCATTGATGAACAAGGCGGCCGCGATCTCAGAGCTGCGCGGCAAAATGGTTGACGAGTTGAATCCGCTTTTACAAGCGTTTTATCAAACCTTCACCGGGAGGGGGGATGTTTTAGCGCTGGAGTACCTTCCCGATGTGGCTGCGCAGAGGGAGGAATCCTATACCGCGGCCTTTCAACGGCGTCTGAACCTTTGTCGCCGGCAAGAACGCCAACGGGGCATCACGCTGATCGGTCCGCACCGCGATGATTTTAAATTTTTCATCAACGGGAGAGAGCTGCGTTTATTCGGTTCCAGCGGTGAACACAAAAGCGTCGCCGTCTGTCTGAAAGCGGCGGAAGGGGTGTTGATCCGCCGGACGCTGGATCGGTTGCCGATCGTGCTGTTGGATGATCTGTATGCGGAACTGGATTGGGACCGGGGAGGGCGCGCGCTCCATCTGTTTTCCGGCGATCTGCAGTGTTTTGTCACCGGGACCTCTTTTGATTATCAAGCGCTGCAGCCTCTGCTGGCTGCCAGCGAGCAGGTGCTGTGGATGCGCGCAGGAGCGCTGGAGAGACGGTAGCATGGCGGACACGCTTAAACCCTTATCGCGTTCTCTGGATGAGTTGATCGACAAGCTGGGCTTTCAGAATAAACTGAAGGAACAGACGGTGATCCGGGAATGGAGCAGCATTGTGGGACCGCAGATCGGCCGGATTGCCAGGCCGGAAAAAATTTTCGACCGCGTGCTCTATCTGCGGGTCGCCAATATGAGCTGGCGCACCGAGTTGACCTTTCAAAAACAGACGATCCTGCAGCAAATAGAGAAACGGATCGGCAAAAATATCGTGAGTGATCTGAGATTTTATTAATCGTGGAAGGTGCATGAACAAAAAGGAAAAAGAACCGGTTTACGACGCCAGTCAGATTCAGGTTCTCAAGGGATTGGAAGCCGTGCGCCTGCGGCCGGCGATGTACATCGGCGATGTCTCGGTGCGCGGTCTGCATCACCTGGTGAATGAGGTGGTCGATAACAGCATCGATGAAGCGCTGGCCGGCTACTGCACCGAGGTCGATGTATCGATCAACAAAGACGGTTCGGTAACGGTGGAAGACGACGGCCGCGGCATACCGGTGGATCTTCATCCGGAGGAGAAAAAGTCCGCCCTGGAGGTGGTGATGACGGTGCTGCACGCCGGCGGAAAATTCGACAAAAAGGCCTACAAGGTCTCCGGCGGTTTGCACGGGGTGGGCGTTTCGGTGGTGAACGCGCTGTCCGAATGGATGGTGGTGGAAGTGGCGCGCGGCGGCAAGGTGTACCGCCAGCGCTATGAAAAAGGATTTCCGGTCACGCCGGTTAAAATCGTCGGACAGCGCAAAGCGACCGGGACCAAAACCACCTTTTTGCCGGACGCCACGATTTTCAAGAAACGCAAATTCAGTTTTGAGATCATCGTCGAGCGTCTGCGCGAGCTGGCGTTTCTCAACAAGGACATTAAAATTTCCATCACCGACAAGAACACCAACAAGTCGGAAAAGTTCAAATACAAGGGCGGTCTGGCCGCGTTCGTAGAGTATCTGGATCAGAACCGCACCTCCATCAGCAAAAAGATCATCTACATCTCCGCCGAACGGGACGGCATTCCCGTGGAGGCGGCGTTGGCGTACAATGACTCGTACAACGACAACATCTACTCCTACGTCAATAACATTCATACGATCGAAGGCGGCACCCACGAGGTGGGTTTTAAAGCGGCGCTGACCCGTACGCTCAACAATTTCGCGATGAAAAACAAATTGATCAAGAACAGCGACGCCACCTTGAGCGGCGACGATGTCCGCGAGGGGTTGACCGCCATTATCAGCATCAAGATCAAAGATCCGCAGTTTGAGGGTCAGACCAAGACCAAACTCGGCAACAGCGAGGTAAAGGGCACGGTCGAAGCGATCATCAACGAAAACCTTTCGCGCTTTCTCGACGCCAACACGATTGTCGGCAAACGCATCATTGATAAATGCATCGTGGCGGCCCGCTCCCGCGAGGCGGCGCGCAAAGCCCGCGAGCTGACCCGGCGCAAGTCGGCGCTGGAAAATGAAAGCCTGCCCGGCAAGCTGGCCGATTGCTCCTGGACCGAGGCGGAGAAAACCGAGATGTTCATCGTCGAGGGCAACTCGGCCGGCGGCAGCGCCAAACAGGGGCGTGATCGCCGGTTCCAGGCGATTTTGCCCTTGCGCGGCAAGATCCTCAATGTCGAAAAAGCGCGCCTGGATAAAATTTTATCCAACGAAGAAATTCGTACGATCGTGGCGGCGATGGGCACCGGCATCGGCCGTGAGGAGTTCAATCTGGACAAACTGCGCTACCACCGTATTATCATCATGACCGATGCCGATGTCGACGGCGCGCACATCCGCACCCTGCTGTTGACTTTTTTCTTCCGCCACATGAAAAGCGTGATCGAAAACGGTCATCTGTACATCGCCAACCCGCCGCTGTTTCGCGTGCAGCGGGGCGGCGAAGAGCTCTATGTCTATGATCAGGAAGACCTGGAGGGGGCGATCAAACGGATGAGCAAGGACGGCAGTAAAAACATCGTCACGCAGCGCTACAAGGGGCTGGGCGAGATGAATCCCGACCAGCTGTGGAAAACCACGATGGATCCGCAGAGCCGGACGCTGCAGCAGGTGACCATCGAGGAGGCGTTTGAAGCGGATCATATTTTTTCCATGCTCATGGGCGATGAAGTGGAAAACAGACGTAAATTTATCGAGGAGAACGCCAAGTACGTCCGGAATTTGGATATCTGAGAGAACGGAAAGCTGACAGGCTATGCTGGAACAGAAAGAAAAAATTGTACCGGTTTTGATCGAAGAGGAGATGCGCAACGCCTACATCGATTATTCGATGTCGGTCATTGTATCCCGGGCCCTGCCCGATGTGCGTGACGGCTTAAAGCCGGTGCATCGCCGGGTGCTCTACGCGATGCTGGATTTGGGGCTGCGTTATCCCGCGGCCTATAAAAAAAGCGCCCGCATCGTCGGTGAAGTGCTGGGCAAGTATCACCCGCACGGCGATTCGGCGGTGTATGAGACCATGGTGCGCATGGTGCAGAGTTTCAGCCTGCGCTATCCCCTGGTGGACGGCCAGGGCAACTTTGGTTCCATCGACGGCGATGACGCCGCCGCCATGCGTTATACCGAAGCACGTCTGGCGCGCATTTCGGAGGAGATCCTGCGCGATCTCGATAAAGAGACGGTATCGTTTGTTCCCAATTTCGACGAAACCCTGAAAGAACCCTCGGTGTTGCCGACGCTGCTGCCGGCGCTGCTGGTCAACGGCGCGGCGGGCATCGCGGTCGGCATGGCCACCAACATGCCGCCGCACAATCTGGGCGAGGTGGTGGATGCACTGGTGGCTCTGATCGACCATCCGGAACTAAAGCCGATCGATTTTAAAAAATACATTAAAGGACCGGATTTTCCCACCGGCGCGCTTATCGTCGGCGATGAAGAGATCGACAATTATTTCAAGACCGGACGCGGCAAGTTGACGGTGCGCGCCCGGGTGCATACCGAGGATGTCAGCGGCGGCCGGCAGCGCATTGTAGTGAACGAAATCCCCTATCAGGTCAATAAAACCGCCCTCATCGAACGTGTGGCTGAACTGGTGCGCGATAAAAAAATCGAGGGCATCTATGACATCCGCGACGAGTCGGACCGCGAGGGCATGCGGATCGTTTTTGAACTGCGCAAAGAGACCGACGCCGAATCCACGCTCAAAGAGCTGTTCAAGCATTCTCAGCTGCAGACCACCTTCGGCGCCATCATGCTGGCACTGGTCGACGGCCAGCCGCAGGTGCTCACCATCAAACAGCTGCTCTCCGAGTTCATCAAGTTCCGTCATGAGGTGGTTCTCCGGCGCACCCGGTTTGAATTGGATCAGGCGGAAAAACGCGCCCATATCCTCGAGGGGCTGAAAATCGCACTGGATCATATCGATGCGATCGTCCAGTTGATCAAAAAGTCGCGGGACGTAGCCGCCGCCCGCACCGGGCTGATGAAAAAATTCCGCCTCTCCGAGATACAGGCCAACGCCATTCTGGAAATGCGCTTGCAGCGGCTGACCGGCCTGGAACGGAAAAAGATCGAAGAAGAATATCTCGCCCTGATCAAGCTGATCCAAAAACTGAAATCTTTGTTGAACAGCAAAGCGCTGCGGCTGCAACTGGTCAAGCAGGAACTGCTCGAGCTCAAGGAGAAATACAGCGACGGCCGTCGCACGCACATTCTGGCCCAGGGCGGCGGCGACACGCTGAAAGAGATGGTGTCCGAGGAGACTTTTATCATCGCCATGACCGCCAACGGACACATCATGCGCTTTCCGCTCTCCGAATACGAAGCGCTGAAAGATAAAATCAAGAACGAGCTGGGCAAAGACTGCATTCGAACGGTGTTCCGTTCCGTCAGCAGCCATTATGTGCTGGTGGTGGGACGCAGCGGGCACGCGTTCGTCCTGCGCACCAGCTACATCCCCCTGTCCAATTCGATCGAGTCGTTCACCCCGTTGAGCCGCTTGGTGCAGTTGTCCCGGGAGGAATCCTTCATCGACTGTGTGGAGGTGGCCAAGTTTGTCGAAGATCAATTTGTCTTTTTGGCAACCGCGAACGGCCTGGTGAAGCGGATCGCCCTGTCCGAGTTCGCCAAAGTCAAGCCCACGGGAACGCCGGTGATCAACCTGAAGGAGGAGGATCATGTGGTGGCGGCGCAGGTGACCGGCGGCCATCAGGAGATCCTTATGGCCACGGCCCAGGGCAAGTGCATCCGCTTCAGCGAAGAGGAGGTCCGCGATATGGGCTTGTCGGCGGGCGGCATTCGCGGCGTCGATCTGGAGAAGAAAGACACCGTGGTCGCGATGATCGCGCTTTCGTCCGCAAAGGCGAAGACCAGTTTGTGCACCCTGACCCATCTGGGCTATGGGAAACGCAGCGAACTGGGTGAGTACAGCAGTTTTCATCGTGGCGGTAAAGGGGTGGTCAATTACAAAATCTCCCCCAAGGTCGGCCGCGTGATCGGCATCGTCGAGGTCAAAGAGAACGATGTGATCGTATGGCTTTCGAAAAAGGGCAAGCAGAAACGGCTCAAGGCCAAAGAGATCAAAATGATGGGCCGGGCGACGCAGGGTGCGGCGGTGGCGGCGCTCAAGCAGGGGGATGAAATCGCCGAGTTGTTTGTTCTGATGCAAGAAAATGATCGCAAATAAAAAAATATGGGTCATCGCCTGGGTGGTGATGATGCTCAGCATCATTTCTTAAAATCCGAGAAAGACTCTGTAAAGAAAGGTAGTAACCGCGTGACGGGTTTTGAGGAGGGGAAGCGGAAACTGGCGACGGCGCTGGTTGAACGTGTGGCGAACGGCAAGGAGCATTGGACCTGCCGGCAGATTTTGCAGGAGTCGATGCCGGAATTCGCCAAGGAGAATATCATCGCCCTGGCGCAGCGGCGGCTCAAGCAGGAGAAACCGTTTTCGTGGAATCCGACCGCTGATTTTGATGTCAACGATGTAGAGGTGCGCACCAGCTTTGAAAAACTGGTCGCCTCCCTGGTGCGCAGCATGCGCCTGTCGCATGCCGAGCTGGAACACTGTCTGCGGGAGGCGGTGTATTTGCGCTTTGATGTGCTGTTGAAACCGCAAAGCACCATCGAGGCTCTGTTGTTTCGTCCGGCGGAGCGGGTGGACAAAAAAATCGCGGTGTACAAGCTGGACCTGCTCGGCGGCGACCTGCCTTTTATCCTGCGCTTGAAAGAAAAAATTAACGCCAGCCCCGAGAATCATCTTTCCAAACTGGTGTTCGCTCTGATGGCCAAAGAGATCTCCGACGCTTTGTACTCGTGCCGAAACAAGACCGCGGCGGTGAAGGATTTCGAACTGCTGGAGGATCTGTTTAGATTGAAAGAGGAGTTAACGCCCAAGGGCGTGGACGCCGGCCTGCTGCCGGATTTTTTACACTCGCGCGGCCTTCGCGAACTCCTCGGCCAGGTGGAGAAGAAAATTCAACAGGGTAAAGCCTTCTGGCAAAAGCAAGATTTTCAGGACCTGTTCGAGTTCGCCAAAACTACAGGACGGCCCGCCTTTGCGATCACGGATCTGATCGAAGAAGAGGAACGGTTGCTGCCGCGGATCGTTTTTCAAGAGGAGGAAAAAGGACCGGTCTATCAGTCCCAGCGGGAACATCAACCGCCCGGACCTTATCCGTCCATCCAGTCGCTCATCGATTCTAAAGACTATAAAGTGCTCGTGCACAAAATATTTGAGCGCGATGAACGGGCTTTTCGCTCGTTCATCGACAAGGTGGACCAGGTCGATAAATGGCGCGACGCCAAACAGTTGATCGATTGGGAGCTGAACAAACGCCGGCTGGATCCCTATTGCAAAGAGGCGGTCAAACTCGGCGACATCGTGTTCGCCAAGTATTTCAACAACAGCGGCTATTTGTAAGACCTGCTCGGACCGCTGAGCAGGATATCCGCGCGGCCTCATACCCCCCCAAGCCGGTTTAGAACGTATAGCCGAAAGAAAAATAGACCCGCGGTCGATGATGGCTGGCCTGACCATAGCTGACGGAAAGCGGGCCGACCGGCGTGCTGAACGACAAGGCCACACCGCGGCCGGCGATAAAGTCCGTGGCGTTCACTTTAACGGCATTTTTCCAGGTCCCACCGAAATCAAACCGCAGCGAAAGAAACATCTCCCACAGCGGCTTGTAGGGAATAAAGTAACGATACTCTCCGCTTAACAAAATGGCATGCCGTCCCTGCATCTCTCCCTCGCGCAATCCATAAAAGGTCGTTTCTCCGCCCAGCCGGAATTGTTCAGAAAAAGGCGTCGTGAGATCCGAAGTGCCCCAGTATAATTTTTGACAAAACGTGTTTCTCCGTTTGAACGTCCAATATCCCGCCAGGTAGTTTTCCACTTTGAAATAGGAAAGACCCGCGCCGAGAAATCTGCCGCTGGAGACCTCATAGACGAATTCATGGTATTTTCCCGAAAAGGGGAACGGCATCCGGTCGCGCGTGTCGACGATGGAGTTCAGCCCCAACGTGTTAATGTGTAGATCGCCGGCATCATAGCCGCCGCCCTGAAGGCTGTGGATGGTAATGTGCTCTGATCGGGCGACCGCCCACAGGGTGCCGAATCGTCCCAGCTGACTGCCGAGACGGAAATGGCCGCCATCGGAATGACGTTCATATTGGCCGCGTTCGACAAACGCCTCATAGTAATAATTTTTGCTCTCCCGGTGATGCAGCTGCATCTGGCTGGTCAGATAGGTCTTGAAAATACGGTTGGCGTTGAACGTCAGCATTGCCGCCTGATCTTTTCTGCCGTAGCCGCCATGCAGGGTTATTTCGTTTCCGCTGCCAAAGAGGTTTTCGTGCGCGAATTCGATAAAGCCGCGGCCCAGCCGTTCGTCGTCGTAGCGGGCGCCGAGGCGAAGTAGATGATACTTTTTTTCATTAAAGTGAAGGGCCAGATTCCAGCTCGAGTCGACGCGATGGGTTCGCAGTACGACGGAATTAAACAACCCGGAGCCGTAAAGATTGGCCAATCCACGTTTGGCTTGCTCCAGTTGAAAGTAGGTCCCGGGTTTCAGGCTGAATTCGCGGGCGATGACCATATGCCGCGTGGTCCGATTGCCGGTAAAAAACAGCTTGGAGATCATCCCCTCTCCGATCGTCACATGGGCAGTATGCGTGGCCGCGTCGTAGCGCACGTTTTGGATGGCTGCCAGAGAATATCCCCTGCGCCGGTATTTCTGCAGCAGGGCGGTGCAGGCCTGTTGCCAACCAGCAAGGTTGAGTGGCTGGTGCAGCTGGTCCTCGAACAGCGGCTGCAGGACCGAATCAGGCAGTGCGGTGTTGCCGGAAAAGCGGACCTGATGAAGCCAGGGCCGGGGAAACAGATGATAGCACAAAACGGTATCCGTCCGCTCAACGCGAATGTCGGCGAAACAACTGTCCAACTGGCCTTGCTCATAAAGGGCGGTCAGGGCGTTACGGATCTGCGCTGGGGTGATGAGCCGTCCGCTGGTGGTGTCCAGCGAGGCGGGCAGGCGGACGCCCGCAGGCGCCAGGATTCTCTGGCGATGAATATAGAAAGACCCGGGACCAGAGCGGGGCGCCGCAGGCGCCAGCAGGGCCTGCAACATGGGCAGCGCGGCACACGCACGGCGTTGGCCCTCTTCGTATAATTCCGGAAGCCGTTCGGCATCGGTCGAGAGCATCTGCAGATCCTGAAAATCGATTACAATGTCCGCCAACTCGAGCTGGCGGCGTTTATGTTCTTTCTGCATGATGGTGGTGGCCTGATCCGCTATTTTCCACGGCGTTTCCAGATCCTGACCGGTGTGCAGGTTGGAGGTGGCGTTGACCGCAATGACGATATCCGCGCCGGCTTCCCGGGTCTCCTCGACCGGCAGGTTGTCCAGCAACCCGCCGTCGACCAGCAACCGGTTTTGATAAGAAACCGGCTGCAGCAGCAGCGGAACGGCGATGGACGCGCGCATGGCTTCGACGAGATCGCCGTGAGTGAGCACCACTTTGTCGCCATTGATCAAGTCGGTGGCGACAATGCGCAGGGGCACGGCCAGGCGATTAAAATCATTCTCATGGAACGGCGCTTTCAACAGCATGTCGGTCAGGGCATCGGACAGTTTCTGCCCGGGCGCCAGCGCCTCGGGCAGCACCACTTTCCAGCCGTCCAGGCGCAGCTGCAAAATGGCGCGATGACGTTTTTGTTTTTCTGCGAGAAATTGAAAGGCGCGATTGGGCGCATCACTCCAGATTTCCTTCCAGTTCATGGAGAGGAACTGGTCCCAGATTTCATCCGCAGAATAGCCGGAGGCATAGAGGCCGCCAACGACGGAGCCGATGCTGGTTCCACAGAGGAGGTCAACGGGAATATGATGGTCTTCCAAACATTTCAGAACGCCGATATGCGTGACGCCGCGCAAGCCGCCGCCGCTCAACGCCAGACCGATTCTGGGTCTGGCTATCTGACCGGCCGGCAGCGGGAACAGGGGCGCCCGGGCCGGCGTCCAACGGAGGTTGACGCGATAGAGAACGCGCTCCGATTGAGCGTGACCCTGCGGTGCGCAGACGAGTGCGGAGAGAAAACAGACGGTCAAGAGCCGTCCGATGTATCGGCCTGCAGACATAAATCCTCGGGAGAAAAATGAAATTTAGACAAGCACGATACGAAAAGCAACAGGAAAAACCGCGGCAAAAATTGTTGCTTCCATAGAGCGGGTTTCGTATTTTATGCGAATGAGATCTTCCGCAAGGGGAGCAACCTATCCAATGGTCCTGGCGGCGTTGCTTACCACCATGACAGCCGCCGGCGCGTGGATACGAATACCGGGACCGGTTGTCCCCATTACCGCACAAACGTTATTCACCTATCTGGCCGGTGCGTTGCTGAACCGGCGGCAGGCGTTTCTCAGTCAGGCGGCCTATCTGTTGTTGGGATTGGCCGGCGCACCGGTTTTCGCCCTGGGCGGCGGATTGGCCTATTTGATGCAGCCATCGTTCGGTTATCTGTTGGCCCTGCCGTTTGCCGCCCTGGCCATCGCCCAGGTTGAACACAAAAAGCGGGCAACCACCGTTCAACGCAGGATGGTCTCCCTGGCCGTGGGAGGCGTGTGTGTTTTTTCGTTGAGCGCCGTTTGGCTTTGTTTCTATTTCACCTGGGTGATGAAAACACCCGCCTCGCTGCAAACGCTGTCAGCCCTCTGGGTGTTGCCCTTTATACCCGGCGAGGCGATCAAGATCGTTGCCGCGGCGTTTATCTCGATCACTTTGGAAAAGCGGATAAAGGAGAATATGCTATGATACGAACGGTCATCGGTCTGGACGGCGGTGGAACAAAGACCGTGGGGGTGCTGGTGGACGGCCAGGGACATGTGCTGGCACGGGCGGTGGCTGACTCATCCAACTTTCAAGTAGTCGGAGGAGAAACGCTTGGACGCGTGATCAGCGACTTGGTGAACCATCTGCTCAAGCAGGCGGGACAAGCCCATCCGCTTGGCCATCTTTACGCCGGGCTTGCCGGCGCGGGCAGGCCAGCGGACCGGCAGACGATTCTCGCGGTGCTGGAGTCTAAAAAACTGGCGGAAAAAATAACCATAGATACCGATGCGTCCGCTGCGCTGGCTGGGGCTTTTGCCGGCGGCCCCGGCATCATCGTCATTTCAGGAACCGGCGCCATCTGTTTCGGCAAAGACAGCCAGGGCGCGCTCTATCGCTGCGGCGGTTGGGGATATCTGCTCGGCGATGAGGGAAGCGGTTATTATATCGGGCAGCAGGCCCTCATCGCGGCGCTTAAAGATTGGGATGGCCGCGGGCCAAAAACCGGTCTGCGTCCGGCGATCGAAGAAAAATACGGCATCGGTTCCATCGATTTGTTGATCTCCTCCATCTATGGCGGAAGGATCGACCGCACCGAGATCGCCGGTCTGGCGCCGTTGGTTTTCGACCAAAGGGAGGAGGGCGATGTGGCGGCACAGAACATTATCACTTCTGCGGGCGAGGAGATCGGCAAAATCATCGCGGCGGTCGCTCAACGGATGGCACTGGCCGGTCGTTCTGTTCGCGTTGCGCTGATCGGTTCGGTGTTCAAACAGCGAGACATTCTGATTCCCTTGATGGAAAAAGAGGCCTGCCGAGTGGTGCGGGAAATTCACTTTATGGACCCGCAATTTGAACCGGCCATCGGCTCAGCCATTCTGGCGCTGCAGCAGGAACAAATTCTTGTGGACGACACGGTTCTGGCCCATCTGGCAGAGGCAAAATAATTATCTGCGCCTTGCCGGCAAAACAAGGAGTCCTGGTATGACGCTCATCGAGCTGGCACAAAAGACGCCCAAGTTGGTGGTTGGTCTGATGTCCGGCACATCAGCAGACGGCATCGACGCAGCCCTGGTTCGTTTATCCACTCTCCCCGCTAAAAGCCCCATTCATCTTTTAGGCTATGCCACTTTTCCCCATCCGGGCGCATTAAAAGAAAAGATACTGCAAGTTGCCTCCAATTCGATGGTTGCAGCCGACGAGCTGTGTGGATTAAATGTGTTGTTGGCGCATGAGTTCAGCCGGGCGGTTTTTTCTCTATGCGAACAATGTAAAGTTCGGGTCGATGAGCTCGACCTGATTGGGAGCCACGGTCAAACGATACGGCATCTGGCGGAACCAGCGCAGTTTTTGGGCAGCACGATCACCTCGACTTGGCAGATCGGCGATCCTTCGGTTATAGCGAAGCTTACGGGCGTCACCACGGTCGGTGATTTCAGGCTGGCGGATATGGCCTTGGGCGGACAGGGTGCGCCGCTGGTGCCGATTCTGGATTATGTGCTTTTCCGTTCGCAGAAAGAATCCTGCTTGTGTCTGAACATCGGAGGCATCAGCAACGTGACCTTTTTGCCTAAAGGAGCGACGCCCGAGGAGGTTCTTGCGTTTGACTGCGGTCCGGGCAATATACTGATAGATGCAGCGGCCAGGCAGTTTTTCGACCAGCCCTTTGACCGGGATGGAATGCTGGCAGCCCAGGGTAAGGTGGATGAGCGGTTGATTCGCAGCTGGCTGCAGGAGCCTTTTTATCATCGACCGCCGCCCAAATCCACCGGCCGCGAGCGGTTCAGCGGCCAGTATCTGAACCGGCTTAAACAGGAGGCCGACGATCGTGGCCTGAGCGTGATCGATTTCCTGGCCACAGTCACGGCGTTGACCGCAGACGCCGTGTTCGATCAATACAAGGCTTTTATCCGGCCTAGAGGGGAAGTGCAGCGGCTGATCGTCAGCGGAGGCGGTTGCCGGAATCCACAACTTATGCAGCGGTTGAACGGCCATTTTTCTCTGCAGCGGGTGCAATGCAGCGACGAGGCCGGTTGGCCCTCTGAGGCCAAGGAGGCGGTCTGTTTTGCGTGGTTGGCTAATGAAACGGTCAGCGGTCGCAGTGGCAACCTGCCGTCAGCGACAGGCGCCCGGCGGGCGACCATATTGGGCAAGATCTGTCCCGGGGAGTAAAAAAAAGCCTCCGGGATCGTTTGACCAGGAGGCCGTCTGGGTGAACTTGTTTTATTTTTTCATGATGCTATAAAAGACCTGAAAGCCCTTCCAAAAGGCCGACACATATCGAATGCTGCGAACCAGGGGGACTGCCGCTCGATCGGCTCCGGTCAACAAGTTTTCTTCAAATTGGTGTACGCGCAACGTCATATCCTTGACCGTATTGACGCTCTGTTCGACGGTCTCAACCTGGCGCTGCACCGAATCCATGATCTGTTGCGTTCTCTGTGAGACTCGGCTGAGATCCTGCGATACCGGAACGAGTTGCGTTTTGGCGGAATCGAGGAGAGAGATGGCTGCCTTCACCAAACGGATGACATAGAACAGCGCGATGATGGCGACGATTCCGACGATCACCATGATGGCTGCAATCACAGCCACGCTGATGGTTAGAGTCATAAGCGGCACTCTCCTAGGAAGTTAAATCATGAATGGCCCAGTTCTTTTTTTGCCGCATCGATGCCCGCACTGAGAGCGGTGGTTATTTTATCTTTTTTTTTTGTCAGATCGGATTTGGTCGTGTCCATCAATCCTCGTGCCGAGCCGGTAAAATCTACGGCTTTTTCTTCAGCGTGGCTGAGAATTTCCTCCGCTTTGGCGCGCGCTTTGTTCATTTGTCGGGACGCTTCATCGCGCAATTCCTGAGCTTTTTCGCTCGCTTCGGCGAGGATCTGTTGCGCTTTGTCCCGGGTCTCGCCGTAGACGCGTTTGGTGCCCTCCACCGCCTCTTCGCCTTTCCGTTTAATATCCGAGCGCAATTCTTTTCCTGATTTGGGGGCAAAGAGCAGCGCGGCAATGGCGCCCAGAGCGCCGCCGATCAAAAAGCCCTTAAAAAAACTGCTGTGATCACAGCTATTTTCTGACATACAACCTCCCTTGCCATTAAAAGGTAAAGCCGACCGTTTTTCCATCTTAACGTAAAAGTTGCAAATTTTGTTCCATCGTATATCATAAATAATTACACATTTTCCAGGATAAAGTCAAGCAGAAAAGAAAACCACGCCCCGGCGACGCGATCAGGCGGTCAGGCTACGCCGATTGAGCAGATCCAGAACCAGGGCGGTGCTTTGCTCCAGGTCCAGAACATCCGTGTCGATGACCAATTCCGGATTCAACGGCTCTTCATAGGGAGCGGAGATGCCGGTGAACTCTTTGATCTCGCCGGCACGGGCTTTCTTATACAGGCCTTTAGGATCGCGCTGTTCCGCGACGGCTAGGGACACTTTGACGTACACTTCGATGAACTGATCGGGCTGCAGCAGCCGCCGCGCCTGATCGCGGTCCGCCCGATAGGGCGAGATGAACGCGGTCATGGCGATCAAGCCGGCGTCGGCAAACAGCTTGGCCACCTCGCCGATACGGCGGATGTTCTCCTCCCGGTCCTGTGGAGAGAAGCCGAGATTTTTGTTCAGGCCGTGGCGGATGTTGTCGCCGTCCAGCACATAGGTGAGATGGCCGGCCTGATGCAGTTTCGCTTCCACCGCATGCGCCAGCGTGGATTTCCCGGAGGAGGACAAGCCGGTGAACCAAAGGACCAGCCCCTTTTGACCCAGCAGTTTTTCGCGATCCGCGCGTTGAATCGATGCCGTGTGCCAGGTGATATTGGATGCCTTCTGTTCGGTCATGGGTCACTTGCCTTTCTGGGTCTGATAAAATTTTTGCAGAACCGCGAGCACCTGCGGCCGGCTGAATTCAGCGGGAATGGGTTCGTTGTTGGTTAACATCTCGCGCAGCCGTGTGCCGCTGATCAGCAGATGGTTCTCCCGGCCGTGCGGACAGGTTTTTGTGGACGCCATGGATTCGCAGCGACGGCACCAAAAGGTCCAGTCGATCTTGAGCGGCTGAATGACGAGATCATCCGGCGCGATCTCATCAAATATTTTTTGCGCGTCAAAGGGACCGTAGTAGGCGCCCACGCCGGCATGATCCCGGCCCACGATCAGATGACTACAGCCAAAGTTCTGACGGATGATCGCATGCAGCAACGCTTCGCGCGGACCGGCATAGCGCA
The DNA here is from genome assembly GCA_036788095.1 of bacterium. Taxonomy (GTDB): domain Bacteria; phylum Zhuqueibacterota; class Zhuqueibacteria; order Residuimicrobiales; family Residuimicrobiaceae; genus Anaerohabitans. The sequence continues at coordinate 16,915 of DAIQOA010000010.1, read as the reverse complement.
TCTCCATCGGATAGACGCGCAGCATGGTACGATCTTCCGGATAATACTCTTTAATCAAAACCTGATAACATTCCATGCGCACATCCGCCGGAATGTCGCCCTCTTTTAGTTTGCCCACCAGCGGATGGATCAACAGTCCATCGCAGAGTTCCAATGCAATTTTGGTGCAGTATTCGTGACTGCGATGGATGGGATTGCGCGTTTGAAAGGCAGCGATGGTTTGCCAGCCGTGCGCCTGAAACAGCGCGCGGGTTTCCGCCGGCCGGGCGAACTGCGCACCGTACCATCCCGGATACGGACCCTCGCTCAGCGCGGTGATGGGGCCGCCGAGCAGCACCTCGTGTTGGTTGAACAGCTTGGCCACTCCGGGATGCGCAGCATCGGTGGTGCGAAAGACCTGTTTGGCTTCAAGGGTTTTATCATAGCGGTATTTATCCTCGATCACCATGGTGGCGATCAACTCACCGCTCTCATCATCCACCAGAGCGATGCGGTCACCCACCGCCAGTCCGTTCGCCTGCTGCAGCGACACCGCCAGGGTGATGGGGATCGGCCAGAGGGTTCCGTCGGCAAGGTGCATGGACCGCAGAACGGACTGGTAGTCATACTGACGCATAAACCCGTCCAGAGGACTGAACGCGCCGGTGGCCATCATGATGAGATCAGAGGTCTCTCGGGAGGTTATGCGAATGACCGGCAGGGCGCCGGCACGTGCCAGCTCCTGCTGCAAGGCGGCGCCGGCCAACAATCGCGGCTGCAGCGCGCCTCCGTGTGCAGGTACAAGGTTTTCTCTCATGGGGATTCTATTCCTGTTATTGTTTTGGTGATGATTAGAAATAACCCAGTGATTTCAGCCGGGCTCGAATGGCCTCGATCTCCTGCGCCGACAGCGCGGTCTGGCTGCTCGGGCCGGCGCTTGTTGAGGCTTGGTTGGAAATCAGATCGCGCAACACAAAAACGATAAAATCGGTCACTGAGTTGAATCCGCTGTCGCTGACAATGTGCGCCAGATGATTGTAAAGCGGCCGGGGTATCTTGATGGTCACTTTACTTTCAGGGATTTTTTCTGTTTTTGGGCTCATATAACACTCCGATTAGAGCTAAAATATAACCGGATTCTGCTTCAATGTCAAGGTGATTGTTTACCGTCATGGACTGGAGCGACCGGCCAGGGTTGAGCGGTTGGCCGGATTCTGGGGCGTGCGGTGAAAAGATTCTCTGGCATTTTAGGAAAAATTATTTTAATATAAAAGAAACTTTGGCATAGCCCCCTTAACAAGAGGTGCACGTGGCTAAAAAGAAGAACGTCAAATCAGTAGAGAGCAAACCGGCGCCGGTTGAAAAAGAGACCTGGATCACCCGACATCCGGTCATCAGCCTGATGGTTCTCTGCTTAACGCTGTTGCTCCTTTTTTTTAATCCGCTGATGTTCGGCGGCAAGACGGTGATGGCGCCGGACGCTCTGAGCTCTGGAGCAGTGACGCCGTTTGTTCAGGATGCACAGCAGCGCGGCATGATCCCTTTGTGGATTCCGCACATCTTTAGCGGCATGCCCTCTTTTGGCAGCCTGTTGAGTGCGCCGGGCATCAATCCGGTCGATGATTTTTTTCGTTCGCTGTTAAACCTCGTTCAGGCGCCGGCGTTCACTTTTATTTTACTCAACTATCTTTTGCTGGCCCTGTTGTTGTACGTACTGTTGCGCGACGGCAAGGTGGCGCCGGTCGCCGCCCTGTTCTGCAGCGTGGCGCTCATGTTCATGCCGCAGTTTGTTGCATTTACCACCTACGGCCACAACACCAAATTTCTCGCCCTGGTGCTGATCCCGGTGATCCTCTGGCTGGTGCGACGGATGCTGGAGGACAAGAATTTACTCTATTTCAGTCTCACGGCGTTGGCCATCGGCTTTCAAATGGTGCGCGCGCACATTCAGGTCACCTACTACACGTTCATCGCCCTATTCATCTATTACCTGTTTCATGAGATCGCCGAGTATCGGGAGAAAAAGCAGATCAAGCCGGTGCTGCTGTCGACCGCGTTGCTGGCCGGTGCGGTGCTGGCCGGACTTTTGCTCTCGGCCAAATTGTATGTGTCGGTGTTGGATTATCAGCGTTTTTCCATCCGCGGCGGTGGAGCCGGCGGCGGCGGACTGGACTATAATTATGCCTCCGGCTGGTCCTTTCATCCGCTGGAAATGATCACGTTTTTTATTCCGGCGTTTATGGGATTCGGCGGCGACACCTATTGGGGCAGAATGCCGTTCACCGATTATCCGCTCTATTTCAGCGTCATCGTGATGCTCCTGGCCGGCGTCGCCTTTATCCTTCGCCGCAAACGCATGACCTGGTACGTGGGCATTGTGGTCCTGTTTTCTCTGCTGGTTTCCTTCGGCAATCATCTGCCGCTTCTCTATGGCCCGCTGTTCAAAGCCATGCCGTTCTTTGACCGGTTCCGCGTTCCCAGCATGATTCATATTCTGCTCGACATCGGCATGGTGGTGTTGGCCGGTTATGGTCTGCAGGGAATTTTCGAATATCGCGCCGGCGGTCAAAAGCAGGCGGAGCTGGGAAAGAGATTGTTCCGTTATTTGTACGGGTTTTGCGCGTTCGTGGGTTTGCTGCTGCTGTTTTTGGTTTTCAGCAAATCGGCTTATCTGAACATGGCCGGCAGCGGCCAGATGCCGCTGAACGAAGCCCAGCGGTTATTGGCGTACAACAAATCCGTACTCGACGGTTTCAAGTCGGTCGCGCTGGTGTTGGCGACGGTATTTCTGATCCGTGGTTTTCTCAAGGCAAAGCTCTCCACGCTGGGCTTGAGCGCGGTGCTGTTGGTCCTGGTGGTGGTGGACTTGTGGATGGTGGACAGCAAGATCGTTCAGCCGCGACCGGCGAAGGAAAAGGTCGATTATTTTCACAACACGGCGGTGGTGGATTTCATCAAGAAAGACACCGGCGTTTATCGCATGTTTCCGGTTCTGGATGAAAAATCCGGCAACTGGTATGCGTATCATTTCATTCAGAACATTCTCGGTTACTCACCCGCCAAGCTGCGCATCTATCAGGAGTTTCTCGAGGAGACCGGCTTTAACAGCCAGGACCGCTATGGATTGAACGGTTTTATCGCCAAGTATTGGCGGATCGTCACGCGCGACGGCCAGCTGACCCCGCAGGCGGTGCCGATCGATCAAATCGGCCGCGAGCGGCTGCAGTTTGAATCAGGGATGCTGGACATGCTGAACGTCAAGTACCTGATCGTCAATCATCTGACCCTGCCGGATCCGCGCTACAAAATGGTCTACACGCCGTCGCCGTGGATCTATGAAAACACCACGGCCCTGCCGCGCGCGTTTTTTGTCGATTCGACGGTTACGCTGACCGGCCGCAAGGCGATCTTTGATTACATGCGCAGCGGTCGCTTTGATCCGCACCGCACCGCCATCCTCGAAGAAAAGCCGGCGGCTCCGATCGTCGCCGGGGCCGGGAACACGGTGCAAATGACCTCTTTCGACATTCATGAAATTCGTCTGTCGGCCAAGGTGCTGCAGCCGGCCCTGATGGTGCTGAGCGAAATCTATTATCCGGCGGGCTGGAAGGCCTATGTGGATGGCCGTGAGACCAAGATCTATAAAACCAACTATATCCTCCGCTCCATTCAGCTGTCGCCCGGGGAGCACGAGATCGTGTTCAAGTTTGCACCGGCCTCTTACCGTCTGGGCGTATGGATCAGCGTTTTGACGCTGTTGCTGTTGTTAGGCCTGCTCGCCGTGCAGCTGTTCCTGCGGCGGGAAAAGCTGTGGCGAAAAACGCGTACGGCTTAGGGAATCCGCCATGTCGCTGCGACAGACCATCTACCTGTTATCCGGAACCCTGCGGCGTATCTTTTTCGTCGTGTTGCTGGCCTGCGTGCTGGGCACCATCTATTACACCCAGCGGCTGGTGAATGAGCTGCGCAAAGAATCGCGACAGATCGTTGAATTTTATTCGCAGACCTATCAGCTCATCGTGCAGACGGAAAACATGGAGGTGCTGGATTGGTTCCTGGCCAACAATATTCTGCAAAAGATGGATTTTCCGCTGATCATGATCGACAACCATGGCAACATCTCATCCTGGCGCGGCATTGGCGTGCCGGAGGAGGATCGTTCTCCCCAGGCCATGGAAAAAGCGAAAAAGATATTCGCCAAGATCAAGGACCAGAACGAGCCGGTGCGCTATATGTACAACGGCGAGGTTTTCCAATCCATTTATTACGGAGATTCCCGTCTGATCACGCGGCTGGAGATTTTGCCCTACCTGACGTTCAGCGGCACCGGACTGTTGATTTTGATCGCCTTTGTCGGTTTCAACAACATCAAGCAGAGTGAACAGAGGTTCATTTGGGTGGGGATGGCGAAAGAGACGGCCCACCAACTGGGCACGCCGATCTCTTCGCTGTTGGGGTGGCTGGAGCTGATGAAAGCCGGCGACATGTCGCCGGACAAGATCGGCCGGCTGGCCCAGGATATGGAGATCGATGTGCGTCGCCTGGAGAAGATCGCCGCACGCTTTTCCAAGATTGGATCAGCGGCCAATCTGGAAAAGCAGGACATGCACCAGGTGCTGCGTGAAGTGGCGGCCTATTTCCGCAAACGGCTTCCGCAGGCCGGCCGCGAAATCCGGCTGGTGGAGGATTATGGCGACCTGCCCCTGGTGCTGCTCAACCGCGAGCTGTTCGAATGGGCCATTGAGAATCTGATCAAAAACGCCATCGATGCGGTTCAGGGAAAAAACGGCATCATCGAGATTGTCACCGGCCGGTTGGCGGACAGCAAGCGGGTGTTTATCGAAATCCGCGACAACGGCTGCGGTATCACCGCCAAGCGACGCGATGACGTGTTCAAGGCAGGGTACAGCACCAAAAAGCGCGGCTGGGGCCTGGGGCTCAACTTTGGCAAACGCATCATCGAAGAGTATCACGGCGGCAAGTTGTACATCAAGGAATCGCATGCGAGCAGGGGAACGGTTATGCGGATCGTGCTATGAAAACGAAAAGCCTGCGGGGACGCGTGGCGCTGGTAACCGGCAGCTCGCGCGGTCTGGGGCGTCATCTGGCCCTGGCCCTGGCGGGCCAGGGGGCGGACGTGTTCATTCACGGCCGGCGGAACAGTGCGGCGGCTGAACAGGCGGTGGCGGAAGTGCGCGCGCTGGGCGCGCGCAGCCGACTGGTGACCGGGGACGTCCGCCAGTGGCATCAGGTGCGCGAGCTGATGTCCACGGTGGCGGCTGAATATGGTCGACTGGATATTCTGATCAACAACGTCGGTGATTTTCTTTTCAAGCCGCTGTTGCGCCTGACCGTGGAGGAGTGGCGCGACATGATCGACAGCAATCTGCACAGCGCTTTTTACGGCTGCAAGGCCGCGTTGCCGACGATGGTGCAGCAGGGGTGGGGCCGCATCATCAATGTCGGCGTAGCCAATGCGGATCGCATCCATGCTTACGCCGGAGCGGCGGCCTACGCCATCGCCAAAAGCGGCTTGCAGATACTGACCCGGTCATTGGCCGTGGAGGTGGCGGCGCAGGGCGTCACGGTGAACATGGTGTCCCCCGGTCTGATGGAGAACCGCACCCTGACCGACGAGGCGCGCGAGCGCCAGATCCATGCGGTGCCCATGCGGCGTTTAGGAGTGGCCACGGATTTGACCGGCGCCGTGCTGTATCTGTTGAGCAATGAAGCGGAATATATCACCGGCGCGGATATTACGGTGAGCGGCGGGTGGGGGCTGTAGCCGCGCCTTACCGTTGAATGGCCTCCTCGCGATCCGGATATCCGTTGGGTTTTGTCTTTTTTGCGGCGCCCCCTGTTTCAAGGGCGCCGTTTTTATTTTTCCCGCCGTTCTTCGCTCCGTGCGCGGCCGCCCCCCCGTTGTTCAGACGTACTTTCAAGCCGCTGTCTGATATCCAGACAGAGACGGTTTCTCGATAATTGGGCGCGACCGCCTCTGAGCTGACAGATTTCACCCGCACCAGCCCCAGGGCTTTACATGCGGAGGACAGCGTGCGCCACAAAGCGTTTTGGTCGTCCTTGATCAGGGTATAGCTGTTGGCGCGGGCGCCGGCGTTGGTCTTGGTGAGGACCTGTCCGAGGATGTGGGTGGTCCGGTACATTTTTTTCAAACCAAAAGCGGACAGCCAACGATGCCAGTGAAGGATCTCCCCCTTGATCAGCCAGCGCTGGCCTTTGATGACATAGTTGCCGCTGTGGGTCGGCTCTCCTTTTTCTATAAAGGCCACCGTCAGTTTGAAATCGCCGAGGTGATCGTCCGCCTGTTGCGCGGTAATTTTGGCAATGGGTTCATCGGTGGAAAAGGGCGCGTACAGCACCAGGTAGCGAAAGACGACGAAGAGAAAAAGGCCGGCGGTTAAAAGGATCAACAGGGTCAGGCAACCCATGGAGGATTTGCCGTCTTTTTTCCTGCTCATTGAAAGCTTGAGCTTTTGCATAAAGCCGGCCACGGCGATGCAGAAATAGGCGGCGAAAATTGTGATCACCAGCAGAAGCAGATAGATGGTCCAGGTGTTCATGTGTCCGAGGGTTTCTTGCATGGAACGATCCTGTGTTTAAGTACGGTGTCCACCGCGGGCCGGATTACCGCGGTCCTGCTAGTTTTTCCTTGACCGCGGCAAAGAGCAGCGGGATCAGGATCTCATGGTGACCGATCAATTCAAAATACCGGCCGCCGGTGGCGGTCGGGCGTTGCAGCACGTTGACGCGGGGCCGGTAATGGGAGATCATATCGAAGGCAGCGGTGGAGAATCCGTGGGCCGGGTGGCCGAGGTTGCGCGCCACGGTCAACGCCTTTAAAAAGACTTCGGGCAGAATGACGGCCGAGCCGAACAGCAGCACCACGGCGCCGGGCTGCAGCCGGCACAGCTGGCCGGCGAGAATTTTAAAGTCCGTATAGCTGGCCAGCCCGATTGCCGCGCCGTCGGCGTTGGGGTGCTGGTGGACGATGTCAGTGCCCAGCGCCACATGGACCGTGATGGGACAGCCGTGGTGCACGGCGCCGGCCAGCAGACTGAACGCCTGGTGTGGCGGGGCATCCGCCAGGATGCGCTCGCCCAGCAACTGGCCATATCCTTTGCCGGAGGCTGCGCCGCAATGGATGGTTTCGTTGATGATGACGCCGGTTTCGCGGACCATGCCGAACAGCCCGTTTTGCAACCCTTCGGCCACATCCTCTGAGGTGGCGCCAAAGTAGGCGAGTTCCACATCGTGGATGCTGCCGGCGCCGTTCAAAGCCAGCCCGGTGATGATCCGGTGCTGCACCGCATCGAGCAGCACCGGATTCAACCCCACTTTAATCACATGCGCGCCCATGAGCACGATGACCGGCTTTTCCTGCCGCCGCGCCTCGACGATGAGATCCGCCAGCAGAAGAAGATCGTCGGCTTTGAGTTGCCTGGGCAGATGGTTGATAAAGTCAAGAAAGGAAGAGCCCGCGGCATGGGGCTGTGCGAACGTCGTCGGCGTAACCTTGCTCGATCGTTCATGAATGGAATAGGTTCTGACGTTGGCGAGATCCAGTGGTTTTATGTTTTTCATGGCACTCTCTGCGAGGGATGGAACGGCGCTGAATCAATCAGTGGTTGATTTTTTTCAATTCCATGGTGATGGCGCCGAAAGATATTTTGCTTTTGATCTTGACCGGGATCCGGCGGGCGTCATGGCTCAACCAGATCCACATTTTTCCTTTTTGTTCGATGATGCTTCCGGCCCGCAGTCCTGGTTCGATCAGAAAACAGTAAAACTTGCCCGCAGGCACCTTGATCGCTTCCATTTTTTTCACCTGTACGCTGAGCGGAAAATATTTTTTGTCTTCATAGTTGTCGATGGGAAAAACCTTCTGGGCGTTCAGGTCCAGCGTGCGCAGATAATAGAGGATGGAAAGCACATCTTGGCTGTAAGGTGCGATCTTGATGGTGTCCTCGCCGCTAAAGGCCCACCCGCCGACCGGATCAAACCGTGCGCTCCGGTTCGCCTGGTATTTGCCTTCATGGATGTGCTTTTCATACCGCCAGGGGAACAGGCCGAGAACATCCATATAGGACTCGACGCGGTCCTCCACATGGAAAAATTTTGAAAAAAAACTGCTGGTCCTGACTTCAGAGATGAGGTGATAGCAGTCTCGCGATGCATAGGAGACCGTTTGCGGAATGTGCATACGAGCTTCGCCGGCAGAGACCATGCCGAACTGGACATCATAGATCAGATCCTCCCCAACGCTGAACGCATCGTTTTCGATCGAGCGAAAGCCGGCCGCCGGTTCGCTCTGGCTGAAGGCCGGAACAAGCCCAAAGATCAACAGGCACAGGCTGTATTTAATAATTTTCACGTGTGGGCTCCTTCCTGTCTGCGGCTTCTGCCGGGGCGGTCGGCTGGGACAGTTTTTTCCGTGCCAGGGCGAAAACCTGGTCAACGGAGATCAGCTCCATACAATCCAGATAGCGGCACCCGTCTTTCTGGCAGTTCGTGCAGAAGGACACCTCGGGCATCAACACCGAATCCGCGTACTGATAGGGTCCCCAGCGATCGGGCGAACAGGCGGCAATCGGACAATAGAGACCGATTACTTTTGCGCCCATGGCAACCGCCAGATGAAGCGGCCCGGTGCTGTTGCTGATCAGCAAACGGGTGTGTTTCAGCAGCACCGCCAATTCCTTGATCGGCAATTGTCCGTCGACCCGGATCACTGAGGACGCGATGCCGGCCGTGACCCGGTCGATCAGCGGTCGTTCGTTCGCCGTGCCGGTGACCAGCACCGGGAGGTTAAGCTCATGATGCATCCTCTTGATCAGTTGATGGTAGGAGGCGGCAGGCCAATTGCGCGCCGATCCTCCGCTGCCCGGGTGCACCACGATGTAGGGCGAATGGATCGACAGGCCAAAGCGATGGAGCCGCTGGGTCAAGCTCTGGGAGGCCTCCTCCGCAAGGGTAAAGTTGAAATGCACGGAATCCAGCCGGGCTCCGGCTGCGCCCGCCAGCTGCAGGTTGAGATCCAGCTCGTGCAGGCCGCTGTTTTTACGGTGCTGGTACACCCGGCGGTTGAACAGAAAAGAGTAGGCGCGGTAGCCGGTGCCAACGCGCACCGGAATGCCGGCCAGCCGGCCGGCCAAAGCCAGGCGGCCGGTAGGATGCAGGAGCACCAGGGTGTCAAAGTGGTGACGGCGGATCGTTTTAACCAGAGAGAGCAGGCTTTGTTCTTTCGGATCATCGAGCAAAACAAGATCAATATCCGTGTGCCCGTCTACCAGTTCGGCCGTATAGCGGTTCAGCAGCATGGCGACAAAACTGCCGGGGAATGTGCGTTTAAACGCCGTAGAGACGGGCGTGGAGAGAATCACGTCGCCGAGGCGATCGGTTCGAACAAGGAGAATGCGCTGGGGAACTGGGGGATTTGTTTTCTTGTCGGCTTTCATGCGTCACCAGGGTGGAGGACCGTCAAACCGCATCCAACACGGTATTAATTTCCAGCTTGCTGATCGCGCCCAGGCGTATGATTTTGACCGGTGTTTTGGTCACGTCCACGATGGTGGAGGGAATCGTACCCGGTGTTTTGCCGCCGTCGATGATCAGGTCCAGTTTTTTATCAAACAGAGCGAGGACTTCGCCGGCGGTGTCTGCCGGCGTCTGCTGGTTAAGGTTGGCGCTGGTGGACACGATGGGAAAGCCGCACCCCTTGAGCAGCGACAGGCAGATGCGGCAATCGGGTATGCGCACCGCGATGGTTTTGGAGCGGCGAAATTCCGATTGCTGCAGATGCGGCGCTGATTTAAAAATAATGGTCAGCGGGCCGGGCCAGAAATTTTCCATCAACCGTTCCGCACTTTCCGGAATTTCGGCGACCACGTCCCGGACCTGCAGCGGATCCGCGACGATGAGGATAAAGGCCTTGTCGTGTCGGCGTTTTTTCATGGTGTAGATACGATCCACCGCCTCCTGATGAAAAAAATTGCAGCCGATGCCGTAAACGGTTTCCGTCGGATAGCCAATAACGCCGCCGTTTTTGAGCACTCGGACCGCACGCCCCACGAGATCTTCCTGGGGTTTCAGCGGGTCGATTTTGAGTATTTCTGTTATGCCGTTCATTTTTCGTTTATCATTTGGTGAAGCTGATCATAAACCATGGAAACCGTTATCCCTGCCAGGCAGGCGTGGGTTTTAATAGGACAACGCCTGCCGCCGTGGGTGGTGCAGGGGCGGCATTCGAGCGGCCTCTCCAGGATCACCGACTCGCGGGCATAGGGAGCAAAGCCAAAGGCGGGCACGGTGGGCCCAAAGAGCGCCAGAGTCAAGGTGCCGGCGGCTGACGCCAGATGCATGGGGGCGCTGTCGTTGGTGACCAGGATCCTGCAGCGCCGCAGCAATTCAGCCGAGGCCCGTAGAGAGAGCTGTCCCGAAGCGTCCACCGCTTGCGATGAAAGACCCTCGGCGATGCGCCGGCAAAGCGGTCGATCCTCTTTGCCGCCGATGAGGAACACGGTGCAGCGATCGGCGGTCAATCGTGCGGCCAACTCCCGGTAATAGCCCTCTGGCCACCGTTTGGTGGGCCAGACGGATCCGGGCGCCAGGGCCACCCAGCGGGTGTTTTTCGGCACGTCCGCCGTAAGGTCCTCCACAGCCGTCCGGTCTTCTGCGTCCGGATATATTTCTGGCGGCTGCGAATCGGCATGAATGCCCAGCGCAGAGAGCAGGCTCAGGTTGCGCGCGGTCTCATGTTGTTGTGCGTCGTACCGGCAGCGGTGCGTATACCACCAGGCGCCGCTGTTTTTATCAAAGCCGATGCGTATCGGCGCTCCGGTGCTATGTACGAGCAGCGCGGTGCGCAGTGAACGATGCGGCGCCAGCACCAGATGATACCGGCGGTTTTTGAGCTGTCGCATCAGGCGGAGCAGTCTGGCCGCCCCTTTTTGGCTTCTGTGTTTATCATAGGTGATGAGGCGATCCACGTGCGGATTGTTCCGCAGCACATCCGCAGCCGCCGGAGTGGTCAGGCACTCGATCCACGCCTGGGGGAGGTGCTGTTTCAATGCGCTGAACAACGGGGTTGCCAGGATCACATCGCCGATAAAGGCGGTTTGAATGACCAGGATTTTGCGCGGATCAGGCATCGGGCTTTGTCTTCCACCGCCGGTGCATCCAAAACCAGTGGTCGGGCCATTGTCGGACGTACTTTTCCAGAAGTTGAACATGGCGTTGCGTCAGGATGCGAATGTTCTCCTCCGTTACGCCAGTCAGATCCGAATGATCGATCGTCTCCAGGTAAATCGTGTGCGTACCAGCCGCTTCGCGAACGGCAGCGCCGAAATGCATCGGCGCACCGGTTTTCAACGCTAATATGGCCGCGCCTTTGGCGGTGGAAGCGGGTCGGCCCATAAAGTGGATGAAAACGCCCTCACGATGGGCATCCTGATCCCCGAGAACGGCGACAAATTTTTTTTCTCGCAACGCTTTGACAAAGCCGCGCACTGCGATTCCCAGGGGAAAAGTTTCGATGTTTTTTTTCGTCCGCGCTCGAGCGATATAACGATCCACCAGCGGATTGCGCTGTTCTTTGACGAGCGCACTCATGGGGATGCCGGCGTCGGTGATCGCGGCCGCCAAGAGTTCCCAGTTGCCAAAGTGGCCGCTCATGCAGATCGCACCGCGAGGCGATTGTTTAGCGGCCTCGACAAATTGCGCAGGTTCAAAGCGCACCCGCTGTAGCAGCGCTTCGCCTGGGGTGTTCGGCACAAGAATAAACTCGATGATCGTCTGGCCGAATTGAATGTAGGTGTTGCGCGCGATGCGATACCGGGCTTCCTCAGATCGCTCTGGAAAGGCGTGGCGCAGATTTTCCAAAGCCACTTTTTTACGGATGGGTACGATGTAAAAACAGAAATAACCCAATCCCCGTCCGAACGTCAGCGCCCACTTCCACGGCAGCCGGTTGATCACCGCGGAGACGAGGAGAATAAGAAAATATTCTAAATAGTTTTGTAGTTTCTTCATTACAGGAATTTACGCATCCGGATCATCATTTTCAATAAAAGTTTCATCCGAGGCGCTCAAGGGGTCTGGTTCCTCTGCGGGGGCGCCGTCGGCCGCCTCAGGAGGCGCCGCCCACTCTTGAACCGTCCGCTGATTGCGCTGGCGGATCCAGAGAAAGGCCGCGGCGGCGAGCACCAGGATAAAAAGCCAGAGGAAGGTATCCCATTCGGAGAGCCAGTGATAGGAATAGCGGTCTTGCAGATGCCGCTGCCATTCCAGTTCAAAGACGGAAAAGGGGCTTCCGCTAGCCCGCACAAAAATCGCCTCCAGAGGCTCTTTGCGCTGCAGGCCGTCCAGCAGGATCTGCAAACCGTCGAGATCATACAGGCTGAGAAAATAGGTGACCACCGAATAGCTCTCCTGATAGGCCAGCGCCGCCTTACTTGTGTGGAACGAAAGCACCGCATCGATTTGGTCAAGGGGGATCAGGGAGCGGGTAAAAAGGGCTTTGGACAGGGCGAGCGGATAATCCCAGTCCCTGGGTTCTTCATAAAACAGGGCCAGCCCTTCTTCGAGCCAGCGCGGCGCCTGCTGCCCCTTGATCCGCTCGTGGAGCAATAGGTGAACCATCTCATGAATCAAGGTTTTGCCAAAGTCGTTCTCCGGCCGATCCCAGCGAGGAGATTTCATCACCAGCGTGCGCATCGCCGGAACGGCATAGGCGCCGCTCCATTTAGGCAACCCCGAGATCAAGTAATGGTTATAGTAGTCACGGGAGGGGGCGATGACGATCGCATAGGGACCTGCGGCTTGCACCGCCAGATCGCGCCGGATGTCCGGCAGCTTGGCGTCAAGCAGCCTTGGAATGTCCCAGGCCAGCGCAGAATCCTGCGGCTGATGCTGTATGATCCAGGGCGGCTGGATATGGCTCTGCAGCGACAGGGAAGGGGCATTATCCCCGATGGCCTGAGCCGGCAGTAGAAGGAGAAGAACAAACCGTAACAGGAGCAACATCATAAAGCCCACTCCACGTTCCTTCTCAAGACGGGCGCCGAAGAGGCTTGACAACACCCAGAAGCGCACTTTTGAATCACTGATTCTGTGCGGATTTATTGTTTCGCTTGCGAAAAAAAACGGTGAGCAGCGATTGCCGGTCTTTGGATCGCTTGGTGGTTGATAGGGGCCTATCCGTGGGGTGCTCTGCGGCCGCGTTGGTGATGCCAATCAGCCCTTTTTCCAACAGGCTTCGGCAGGTGGTCAACGTCTGGCCGGCGGTTTCCAACTGGTGCAACAAAGAGGCTACCGTCTGAGGGTGCTGAAGATGACGGACCCAACCGGACTCCTGTTCGCTCAACTCCCGGGATTGCAAAGCGGTTTCGGTGGATGATACCGCGGTTTCCAGCGATGGAATCAAAGCGGTCAACCGACGGCTCGCATCCAGCAGTTCTGCGCTCCATCGCAACACCTCTGCGGTTGGGTAGGGAATGGCGCTTTCTTCGAGGATCTCGGGCTGCAGATGCACACGAAAACCGCCGCCGGACTGCAGCAGCAGTTTGAGGAGCGCGCTTTCGCCCTGCTCTTGGTCCCATTGCGCGTCCCAGATCGAACCTTCTTTGATGACGATGTGTCCCGGCTGCGAATCGACGGACAGCAGAATTCTGCCGGTTTTTTTAGCGCGGACCAAAAGCTGCAGCAGGCTGAGTAGATTGATATCGTCCAGCCGACCGGTCAAGGGGCAATCGGCGCTGAGGGATCCGTCGGCGGATTGCAGCGATTCCTGCAGAACGGTGTTGATCCGCGCAGCCACCTCTTCCGGATAAAAGGGCTTGAGGATGTAATCATCCACATCCTGGGACATGCTTTTTATTCGTTCGTCCATATCGATCTCGCGAGTCAAGACGATGATGGGCAGGTCTTTGCTCCCGCCGGTTTCCCGCACCTGGCGGAAAAAATCAAAGCCGTCCATGTCGGGCAGCGTGCGTTCAGACACCAGCAGCTGAATGTTCTGCTGTTCGCAGCAACTCAAGGCTTCAGCCGCCGTGTCCGCAACGGTGGCCGTCACATTGTATTCCTTCAAGCACTGAACAATTTGGTCCAGCTCTGTTCCAGGTTGATCGACGAGGAGCACCCGGGTGGAGTCGATTCGAGTTGGCGATGCGCCCATTTAAATCGTCGCGCTCCTTGTCGGTCTGTTTTTTCTGCTGACGATCCGTTTGCGGTAATAGGTTTCGATCAAACGAAAGATGAAGCGTTTGCAGGTAATGGGATCAAATTCAACATGCGTGGCCAGGAGCTGATCGTCGGGCAAACCCAGTCGCTCGCGCCAGTCGTGTTCGGAAAAACCAGCGGAAATAGAAAGGTGCGCCGGGATGATGATCATGGACGGCACGGCCAGAGTGCCCTTCAACGCCTGAATGAGGTAGCGTTTATAATTCCAATCGCCGGGCAGGGTGTCGATGAGCAGCAGGTAGCCGAGCAGCGAACGGGAAAAATATTCGAGCACTCCGGTGAACTCTTTTTCCAGAGAAAGGCTGAGGATGTTGAGCGAATGTCCTCCCTTGAATTCAGCCGCGCCATAAAGAAGGTCCGACCACTCGGGATTTTCATAGGTCTTGACGAACACGCGGTTCGAGGTGAGGCTGGCGACCATATGCCGGCGGACCTCTTCTTTGGATCCGAGGACGAGGACATGACCATAGCCGGGAACAAAACGTTCAGCGCTTTGGTCTTTGCTCCGGCGCGCGGGTTGGCTGGGTGGCTCGGACGGTGGGGGCGCAAGGTCCAGGGGGGCGACCGGCTGTTCTGTGGTGAACGCCGTATCGCCGGGCAAGGTCAAAAGCGCATCGGCCGGATGTTCCTGCTCCAGCATTTCCAGGGTGGGGAACAGTAGTTGACTGTCGTCTTCAACCGGCTCGCGTCCGGCTGGAGGGGTGTGAAAGGCGGGCTGTTTTTCCGCCGCGCTGCGCAATTCATAAAACAGATCTTTATCATAACCGGAATCGCTGCGCCACCGGGTCAAATCCTTGGTCAGCAGTTCGCTGATGCCGTCATCGGCAAAGTCATGCTGCACCGCCAGCTCGGTTTCATCCTCCTGGTCCTCCGGTTCCTGCTCTGAATGAGCGCCGTCGAGCTCTTCCTGATCCAGGCTGTTCAGCGCATCCTGTTGCAGGCCGGCCACCGTTTCCTCCTCAGCCTCCTCGGGCCAGCCGTCGGTGAGCGGCTCTTCGGCTTCCTCCTGAGCGACGGGTGCCTGCGAGGGTCTCCCGGCCGGCGGTTCGTGACGGTCCGCCGCCGCAGACGGGAGCTCCGGCTGCTTTTGGGCGACACTGAGAAAACCGAGCTGATATAATTTCAGGATCCTGCTGAGAGAGGTGATTTCGTCATACGTACTTTCGTTGATGATCCGGCCGAGCGCTCGTTTGCCGTCAAACAGGGCAATGAAATAGTCCAAGTCTCCGGCCAGGGTTTTTTGCGAAACGATTTTTTTAAAATTGTTGGTGGTGACCAATACGCTATCGAGCGAAGGAAGTTGCTGCAAAAGTTCTTCGCGTTGTTCCATCCTTTGGGCTCCTTGCGATAAGTGACCCTCCTGCCGCGTTGCAACGGTTGTTTCAACCGGAGTGAAACGCATGGAGAAACGGCCCTTTCCCCAGGACATCATGTTCTCGACCGCGGCGCTGGACTGCAGGGCGCCGGAAACGGCGCGGACCAGAGCGCCGTTGTCGATGTCCAGCTGCCCGTTCAGATTGTTATCGTTATAGAGCGTGAGCGTACCGGTTTTTTTATCATCCTTGAGAATCTGCAGCAGATCGTTCAAGCGGAAATCCTGCAGCCGGCCGGAAAAGGCCGGGGCCGGATGAGCGGCCGATTGCCGCCTTTCCAAGCGATCCAGCACCATTTGAACTCTGGCGGCGATTTCACGCACGTGCACCGGTTTAACGATAAAATCCTTGGCCCCGCGTTTAAAGCTGGTCACCCGACTCCAGACATCGTTTTTGGCGGTAAGAAAAAAAACAGCGGTATCTTGGCGGGGATCGTTCTGCAGCGTTTCAAGTATTTTCAGGCCGTCGATCTGCGCGCCGGACAGATCGGAGAGAATGGCGTTATAGCTCGTTTGTGAAATCAGACGGACGGCCTCTTCGTCCATCGAAGCCTCATCGACCTGATAACCGGCCTCGGTAAAATGGTTTTTAAGAATACGAAGATTTTTAGGATCGCCGTCGACGATCAGCAGTTTGCGGTTTTTCATTTCATCGGACGCCAAATCGGGAGGTGCTGAAACGCATAATTGACCGATACAATGTATTTAAAAAATAATAACCGGTCAAGGGTTTTTCTAAGAAAAACCGCCTTGCGGAGCGCGTGTCTATTCGACAAACAGGTCGACATGGGCAAAAGTCTGCACATCGACCAGGCCCTGATCGGTTAATTTCAACTGCGGAATCACCGGCAGGGCCATAAAGGATAAGGTCATGATGGGGTCGGCCAGCGTCACGCCCAGCGTCCGGCAGGCGGCCACCAGAGAGCGGGTGCGGCCGCTGACCTGCTCCAGCGGTTTGTCGGACATGAGACCGGCGATGGGCAGTTCCAGGGATTCGATAACCCGGCCGTCGTTCACCAGGGCAATGCCGCCGCCCATCTTGTTGATCGTGGTGACCGCTTTGATCACGTCGTTATCGCTAACGCCGATCGCGATGATATTGTGACTGTCGTGACCGATGGAAGTGGCCAGGGCGCCCTGTTGGAGATGAAATCCATGCACCAGACCTTTGCCGATACGGCCGGAAGCCCGATGGCGTTCGACAACGTAGAGGCGCAAAAGATCCCGGCTGGTGTCCGAGATGATCTTTCCATCAAGAACCGTGGGCGTCATCACCAGGCTGTCGGTGATAATCTGATCCGGCACGAT
>DAIQOA010000009.1:0-48982 GCA_036788095.1 bacterium | reverse complement strand
GACGCAGCTTCCCCCCTCACACTTCTCCACCGCTGCGCTGGTTACGCTGGTCGTTAGGCGTCCAGACCGTAGGAATGAAGATGACACGAGTTCGCGTCGAGAGCTTCACACTCTCGCTCGATGGATATGGAGCGGGCCCAGATCAGGATGTCAGCAATCCGCTCGGCATTGGCGGGACTGATCTGCACCAGTGGCTATTCTCGACACGCACGCTGCAGCGGACCCTATTTGGCAAAGACAGCGGCACAACGGGGATTGACGAAGATTTTGCAGCGCGCGGCTTTCGAAACGTCGGGGCATGGATTCTCGGGAGAAACATGTTCGGACCGATTCGCGGTCCCTGGCCGGACATGAAGTGGAAAGGCTGGTGGGGAGACAATCCACCGTATCACGTTCCGGTCTTCATCCTGACTCACCATGCGCATCCCCCCATCACAATGGAAGGCAACACGACGTTTCACTTCATCACGGGCGGCATTCACGAAGCGCTTGACCGGGCACGAGAGGCGGCCGCGGGAAGAGACGTGCGAATCGGCGGTGGGCCCAACACAATCCAGCAGTATCTTCGTGAGGGCCTTATTGATGAGCTGCACATTGCTATCGCACCGGTCCTGCTTGGCAGTGGAGCGCGACTTTTCGAAGGAGTCGATTTGCGGACTCTGGGATACGAATGCGTTGAATTTGCAGCCGCGGAAAAGGCCACGCATGTCGTTCTGCGGCACCAAGGGCCCAAGGACGCCTAACAACCGTCGGATAATCATCCGCCGGCCCGATAGCGCCTCTTTCTCAAGCTGGGATTAAAATTTTGACAAGGAAATAGTTGATCATTCTCCTATCACACGTCGACCTATCAAACATGAGACATGCTACCAGGAGGCTGTTAGTTGATAAACAAATGTGACGCATCAACCGGAGAGGGAACAATGGAAATTCTAAAAGTTCCGGTCACGAAAGCGCCCATAAAGCTGCTTTTGGAAGCGGACCCGTCCATTGAAAAAATAAAAGCGTATTTGCCACGCTCAACATGTTTCGTAGCGATGCATCAAGGCAAACCGGTCGGTGCGTATGTCGTACAACTTATCGCTCCGGCGGTCTATGAGTTAATGAGCATTGCCGTTTCGCCTGAATATCAGAGAAAGGGTATTGGGTCGAAACTGCTGAGGCACGCTGTTACCACCGTTCATGACATGGGAGCACGTCGTCTCGAGGTGGGAACCGGCACCTTTGGTTATCAGCTTGCCTGGTATCAGCGGGAAGGATTTAGGGCGTTTGCCGTAGAAAGGGACTTTTTCCTGACCAACTATAAAGAGCCAATCTATGAAAACGACATTCAGCTCAAAGATATGTTGAGATTGGCGGTGGATTACTAGACGATGAATTTTTTGCTGTTAGCTTTGTTGTATAACGAAGCACTGTTCTTGGCGTCTTTTTCTTTTCGCCTTATAAACGATAGCGAATCTGATTTTTTAGAGCTCTTCCAGAGAATCCACTCTCAAATCACTATTGAGAGAGGAGTTTGATAAATTAACGGTTCAGGTGGATTGTGCGCTAACAGAAAGAAATGCGAGCGAGCTTTCGTACCTGTGCCCTCGCTCAGCTCGGGTGGAATGCGGCGCTAACCTCAACGAGTTTCTGGCCGGGGTTCGACCCGATGCCGCTCCGGCGATTGTCGCGCTAAGCAAAGCAGTGCATGCCGCTACGCCACTGGACAGCACTATCAGGCGGCGCCCGTTCCTCTATGGGCTGGAAGGCGACTTACACGAGGCCGACTCGAAGCGCATCCAACAGGAGGACCAGAATCTCCTGTGTCCATTTAACGAATAAGCGTTCACCCATCGGCCGCGCCGGAGACAGGGCCCTCCAGACGCACGGATCGTCCGACATTTCCATCCACTTTTTGCCACAGCCTATTCCCTGAATCGAACGGTCCAGTCCGCCTGGAGACGCGGATTTTCCGCAACCAGCCGAATGCGCGTGAGTTTATCCCCCCAGGACGCTTGCAAATTCGGATCGTCTAAAACCATCTCTTCGGTTTTTACCTGAAAGACTTTTTCATCGTAGACCAGCGTCAGCGCGGCCGGCGGTTGATCGCCGAACCGGGTGGACACCAGCTTGAGCCGGCCGCTGCCGGCGGGCAGGATCCGGCAGGGCGTCAATAGAGACAGAAAGATCTCTTTCGCCGGTTTGCTCAGAGCATAGCGCTCCCTGACTGTCACCTCCCGGTTGCGCACCAGCTCGATGCTGCGTAACCAGTGGGTCAGATTAGCCGTTGCCGGATAGGCAGCCTGAATCTCCAGTTGGAACAGGGCGCGTTTTTCATTCGCAGCATATTTGACCGCCGAAGCCTGAAAGGCTCTGCCGTTTTGCTGCATGACGCCGTCGATTGTGGGCAGATTATGGTATGCGGACTGCATGGTCCACAGTTCATAGCGCTGTGGGCTGAAGGTCCTGGCGGTATAAACGCCCACGCCGGCGTCGATAATCATCGGCTGGCCGTTATGATAGAGGATGAAATTGCCCACATCATTGTGATTATGGCTCTCGGCGTTGTGTCCGCCTTTGGCGGCCAGGTACAGTCCCTGCGGGCTGCCGGCCTGTGAGCGCGCCACCATCACTTGCAGATCTTTGAAAAAATGATCCCGCACCAACGGCGGCTGAGCGGATTTATCCATCGCCGGCATCGGCGTAAACAAAGCAGGAAGCTCCCGGCCCAGAGAGGCGATGCGGCCCAGTCCTTTGCTCCTCGGCAGCGAGGACGCCAAATTCTTCATCAGCGGATCCTGGATCCGTTCACCGTAACGGTAAATCAGTTCGGCAGTGGGGGTCAGCACTCCAGGCGCGTCGGCGAAATTGACAAAATAGGAACCGGCGATCTGCACCCGGTAGATGTAACGGCCGATCTCCTGAATCAACGGCACGGTGTAATAATCGATGGCCCCGCGACTGGCGCCATGCAGCAGCTCGAGGTTATCAAACAGAGAAGCGCCGGCCCGGCCCCAGTAACTGGGCCCCTCATCGCAACCACCGTCATCGCCGTAGCCCTCGAGAAAACGATCCAGACTGCGCAGAATTTTCGTGATGTCCTGCACCCGCCGGTCCTGGTCCTTTTCCATCAGCAGGACACAGGCCAGCCAATTGGAGTTGATCCAGGGATTCCAGTTGTTCGGCGTTCGGTCTGGAAAACCCATCCAGCCGAAATCGCGGCTGTGGCAGGGCTCCAGCAGGCGCCGTTGAATCTCTTTCTCCATTCGCGGCCGCAGCAGAGGCGAGATGGAATCCAATTCAGCGCCGACCAGATAGTGAGCCCAGGCCATCAGACTGGCGGTCTCGGCCGCGAACAGATCCACAATGGGCTCCGTTACATCCGGCAATCCGACGCCGACTTTTTGCGCACTCATATGAGCCGGAACCCCCCAAAAGGACTCTTCGCAGATTGCCCAGACCCCATTGCAAATGTCATCGAGAAACCGTCCCTTGCCCTCCAGGCATTCCGCCAGCAGCAATTGTCCCAGACGGGTGCGACGGTCGAAATGATTTTTTTCATAACGACTGCGGTTGCCGTCTCGCTTAAATTCCAGGAACAACGTCGCCGGCAGAGCCGGCCAGCGATAGCCGATCAACGGCTCTGCCGCCTGAATATGCCATTGACGGATAGAATCCGGCAGGGCTTGCCAGGCGTCTCGTTCCGCCCAGGTCGGAAATGGATGATAGTCGCCGGCTTTAACCAAGACATGGTCAAGCCGACTCAGGACGCGTTCGTTCGCCATGATGGCCGGCCGGCGAGCCGCGTGTCCCTCTGACTGCAAAATGAAGTATAAAATAAAGACCAAGCAAAAGCTGTTCACTCTTCTCATCGGGGATCTCCTCCTGGCGAGGTGGATTTGATTTTTAACACAACGATCGATCCGCACTACCTTTTACCGAATAATTGCCAACCGTAACAACACAGAAACCTGAAACAGTGCGATTCCTTATGTAGCGTAATCCTTTTGCCTCTAAATCCGGCTTGCTTGATGGCAGGATAAAAAATAAAATATGCAGCCCGTTGCCTCCCTGTAACGACGGGTGTTTCGGTCATGATGGCCTGCTGGATGAATGGAGTGGCTTGGTTGTTCAGGGCGGCGCCCATGGGGGATCACCTTTTCAGAGAAACAAAACGCGGGAGACAACACCCAGCTTTTACTCCCTTGAGTTCCAGGGGGCGAATACGGCACAGACGGATGGTGTCCAGTCAGGAGCGGGAACCTGTTGGCGGCTAGTTGTTCAACCGCATTGCCAGCAGTACGAATCCGCCGAAAGGCTGCAGTGTTATTTTGATCGAGTCGTTATGGTCGATCCGGCGCGTCCCTGCCGTCAGTTTTTGCGGCTGTTCAGCATCACGAATCTCGACTGCTTGATATCGGCCCTCCGGCAACAGGCTCAAAGGGCTTTCAACAGCCTGGGCGGTTCTTTGCCCATTGATCGCAGCGATATACCAATCCTCGCCACGGCGCCGCGCGAGCAGTACGAACTTTCCCGGTTCGCCGGCGAGCAGGCGTGTTTCATCCCACACCACGGGAATCCGGCGCAAATAATCCAGAGCCGCATCAGGCAGGGCGTAATAAGCGGCGGGCTTGTCGGCAAAATGGAGCCAACCGGACTCGAAAATGATCGGCAAGGCCAGTTCATGCCCATAGGTGGTGACATGTGGATAAAGAGCGTCGCTGAATGCCACCGGCGTATAGTCCATAGAGCCAACGACGTTGCGAGTGAACGCCAGAATGGTGTTATGCCAGGGCGCCTGGGAAGGAAACGCCGGATCGGCCAGATAATTTTCGCTCCCGCGCACCGCCTCCATGCTGATCAGATGGGGGTAGGTGCGCTGCCAGCCGCGCGGCACGGTGCAGCCGTGAAAATTGACCATCAGGTGAAAATCCGCCGCATCGTTCAAAATGTCGAGATAGTGCTGGATCACATTTTGCTTGTCGCTTTGGAAAAAGTCCACCTTGACGCCTTTGACGCCGGTCTCCGCCAGCCACTGCATCTCTTTGCGGCGGACTCCGCGTTCATACATACGGTCGCGCGGCGCCTCGGTGACGCTGTTATGCGGTCCGCCTGAATTGTACCACAACAGCAGGCCGACGTCTTTGGCCCGGCCATACTCCACCAACTCGGGTAGGGCGTCCGCGGACATCTCGTTCCAGTTGGCGTCGATCAGACAATACTCCCAATTCATGCGGCCGGCCAGGTCGATGAAGGCGCGCTGTGCCCGCGGATTCTTCGGACTCGCCTGATCAGACCACCAACTCCAGGCCACGCGGCCCGGCTTGATCCACTCCACATCGGTCAACGCGGACGGCGGGTTCAGATGCGAGACCAGATTGGATTCGAGAATGGATGAAAGGCGCTTGCCGGCGATGATCACGCGCCACGGCGTCGACCAGGGCAAGGTGGAGCGCGGAATCACCTCTCCGATGCCGTTGCCCTCCCGCGCATCGGGAAAGCGCAACCGATACAGCCCACCGTCGGAGTACTGCTCCAGTCGGCATCCGCAGTAGGTTCCATCCAGCCCCGCTTCAGTGATCAGCAGCCAACCGGCGGGAACTCGAAACAGCGCTGGAAAACACCAGCCCATGTCATAAGGCGCTCGCGTTCCCACGGGAAGAGCGTTGCCATAGTAGGCCTCGTAAGCAGGTGCGTAGATGGCGACCTGATCATAGGGCTGGGCAAATGCTGCGCCGTCGAGCGGCAGCTTGAAACCCGTCCGCTCTGCGGTGATCACTCGCTGCGTCGGCTGTGTCTCGGGAAAGTGATAGCGAAAGGCCACGCCGTCGTCGTAGGCACGCAGCACCAGTTGCAGCCGGCTGCCCCGCGGATTGCGAAAAGTCAGCGTCTGTTCGCAGCAGTGATCCCTCAGGCTGCGCTGTTTGCCGGTAAGCATGGTATAGGATTGATCAACGGCCAGAACATCGCCGGCTTTTTCAAAGGTCAAATCCTGGCTGAAATCCTCGTCATCGCGGCAGATTCCCAGCGGCGACGGCAGGATCACCGGCCGGATTTCTCCGGCCAGGCTGACAAAGTAGGCCAATCGGCCTGCATCCGAGGGATCTTGAGCCTGATGCAGCAGGACTGTAATAGACAGCGTTCGGTTGGGAGAATCGAGGGTCCACTGGGCCGGTGTTTTCATCGTGGCGTCATTGCTCATGATCATTGCCAATGCCGTTATGGTTTTTGTAAAACTATTTTTATCGAAAAATTAAATAAACCGCTGTACGGCCGGTCGCCCGAGTAGGGTTGACATCCTTCTTTTTGCTGCCCCTCGCACGCTCGCCCGGCCGATCGCCAGGGTAAGAGCTGCCCGGCGAAGAAGACTATAACGAGTACATGAAATCTTCGATCTCATTTTTCAATTTGAGAAAATGCGCGTCCCGTTTGGTCTCCCGGGTTCTGGGGTGCGGCAGAGGCACGTCGTATTCCTTGACGATGGATGCCGGCTTGCCTCCCATCACATAGATCTTGGTGCCGAGGAATACCGCTTGATCGATGTCGTGGGTCACCAGAATGATGGTGGACTGCAGCTGCTGCCACAGTGTGCTCACCAGCAGGTCGATCTGCATCGCGGTCTCATTATCGAGCCCGCGGTTGGGTTCGTCCATCAGCACGATGCCGGGATTGGCGATCAGACTGCGGGCAATGACCACGCGCTGAACCTGTCCGCCGGACAACTTGCCGAACTTGCCGTATTTATGCTCATGGCCTTCCAACCCCACGGCCTTGATCATATTCATGGCCCGTTGCGCCGCTTCCTTCGGGTCGACGCCGCGGTAGAGCAGCGGCAGCATAACGTTCTTCAGAACCGTATAATGCTCCAGCGCGGACGGCTCCTGGAAGACCATGGAGATCGGAACCCTCTCGTCCCGCAGTTTGCCGTGGATCAGCACCTGACCGGCATAGGGCTTCATCAGTCCGGCGATATATTTCAACACCGTGGTTTTACCGCACCCGGACTTGCCTAAAATGACGATGAACTCGCCCTGGCTGGGAATGTCCTCGATGAGCAGATTGAAATTTTTAACGATGTAGGTGGCGCCGTGATCGTAGCTGGTGGCGATATCTTTCAACTCGATGATGTCCGGCAGATTGGTATTATTTGTCATGGCCGCCTCTCAACTGTATTTGAACGGAAACGCTTTGCGGTCCAGCATCCGCAGCAGCAGGTCGAACGCATAGCCCACGCCCACCATCAGGATGATCAGCGCATATAATTTTTCCGTCTGATTCTGCCGGAAATAGAGGTTATAGATCAACGCGCCGATGCCGCCCTCCTGTTTATTGATCAACTCCACATACACGGCATAGGTCCAGCTGAACGCAACGATATTGATAAAATCCGTCGACACCCGCGAAAGTACATGGGGTATGAACACCGTGCGGATGATCTGCCATTTGCTCGCGCCCAACGTTTTGACCGCATCGACGTACACCTGGGGCGTCTCCTGAATGCGACCCACTACCGCGGTGATCAGATAGACCAGAATCGCAAAGGTAAGAAACTGAATCTTCATCATCATGTAGATGCCAAAGGCCGCCATGAACAGAACGATGGTGGCGGTAAGCGGGATGTACCGGGTCGCCTGAATATAGCCGCCGAATAGAGCGTTGAACACCGGAAACAGGCCGATGATAAAGCCGACGGGCAAAGAGATCAGAGCGCCCTCGATCCAGCCGGCGATGTTCATGAACACGGTCAATCCCAGATGATGGAACATGCGATCACGACTGATCAACTCGGGAAAGCTGGCGAGGATGGCAAACGGCGATGGAATAATCTGCGGATTAACAATGCGCAGTTTAACCACCAACCACCAGATGAGCAGGATCGCCGCCAATCCGATCAGGGCAATCTTGATTTTGGTTGACTTGGCAAGCACGCCGCGCAACTCAAAGAGAGGGGAATTCATCAATCTCTCCTGTGCAGGGTGAGTGGGTGATTAAGGGAGAAGGAATCCGCCTGGCGTCGCCAGGGAGAAAAAGCGAAACAAAGGACATCGCGCCGGCGGACCAGAAGCCTTCGCAGCTCGCCGGGTGAAATTTCCACCCGGCGGTCTGTGAGGGCGCGACAGCAAAGCTGACGGACTTAGAGCAGCGAGCACTCGGCACGACGATTGAGCGCACGTCCCTCTTCTGTGTCATTACTGGTCATGGGCTGATCCGGACCTTTGCCGTCATAGACGAATTGATTCGGGCTCAGACTATAGGTCTCGACGAAGAAAGTGACGATCGCTCTGGCGCGGCGACGCGACAGTTCGATGTTGTATTCGCGTGTGCCCACGTTGTCGGTGTGGCCGACAATGCGAAAACGGGAATTCCGGTTCATGGCCACGATCTTGCCGTACTCGTTCTTCAATTTCAGCTTTTCGATCGGCTCCAGGGTGGATGAATTGAAATCGAAATTGATGCGCACCAGCTTGGTGGCCACAGCCGGTTGTGTGAGCATGTCCGAAGTGGGCGGCGCAAAAGTCGCGGAGGCCTGGGGCAGATGTTCAGAGCCGGTCAGGGAGATCGCATTGACGACGCTGACGTTGGAAACATTTCGCCAACCCGGCACAGATGGCGCCACCAAACCCAGTTCCTGATATGCCTTGCAGGCCTCGTCATAGACCATCTCGGCGGTAACCCCTTTAAATCCGGGATTCAGGCCGAAAAAGCCGCGATTGTCGCCATAGGTGGCAAAACGGACTTTATCAAAAGTCGCCAGCCAATAGTCTTCACTGGTGCCGCTGTATCCGGCGGTCATGATCCGGGCTGCGCGGCTGCGTGCTGCCGGCTGCGCGTTGAGCTCCGCGGCGCCTTTCATCCAGCCCTCGACGAACGACTGGACATCCTTCGCGCGTTTGTCGATCAGATCCTGGCTGCAGAACATGATGCCGAACAGCATCTCGGAGGCCTCCAGGGTGCTTTTGAGCACATGGGCGCCGGGAACCCGCTGCAGTACCGCCTGGTCATCCGGCGACCAACCCACCGCCGCATCCAGTTGACCGGTCTCAAAGGCCTTGAACGCCTGCGGCACTTCCTGAAACTCGATCGCCTGAATGCTTCTCATCGACATATTGGCTGCTTTGAGCATATTCAACAGCAACCACTGTGAAGGCGTGCCCGGAACGAATCCCACCTTGCGGCCGGCCAGATCGGCCATGGACCGCACCTCGGAGGTGGCGAGGATCACATCCGCGCCCTGCGATTTATCAGTGAGATAGAAAATCCTTGGTTTCAACGGCATCAGCTCTTGCAAGCCGATGGGATAAGCGTCCACCGTCAGCACCAGAATATCCAATTGCCCGGTCTTCCAAGCCTGAATGGCGTCGGGGATCACATCCATCACCGTGAACTTGACGTCCAGTCCGTAATCCTTCTTGTAGCGCGATTCCGCGTTGGGCGACAGGCCGTTGTTGAAATAGGGACCCGGCGCCATGCCCGAATAGGTTACCAGATGCACGCGCAGCGCGCCGCCGCTCTCCGGCAGATAGGTGTAAGCGACATAGCCCACCGCGCCGATGATGATAAGACCGATAAGAATTTTGGCAAACGGTGTCAGCCCGCCTTTCTTTTCACCAGAAGGAAATTGATCAGCCATGAGTACACCCTCCAATTAAAGGCTCGTATAGCAAAAATTCCATTACCAGCTGTATTTTTTCTTTTCTTCCGTTTTGGGCGCCGCTTGCACCGGCACCAGTTCACGCGAGTCGCCGCTTTTAACGATGGCGAACACCTGGTTCTTGTCGCCGGAGGACATGGCCTGGCCGGCCTTGTCGATGTTTTCAGCCTGTTGCATCAGCTGATCCGACGCCTGGTCCCATTGATCCAGAGTCTTCATCATCGCGTCCTCGCTGACCATGTCATGCAGTTCGGGTTCGGCCATAAACTGCGGCGCTACCTGCATAAACCGGTCCACTTGGCCGGTGAACAGCGCGATCTGGTTCTGCACATATTTGACCGACATCTCATAAATGTCCGAATGATCGTCCCCGCCCAGCACGCTGGAAGTGGCCTGGGTCGCCTTGGCCATGGCCTGGGCCTCCCGGTAATCCGCGGACAGGGTGTCGGCGAAAAACTTGGTCTTGTCGCGATAAAATTCAAAAGCCTGCTGCATCTTTTTCATGATCTGGCAATATTTTTCCGCCCGCTCGAACCGCTTGGACGATTTGTCCAGATTGCCCTGCAGCATGCCGGCCTCGCTGGAGATCTTTTGAAACTGATAGCGTTTATCCTCATCGGTCCATTGATTGCTCTTATAGTACCGGCTTTTCAGAGTCTCGGCCTGCTGCATGCGTTCGCGGATCTGCTGCTGATAGGTCTCAATGTTGTTCTTGATCTCATTGCGAATGCCGTAGACGCGGTCTGCGGCGCCGCGGATGGTCTGCAGCTTTTCGCCCAGGTATTCATTGACATAGGCATAGATGATATCCAGCGGACCGGACTTGATCATGAGGGAGGTGAACCAGCGGTAGAATTTGGCGCGCCAGAAATAAAGGATGGCGCGGAACTTTTTGCTGGTAAAGAGGAACCAGAGCAACGCCGCCAGTCCCACCAATCCACCCAGCACCACCATCTTGCCGACGATGCCGATCGCCATGGTCAACAATCCGAGGATAAAAGGCGCGGCGGCATAAAAACCAAAAGCCAGAGCAATCAAGATCAGCACCGTGCCGAAATTACCCCATGCTTTTTCGCGCTTGGAGATAAAGGAACCGACTTTGTCTGCACCAGGCAGGGTGGGCATATCACTCATAGCATCCTCCTTGCAATTATTTGACGCTCTTTAAATTCATCTGCAGATTCTGCCTCAGTTGATCCAATCGCCGCTGATGGGCGTCGAGGGCGGCGTTGAAACGGACCTCCCGCTCACCCTTCTTCTGTTCCAGCTGGTTGATTTCGCTCTCCACCACCACGCGCTGCGAGATCAGCTGACTGCGCTCCTCCTCGAGCTTTTTCTTCTCCGCATTTCGAGCAGCGATAAAAGATTCCAACTCCTTTTCGATCGCCTGCAACCGGCTTTCGCGCGCATGAATGCCCTCACCGATCTCCTGAGATTTTCTGCGCACCTGGCCGAGGTTGTCCTGATACCCCTGCTCGTTCTGCAGTTTAAAATCCCGTTTTTCCACATCGATCACCTGGCCCAGACGATCCAGGGTTTTCAATAGACCGGCAAACGTCAGCGTGACTCCGCGCGCCTTGACCGCGGTCTGCGCCGCATGAAACGCCAGTTGATAGCGGGTGGGTTCGTCGAGATTGGGAAATTTGTCGTTGATCACCGCCATCTGGTTGTAAAATTCGGCGGAATCCGGATCAATGGCCTTGTTCAGTTCCGCCTCCACAGCCTTGTAAAAGGTCTGATCCACCTCCATTGGCACTGCGGCCGGCTGAACGGCAGGCGCCGGGGCCGGACTTGTCGTGGCGATAGGAGAAAGCGGCGCAAGCGTGGGATCCAATCCAATCGGCTCCAAACGCGGTTGCTCTTTTTCCTTCCAAAAGATCTCGATCGCCGCTTTTTTCAATTTCTTCAGGTCAGCCATAAGGACGAATCCTTGATAAGTGATAAATAAACAAGCAGAGAACTCGCGCGTTCAGCCGTCTAATAGTATATTAATATTGATAGTTATTAGCAAGCAAATTCGCACAGCGGCAAAAAAAACCGTTGAGCCGCTAACCCGACCGTTTCAGCGTTCCTCCAGGCTCGCACGGTATACGGAAGCTTGAGCCGGCGTGTTCCAGTAATCGGCAGAGAACGGCTTTGTCCCAGGGGCGGTTCTTCCTGCCTGAAAAAAACTCTTGCTATTCAGCTCTGCAATCAATATTTTGCCCAGTTGTAAAAATTTAAACAAACCTATTCTGCTCTGGGAAATAATCTGCCGGTCGCCAACACCATCCGCCGTCACCTGATTGTTCCTATCAAAGCTCATGCTTGTATGCATCCAGGAGGAAGAAGAACATGTCCGACTATGTCAAGGAGATCATGCTTCGGGTTGCAGCAAAAAATCCCGCTGAACCCGAGTTTCACCAGGCTGTGGCCGAAGTGGCCGAGTCCGTGAGTCTGGTCTATGACAAATATCCCGAGTATCGCAGCGCGCAAATTTTCGAACGCCTGATCGAACCGGAGCGGGTGATCATGTTCCGTGTCCCTTGGATGGATGACCGTGGCGAGATTCAGATCAACCGGGGCTACCGCATTCAGATGAACGGGGCGATCGGCCCGTACAAAGGCGGTTTGCGTTTTCATCCCTCGGTGACGCTGGGGGTGCTGAAATTTCTCGCCTTTGAACAGGTTTTCAAGAACAGCCTGACCACCCTGCCCATGGGCGGCGCCAAAGGCGGCTCGGATTTTGATCCAAAGGGCAAGAGCGACAATGAGGTCATGCGGTTTTGTCAGAGTTTTATGAACGGGTTATTCCGCTACATCGGCCCGGACACGGATGTGCCAGCCGGCGACATCGGCGTCGGCGGCCGTGAGATCGGATACCTGTTCGGCCAGTACAAAAAACTGGTCAACGAGTTCACCGGTGTGCTCACCGGCAAAGGATTGAACTGGGGCGGTTCGCTGATCCGGCCCGAGGCCACTGGCTATGGGGCCACCTATTTTGCCGCCGAAATGCTGTCAACGCGAGGGGAGACGCTGGAGGGCAAAACCTGTCTGGTGTCCGGAAGCGGCAATGTGGCGCAATACACGGTGGAAAAAGTGAATCAGCTGGGCGGCAAGGTGGTGACGCTGTCCGATTCGAACGGATACATTTATGATGAAGCGGGGATCGACGCCAAGAAGCTGGCCTGGGTGATGGAATTGAAAAACGCACGCCGCGGCCGGATTCAAGAGTATGCGGACGCCTTCAAGACCGCTGTCTACACTCCGCTGGACCCCAAACTGGATTACAATCCGCTGTGGAATCATAAAGCGCAGTGCGCGTTTCCCAGCGCCACGCAGAATGAAATCAACGCCAGCGACGCGCGCCATCTGCTGGCCAACGGCATCTATTGTGTTTCCGAGGGCGCCAATATGCCGACGACCGCTGAGGGCGTCAAGGCGTTCATCGACGCCGGGATTTTGTACGGTCCGGGCAAAGCGGCCAATGCCGGCGGCGTCGCCACCTCGGGTCTGGAGATGTCGCAGAACAGCATGCGGCTGCCGTGGACGCGTGAAGAGGTGGATCAACGGTTGTCCCTGATCATGAAAAGCATACACCGGACCTGTGTTGAAACCGCCAAACAGTTCGGTACGCCGGGCAATTACGTCAACGGCGCCAACATCGGCGGATTTCTCAAAGTGGCCAACGCGATGTTGGATCAGGGGCTGGTGTGACCTCAGAGCCGGCGGGGGGCGCGGCGTTCCCCCGCTGGTAAAGCTATCGCGAACCCCGCAACAGGAGGTTCATCTTTCATGCCGAAATCGTTCAAAGATGTGCTCACCCACTTTGATCCCAGTTGGGTGGAACACGGCTACGGCACTCGTTTTCAGGGTTTTCAGAACCTCATGCGCCGCCGCATCCGCGACATTTTGCTGGTCTCCAGCCTCTACGACCTGTACGTGTTCGAGGAAGACGGCCGGCTGTATGATCTACTGCGCAGTGAATATCAGGACCTGCAGCTGACCAACACCCCCAACTTTACCCGCGTCTCCAGCGGCCTCGAAGCCCTGGCCCTGGCCAAGGAGGAGAACCAGTTTGATCTGATCGTCACCACACAGCATATCGAAGACATGACCGCTGTGACCTTTGCCAAACTGGTGCGTCAGGCCGGGGTCAGCATCCCCATCGTGCTGCTCAGCTATGACAACCTGGAGCTGGCGGACCGTTTCCAGAAACAGGACATCGCCCCTTTTGACCGCATCTACATGTGGCAGGGCGATTACCGCTTATGGATCGCCATCATTAAAAACCTGGAGGACCAGCTCAACCTCGCTCACGACACCGATCTGGCCGGCGTGCAGTCCATCATCGTCATCGAGGACAACATCCGCTACTACTCCTGGTTCCTTCCGCTGCTCTATCGCGAGGTCCTTTTGCACGCGCGCAGGCTGATCAACGAGGGCATCAATCTTTCGCACAAAAATCTGCGCACCCGTGCGCGGCCGAAAATACTGCACTACATCTCTTATGAAGAGGCGTGGAGTTATTTCGTTCAGTATCAGGAGAACGTACTCGGCGTGATCTCGGACATGGATTTCTACCGCAACAGCGCGGTGGATCCGAACGCCGGCCTCGAGTTTGGACGCGAGGCGCTGGCGCTGCAGCCGGACCTGCCGATCCTTTTTCAATCGCAACAGGCGGAAAACGAGGCCAAGGCCCGTCTGCTGGGCTGCCCGTTCCTGCTCAAGAGCGCCGCCACTTTTATCCGCGATCTGCAGCAGTTCATGGTGGAAAATTTCAGCTTTGGCGATTTTGTCTTTAAACTGCCGGACGGCACAGAGGTCGGCCGGGCCTGCGATCTCATCAGCCTGGAAGAGCAGATCATCAAGGTGCCGGAGGAGAGCATCCGCTTTCATGCCGAGCGCAACCATTTTTCCCATTGGCTCAAGGCGCGCACCGAATTCTGGCTGGCGCACAAGTTGCGGCCGCGCCAGGTGTCGGACTTTAACTCCATCGAAGAGATGCGCCAGGACTTGATCACCTCACTTCGCGATTACCGCAAGGTTTGGCAGCGCGGGTTGATGATCCCGTTTCGCCGCGAGACGTTCGATCCGGATAAAACCTTCGCCTCTCTGGGCCACGG
This sequence comes from bacterium, assembly GCA_036788095.1. Lineage (GTDB taxonomy): Bacteria > Zhuqueibacterota > Zhuqueibacteria > Residuimicrobiales > Residuimicrobiaceae > Anaerohabitans. The sequence continues at coordinate 34,243 of DAIQOA010000009.1, read as the reverse complement.
CTCCATCGGCGGCAAGGCGCGCGGACTAAGCTTTGTGAACACGTTGCTCAACAACTATATGGTGCAGCATCACTTCCCCGGCGTCTCCATCAGCGTGCCCCCGGCGGTCGTGGTCTGCACCGACGTGTTCGATGAATTTTTAGCCGCGAACCAGCTGCTGCGCTTTGCCCTGTCGGAGCCGGACAATCGCGAGATCCTCTCCAGATTCCTGGCCGCCGCCAATTTTCCGGAAGCCATTTTGCATGAACTGGCCGCGTTCCTGGACCTGGTGCGCGAACCAGTGGCCGTGCGTTCGTCCAGCCTGCTGGAGGACTCGCAATACCATCCGTTTGCAGGCGTCTACCGAACCTATATGCTGGCCAACAATCATCCGGACCCGGCGGTCCGACTCGCCGAACTGGTGCAGGCGATCAAACGGGTTTACGCCTCCACTTTTTTCACCGGACCCAAAGATTACATCAAAGCCACCTCCTTCCGGCTGGAGGAAGAAAAAATGGCGGTGGTCATTCAAAAGCTCATCGGGCAAAGGCACGGCGATCATTTCTACCCCGATTTCAGCGGCGTGGCGCGCTCGTTCAATTTCTATCCCATTCCTCCGCAAAAAGCAGACGACGGGCTGGTCTCCATGGCGCTGGGACTCGGCAAAATGGTTGTGGACGGCGGCGCCTGCTGGCGCATCTCCCCCAAACACCCGTTGCAGAGCCAGCCGTACAACCGCCCGCAGGATGTGCTCAACGCCGGCCAGCGCTCTTTTTATGCGCTGGATTTGCAGACGCGCTTTCTGCAATCGGCCGAAATCAAAGATCCCTCGCTGCGTTCGCTGGATCTGTCCGTGGCCGACAAAGACAACGCCCTGACCTGGATCGGCTCCACCTATTCTGCGGACGATGACCGGATCTACGACGGCGTCTCGCGTAACGGCGTTCGCCTCATCACCTTCAGCCAGCTGTTGAAACAGAACCGCTTTCCCATCGCCGCCATCGCCGATCTGCTTCTGGGCATGGGCGCCTGGGGTATGGGCACACCGGTGGAATTGGAGTTTGCCGTCAATCTGCAAAAAAAACCAGCGGAATTCGGACTGCTGCAGATGCGGCCGCTGGTGTTGAATCGCGAAAACGCCGAACTGTCGTTCGAGGGTTACAGCAGTCAGGAGATGATCTGCCGGTGCAGCCGAGTGCTCGGTCATGGAGTGATCAGAAATATTCACGATGTCCTTGTGGTGGATCGGGAGCAATTCGATCGCGCCAGAACCCAAGAAGCCGCCTCAGAGATCAGCCAATTCAACAAACGCCTGCTGGCGGAAAAACGGCCGTACCTGCTGGCCACCGTTGGCCGCCTGGGCAGCCTGGACCCCTGGCTGGGCATTCCGGTGACCTGGGATCAGATCTCTGCCGTGCGGGTTATTGTGGAAACGAATTTTAAAAATTTTAATGTGGAACCATCGCAGGGCTCCCACTTTTTTCAAAACCTGGTTTCGTTTTCAGTGGGATATTTTACCGTGCGAACAGAGGAATCTGCGGATCACGTCGATTGGGCATGGTTGCTGGAACAACCGGCGCTGGAGAAAAAAGAGAGGGTCCGGCTGCTCCGCTTTGACCAGCCGCTGCTGGTCATCATGAACAGCCGTGAAAACAAAGGAGTGATTTTAAAACCCGGAATGACCTATGAACGCCTCTGATTGGCAGGCCGAAGCCTCTACTCCCCAGGGACTGGAAGCCTGTCCGCATTGCGGCAAACCCCTCAGCGCCTGGGAGCAGGTGCTGCTTAAAGTGGATCGTGCGCTAATCTGCAAGGGATGCTGGCGCCGCATCTCGTTTCCCGGTCACGACGATTCGCCGGCCACCTCTGCACCCTCCAAGTTGGGATAGAGGCAAGGCTCGAATTCTTGATCTTGCTTAGCGCACGACGAAAGACGTCTCGGTCAGCACGCCGCCGGCTTCATCCACGGCCTGCACCTTCCACTGTCCCGGCCAGATGTTCTTGCTGCTCCAGGTGCGCATGGTCGGAAACTTGACCGTCAACACTACCTCCGCCTGTTTTTGTCCGTCCACATACCAGATGTGCTGAACCTCCTGGGGAATCTCGACGCAGGCGATGCGCATCCAGCAGACCACTCTGCCGGTCGCGGCATCGAACTCCCTGGCCTCCCCCTGCGGCTCTTTTTGATCGACCCCGCAGCACATCACCATCTTTTCCACCCGGCAGATCTGATCGTGCTGGCAGAAAACCACACCAGACCACAGCAGCAGCAACAGTGACGTGAACAGGAAAGACACCTTCATAGCTGGGCTTCTCCTTCATTTTGGCGCAATATACACAACTGAATGGAATTTGTCAAAGCAATTGTAATCTTTTTATTTTTATTGGGCTAAAGCCCCTCGAAGGACGCCTTTGTGATCCACGCGCTAAAGAGACTGTGTGAAAACCAGCTGACCCCGGATGTTGCCGCGGTGTTTGCGGCAACTCCGGGTGTCGTTTGTAATCCACGCGCCCGCGCGGGGCGCGACTCGAGCAGCCAATTTGCCCTCGTTCCCAAGCTCTGCTTGGGAAGACAATTATTTAAGGGCTCCAGCTTTGGTTTTTGCCGCAGTCAACCTATCTCCAGTAACGATTCATCCTCTTGATTCGGAAGCTGGAGCTTCCCACCCATCGGCATTACCAAGCTGGAGATTGGTAATGAAAAAAAAAACAGATTAAAAGGATTCAATTGGGCTAAAGCCCCTCGAAGGACGGCTTTGTGATCCACGCGCTAAAGCGCGTGGCTATGAAAAAAATCGCCACTTCATCGATCGACACCCTTGTGCGCGTGGCGATGAAAAAAAATGCTATTTCATTGCCACGAGCTTTAGCTCGTGGATAAAGGAGCCCAGCTAAAACAGGCTTTAGCCCAAGGCGCGGCAATGGCCAAAGAAATTTTGATTGTCACGTGGATGCGGGGGCGACCATTTATTGCCGCAATAAAATTTTCGATTTTTCGCTTGCAACTCATCTTGACCTGAGTTACATTTTTGTAAGCAACGCTTTCACATTCTTCCGCTTAACTAGGGGGAGTCCCTTGGAAATTTAACATCCCTATTTAGTCTCATTCAGAATATTTCATTGCCACGAGCTTTAGCTCGTGGGTAAAAGAGCCCCTCTAGAACGGGCTTTAGCCCAATGAAAGGATTCCAATATGCCATTTATCCGTATTTGGATTCATTTGATTTGGTCGACTAAAAATCGTGAAAAATCTATCAGCCAAACACTACGATCCAAATTGTTGGCGCATCTGCTGGAAAACGCGATTAAGAAGCAAATTTATATCGATCAAATCAATTGCACTGAGGATCATTGTCATGCGTTGATTTCGTTGGGGGGCGCACAGTCTATCAAGGATGTCGCCTTTTTGCTCAAAGGGGAATCCTCTCATTGGATCAACCAAAACAAAATGACAGTAGGCCATTTCGAATGGCAGGATGAGTATATCGCTGTTTCTGTGAGCGAATCTCAATCGAAAATGGTGCGCGCCTATATCCACAATCAGCAGGAACACCACCGAAAAAAATCTTTTCTTGAAGAATACGACCAGTTCATAAAAAAATATGGATTCAAATTGGGCTAAAGCCCCCCGAAGGATAGCTTGGTAATCCACGCGCTGAAGCGCGTGGCGATGAAAAAAATCGCCACTTCATCGATCGACACCCTTGTGCGCGTGGCGATGAAAAAAATCGTCACTTCATCGATCGACACCCTTGTGCGTGTGGCTATGAAAAAAATCGCCACTTCATCGATCTACACCCTTATGCGCGTGCCGATGAAAAAACTTGATCCTTTCATCCATCCTTTCCCGCATGCGCGTGGCTATGAAAAAACTTGATCCTTTCATCCATCCTTTCCCGCATGCGCGTGCCGATTAAAAGAAAATTGCGATTTCATTGCCACGAGCTTTAGCTCGTGGATAAAGGAGCCCAGCTAAAACGGGCTTTAGCCCAATGCGGGGCTATAAACAACGAAATTACATTGTCAGATACCGCTCCACCCCTTCAGCCGCCCTGCGGCCCTGATACATGGCGCGCACCACCAACGAAGCACCCTGCACCGTATCGCCGGCGGCAAAAATACCGGGCACGCAGGTCATGGCGTTCTCATCAACCATGATGTTGCCACGTTGATCAAGACACAGACCCGCCTCTTTCACCAGGGGCCCGTGCTCGACATGCACGAACCCCATAGCCAGCAGCACCACATCCGCTTCCAGCAATCGTTCGGATCCTTTCATTTCCAAGCACTCACGGCCGCGCCATTGCAGGTCAACCACTTTAATTCCACGCACACTGCCGTTGTCGCCAATGAATTCTTTCGTGGCCACGCTCCACAGCCGTTCGCACCCTTCTTCCTGGGAGCTGGAGGTGCGTAAAACATTGGGCCAGGTGGGCCAGGGATTATCCACGCTTCGCTGCTGCGGCGGCTTGGCGAGCAGTTCCACCTGGATCACCTGGCGGGCGCCCTGACGAATGCTGGTGCCCACGCAATCCGACCCGGTGTCTCCGCCGCCGAGCACCACCACGCGTTTGTCCCTGACGCAAATCGTCTGTTCCGCAGCGCCGTTCAGTTTCCGGTTCTGTCCTTTGAGAAAGTCCATGGCAAAATGAATGCCTGTGCACTCCCGGCCGGGGATCGGCAGATCCCGCGGCGCAGTGGCGCCCATGGCCAAGACCACAGCGTCAAAAGAGCGCTGCATATAGCGCACGGAGAGATCCTCCCCGGCGTTTACTTTGGTCTCAAAGATCACACCTTCCGCTTTCATCTGCTCCAGCCGCCGGTCAATGACGCTCTTATCCAATTTAAAATCCGGAATGCCATAACGTAGAATGCCGCCGATGCGGTCATCCCGTTCAAAGACGATCACCTCATGTCCTTTGCGCGCCAGTTGCTGGGCGGCCGCTAGTCCGGCCGGCCCGGAGCCCACCACCGCCACCCGTTTGCCGGTCCTGCCTGCCGGCGGCTGCGGCGTGATCCACCCCTCCTGCCAGCCGCGTTCAACGATCTGCCATTCGATATGACGAATGGTCACCGGTTCGCCTAAAATCATCAACGTGCACGCGGTTTCACAGGGCGCAGGACAAATCCGGCCGGTGAATTCCGGAAAATTGTTCGTGCTGTGCAGCAGCTGGAGTGCGCGGCGCCACTGTCCGCGATACACCATCTCATTCCAGTCCGGAATGCGATTCAGCAACGGGCAGCCGAACGCATGACAATGGGGCACGCCACAATCCATGCATCGCGCCGCCTGCTGGGTGAGCTGCTCAATGGGCAGCGGCAATTCGAACTCGAGGAAATCGTGAATCCGTTTCGCTTTGTCGCGCTTGCCCGGTTCGTGGCGTTGATATTCGATAAAACCGGTGGTCTTAGCCATGGAACACCTCCTCTGTCGCGGCCACGGTCTCCTTGTCCTGATCCTCATACAGCTTCATCCGCTCCAGCGACTGGCGGTAATCGATGGGCATCACTTTAACGAAAAGCGGCAGATGCGCATCCCAGTTCTCCAACAGCATCTTGGCGCGCGGACTGTTGGTGAGCCGATAGTGATCCTCCAGGATCGTTCGCAGTTCCTGCACATCCGAGCGTTTCCACACCGGCTCCAGATCCACCATATCGAGATTGCAGCGCGTGTCGAACAACTGGGATTCGTCATAGACATAGGCGATACCGCCGCTCATGCCGGCGGCAAAGTTGTTGCCGGTCTGACCGATGATCACCACCAACCCGCCGGTCATATACTCACAGCCATGATCACCCACCCCTTCGACCACGGCGCGGGCACCGCTGTTGCGCACCGCGAAACGTTCGCCTGCCACGCCGTTGATGAAAACCTCTCCGCCGGTGGCGCCGTAGAGGACCACGTTGCCGACGATAATATTCTCATGGGGCTGGAACGTGGCGCCGATGGGCGGCACCAGCACCATCCGGCCGCCGGACATGCTCTTGCCGAGAAAATCATTGGCATCGCCCTCCACGCGCATGCTGATTCCGGGCGCCAGAAACGCGCCCAAACTCTGTCCGGCGCTGCCTTTGAAATAGAGCTGAATGGTCGAATCCGGCAGACCTTTGCTGCCGTATCGCCGGACAATCTCACCGCTCAACCTTGCCCCCACCGTGCGGTGCACATTGCGGATGGGTAGATCGATGCGCACCTGCTGCATGCGCTCCAGCGCCGGTTCGCTCTTGCGGATCAACTCATGGTCGAGCAGATCAGCATGATCCGCCTCGCGCACAGCCGCACAGCGGCGAACCGATTGGTCCGGTTCCGTCTTTAACAGAGGCCGCAGATCCAGAGTGGACGCTTTCCAATGATCGATGTCCTTCGCCGCCTCCAAGCGTTCGGCATGTCCCACCATCTCATCCAGGGTGCGAAAGCCCAACTCCGCCATATATTCCCGCAGTTCCCTTGCCATGAAGCGCATGAACCGTTCCACATACTCCGGCTTGCCTTTAAAGTGGACGCGCAACGCCGGGTCCTGGGTGGCGACTCCGACCGGACAAGTGTTCAAATGGCATTTGCGCATCATGACGCATCCCAGCACCACCAGGACCGTGGTGCCGAAACCGAACTCTTCTGCGCCAAGCAAAGCGGCGATCGCCAGATCCCGGCCGGTCTTCAGTTGTCCGTCCACCTGTACGCGGATGCGGCTGCGCAGCCGGTTGCGGATCAAGGTCTGCTGTGTCTCAGCCAGGCCCAGCTCCCATGGCAGACCGGTGTGCTTGATAGAGGTGAGCGGCGATGCGCCGGTGCCGCCGTCATGACCGGCGATCAGAACCATGTCGGCTTTGGCTTTAGCCACGCCGGCCGCCACGGTGCCGACGCCCACTTCAGAGACCAACTTGACCGACACGCGCGCCCGCGGATTCACCGCTTTGAGATCATAGATCAACTGCGCCAGATCCTCGATGGAATAGATATCGTGATGCGGCGGCGGAGAGATCAGAGTGACGCCGGGAGTGGTGTGACGCACCATCGCGATCTCGGCGCTGACTTTATGACCGGGAAGCTGGCCGCCCTCGCCGGGCTTGGCGCCCTGGGCGATCTTGATTTGCAGCTCATCGGCGGTCACCGCATATTCCGTGGTTACGCCGAAACGGCCGGAAGCGATCTGCCGGATCGACGACCGTTTGCTGTCGCCGTTGGCCATCGGCGTGTTGCGGCTCGGATCCTCACCGCCCTCGCCGGAATTGCTGTGGCCGCCCAATCGGTTCATGGCAATGGCGATGGTCTCATGCGCCTCGCGACTGATGGAGCCAAAGGACATGGCGGAGGAGACAAAGCGTTTGACGAGCGCCTCCTCCGGCTCCACCTCTTCGATGGGCACAGGTTGCACGCACTTGAATTGCAGCAGGCTGCGCAACGTCACCCGTTCGCGCGATTGCGCGTTGATCAGGGCGCTGTACTCTTTAAACGCGGCATAATCGTCGTTCCAGGCGGCCTGCTGCAATTTGTAGATGGCCGTTGAATTCCACAAATGTTTTTCACCGCCATGTCGCACATGATAGTCGCCGCCCGGCTCCAGCAGAGGTCGCGGCGCGGCCTGCGTGGGAAAGCCGTGGCCATGGCGAAGCAGCGTCTCCTTCGCCAGCTCCTCCAACCCCAGCCCGCCGATGCGCGAGGCGGTGCCGCAAAAATAGCGGTCCACCAGCGCCCGGCTCAAACCCACCGCTTCAAAGATCTGCGATCCAAAAAAACTGTGCAGCGTGGAGATGCCCATCCGGCTGAAGGTTTTCAGCAGCCCTTTCTTGATCGCAGTGATATAGGCGTCCATCGCCTCCTCCGGCTTGAGCGGCTTTTCCAACAGATTGGCCTCAGCCAGATCGCGAACAGTCTCAAACGCCAGGTAGGGGCAGATGGCGTCAGCGCCGAAAGCCAGCAGCAGAGAAAAATGGATGACCTCGCGCGGCTCGCCGGATTCGATGATGATGCCGGCCCGATTGCGCAGCCCTTGGGCGATCAGATGATGATGCAATCCCGAGACCGCCAGCAGCGAGGGAATGGCGGCCTGCGCAGCCTGAATCTTGCGATCGGTCAAAATCAACAGATTGCAGCCGTTTTGGATGTGATCGCAGGCCTGCTGAAAAACCTGCTGCAGAGCTTTTTCCAGATCCGTGCCGTTGCCATGGCTGGGAAAAAGGATGTCGATCAGGCCGGCCTGAATGTCCTCGTGCCGGGCTGCAGCCAGACGTTCCATATCGTCCATGGTCATGATGGGATGCGGCAGTTTCAAGCCAAAGTTATTCTTCGGCTGTTCTTCCAGCGCATTGATCTGCCGACCGACAAAACTTTCCAGCGACATGACCAGTTCTTCGCGCAGCGGATCGATGGGCGGATTGGTCACCTGGGCGAACAGCTGTTTGAAATAGGCGAACAACAGCTGCGGACGATTGGACAACACCGCCAGCGCCGCGTCGTTGCCCATGGACCCCACTGCCTCCTGACCGCGGGAGGCCATGGGGGTGATCACCATGCGCAGCTCTTCATCCGTATAGCCAAAGGCGTGTTGTTTGGCCAGCAGGGCCTGCGGCTCTTCAAAGGGAACCGCCGCGGGCGTAAACAGTCCGCGCAGTTCGATGCGATTATCCTTCACCCATCGCCGATAGGGTTTTTGTCTGGATATCTTGGCCTTGATCTCGTTGTCGGGAACCACGCGATGCTGCTCCAGATCCACCAGAAACATTTTTCCCGGCTGCAGCCGGCCCCGCCGCAAAATGCAGGGATCCGGGAATTCGATGACGCCGGTTTCAGAGGCCAGCACGATCATGCCCTCCCGCGTGATGGTGTAGCGCGCCGGCCGCAGACCGTTGCGGTCCAGCGTGCCGCCGATGTAACGGCCGTCGCAAAAAATCATCGCCGCCGGGCCGTCCCAAGGCTCCATCAGCGCCGCATGGTATTCGTAAAAAGCGCGCTTGTCCTCGCTCATCTGAATTTTCGGCCCGCAGGCCTCAGGGATCATCATCATCATGGCATGAGAAAGAGAGCGCCCTGAAAGAAGCAAAAGCTCTAACGCATTGTCAAAAATCGCCGAATCGCTGCCGTTTTCCACCAGAACCGGTCTGATCTTTTCTAAATCGTCGCCCCAGCAGGGCGAAGCAAGCATCGACTCGCGGGCGTGCATGCGGCTGATGTTGCCGCGCAGGGTGTTGATCTCGCCGTTATGAGCCACATAGCGAAAGGGCTGTGCCAGATTCCAGGTCGGATTGGTGTTGGTGCTGTATCGCTGATGAACCACGGCGAATGAACTGGTGCAGTGCTCCAGAGTCAACTCGGGGAAATAGGGCGCCACCTGAGTGCCGGTCAACAATCCCTTGTAGACGATGGTCCGGCTGGACAGGCTGCAGATGTAGAAATCATGGGGCTGGGCTGCAGACAGACCGGCGATGCGCTTTTCGATTACACGACGGATGACATAGAGCTTGCGCTCGAACTGGCGCAGCGCCACTCTTCCGGCTGCGAGAAAAAACTGCTGCACGCCGGGTTGCGAGGATTTGGCCAGATCGCCAAGATGCCCGTCCTGGGTCGGCACTCTGCGCCATCCCAACATCTGAGCCCCTTCCTCTTCAACCACTTCCTCGACGATGCGCCGGCATCGGTCAGCGGTGGCGGCATTCTGAGGCAGAAACGCCATGCCAACGGCATAACGCCCGGGCTCCGGCAAATCGAATGTGGTGATCTCCGAGCGGAACAGCTCATCCGGCAGTTGCAGCATGAGACCGGCGCCGTCGCCGGTGCTGGTGTCGCCGCCCACAGCGCCGCGGTGCTCGAGATGGATCAGCGTCTGCAGGGCCAGTTGCACGATCTCATGGCGGGCGACGCCGTCCAGCCGGGCAAGAAAACCGACTCCGCAACTGTCATGCTCAAATCGGGGATCATACAATCCTTCCACGGTAACGGATGATGGGTGAGGTATCATCTTATCAGCCTGATGTTAAAAGGTACATGCCCTCGATCAGGGCGTTTTACAGCAAGAATTTAAATTTTTACGCTACAAGGGAGAAGAGGAACGCCCATCTCACTGAATCGGTCGGGCTCCCGAGGTTTGCCGTCGCCAACGATGAAGATAACAGGCGAGGGTAAGCGGCTTCTTACGGAAGGGTTGAATATGTGACTTTAATGGCGGCAAAAGCTGGTATGCCTTATTTTTTTGAATGAAAAACCAATATGAGAAAATTTTGCAAAAGTGTCAAGAAATTTTTCGAAAATGGCTTAAGCAGACCAAATCAATTTCTCCTGGACAACCTCTTTGGTATAAACGAGAATTTTCTTTCTGATCTCAAACAGGCGCCAACGCCGCCGGCATGGCCGGTAGTCCCTTGGTTGCGCCTTCCGGGTTGAACAAGAAGCCTTGACGCCAGACCGCGATGAATGCCTCGGTCTGGCGCCGGCCGGCTGTACAAGTCCCGTGGGTCGCACCCGCGTGCCGCCCGAGGCTCACCCCCTGGTAGGCGGCTGAGGGTTAATGCGTCGTTGTCTCCCCTTCTCCCTGCAGCTTGCGCATTCTGAGCCGATCCCCGGTATCCTCAGCGATGCGGCGATACCAGGAAGCGGGATAACCGATGTGTCGAACCTTTTTCAGCTCATCCTTGCTGTTGCCGTCCAGATATTTCACCAGCAGATCCTGCCCCAGTTTGCGCCAACGAGTCACGGTCCGCTCCGTTTGCGCCACGCTATAGCTGGTCAGATAATCCCGCGCGGATTGCGGGGAGACTCTGAAAAGCGCGACAGCCGCCGCATCGATCTCCGGTTGATCGGCGATAAAGCTTCCCTCCAGCTCGCGTTGCACCACTAAAACATCCTGGATCATCTCACTGTACCGGGAGTAGCAAAAATTAGCAACCCAGTTGAACACCCAAAAGGCAGAGTCCCAGCTGAATTCGGTAAACGAACCGGTGCCCACGGCGAAAGGGTACGGCGCTTGATGGATGCCGCAGTACATGGGCACATACACCGTCGAATAGGTGTCGTCGACGCCGAACCAGAACACGCCGCCCACCGGATCCGGCAGCCAGCTGCGCGACTGGGTAACAAAGGAGAATCCGGTCTGCTGAGTGGAAATCGCCCGTTCGTTAAAATAGGTAGTGCTATCCACTTTCCAGGTCAGCGGCCGCCAGCGATAGGGCAATCCATAGGGCCCGGCGCCGACGTCCTGGGACATGTCCAAGGAAGTGCCCTCATAGTGGTCCCGCATCAAAGCCATGGCATCCTGGAGCGATAATTTTTTATCCGGTTTGATCCACAACGGCAGCCGTTCAGCCCCAGCCACACCCTGGACAAAATCTTCGTTCCAGTTCATCGAAGGCGCGGCGCGGCGGAACATCGCCCAGACCCGCGCTTCGCAGAAACGTACGGCGTCAAAGGTGAGGGGAGCATAGGCGTCGCAAAAACTAAAATCCGCATCCTTGCCGGCATAATAGCCCTTTTGTTTGGCGAACGAGATCACATCCGGCGAATAGAGACAGTTGAGCTGGTCGTTCAGCGGGAATCGCCCGATGCGTGCCTGGTTGGCATGGCCGCAGATAGAGCCATCCGGAACGCGCTGCGCCACCCATACGGCGCCCTTATTGCCAGGGCCTTTGCCGATCATCTCCATGATCCAGACCTCCTGGGGATCGGCGATGGAGAAGGATTCGCCGCTGCTGCAATAACCATACTCCGCCACCAGATCGGTCATCACTTTGATGGCCTCCCGGCTGGTCTTGGCGCGCTGCAAAGCCAACGACATCAGGCTGCCATAGTCCACGCCGCCTTTAGGATCCTGCAGTTCCTCGCGGCCGCCGAACGTAGTCTCGCCGATAGCCAGCTGAAATTCGTTCATGTTGCCCACCACCTGATGGGTTCGGCCCGCCTGGCGGATTTTGCCGAGATATTTCCCCGAATCCCAGTCATACACCTCAACCAGTGAGCCCTCCGTATGGACGCCACGGGGCATGAAAACCAGCTCTCCGTAAAGCGTATGCGAATCCGCGGAATACGTGATCATGGTGGATCCGTCCAGCGACGCGCCTTTGGTGACCATCAGATTGGTGCATGCCCAGGCACTCACGCTGCCCAACCACGCCAAGCAGACAAAGACAATGCTCTTTTTCATATCCGTTTCCTTTAGCTCATTTAAACCAGGCCAGCGATAAAGTAGGAAAATTTCCCCAATTTTACAACAGGATCATTTGCGAGGAACCCAGGCGGCCGCAGATTGGCCGGAAACGGCCGTCACGCCAAGGCCTGATAAAATTCTGTTTAAAAATCGCATTTTGTTATGTATATTCCTTAAATAAGGGATCAACCAGTCGACGCAGGCTTTTATGAAAATATTACTCTTTGACATCGACGGCACGCTTCTGCTCACCGGCGGCGCCGGGTTGCGCGCCATGAATCGCGCGTTCGTTCATCTCTATGGCATTGAAGAAAAATTCAGCGGCAAGAATCTGGCCGGCCGGACCGACACCTCGATCTTCCGCGACGCAGCGGAAGAGTGCGGGTTCCCCTATGATGCCGATGCTCTGGAGGAGTTCAAAGAAGAGTATTTTGCCGCGCTGCCTCAGGAACTGAATCCTCCGGCACGGGATAAACGGCTGATGCCGGGCGTGCAGGAACTGCTCACCGCGCTCAACGCCCGCGACGACGTTTACCTCGGCTTGCTCACCGGCAACTGGCAGAAAAGCGGCTACCTCAAGCTGGCCGTCTTTGGGCTGGATCGTTTTTTTACCTTTGGCGCCTTTTCCGATGATTCGGAGATCCGGCCGGACCTGCTGCCCTACGCGGTACGGCGCTTTCAGCTCAAATACAACCGCAAGCCACAGCCGCAGGATATCTTTGTCATCGGCGACACGCCCAGCGACATTCAGTGCGCCAAACCTCACGGCGCGGTTTCCGTGGCCGTGGCCGCGGCCCATTACAAGGAAAAGGATCTGAGACCCTTTCAACCGGATCACATCCTGGCTGATTTTACCGATCTGGACGCGGCGCTGCGGATTTTAGGATAACCGGCAGGCTGCAAGCAGCCTTCGGTCCATCGTTTTATTCAGGAGAATCATTATGGAACTTTTAACGGTGCGCATTGAAAATCCCGATGAACTCAATTTCATTTTTGGCCAAACCCATTTCATCAAGACCGTCGACGACGTGCACGAAGCGCTGGTGTCAGCCGTGCCGGGCATTAAATTCGGTTTGGCCTTCAGCGAAGCATCCGGACCCTGCCTGGTACGTTGCAGCGGGACAGACCCGGCGCTGATCGAACTGGCAAAGAAAAACTGCCTGGCCGTGGCCGCGGGCCACTCTTTTATCCTCTTTATGGGCAACGCCTATCCCATCAATCTATTGCGGGTATTGCGCGGAGTTCCGGAGATCGTATCTTTCTATTGCGCCACGGCCAATCCGGTGGAGGTCATCCTTGCGCAAACCGATCTCGGCCGCGCGGTGCTCGGAGTGGTCGACGGTCAGTCGCCCAAAGGAGTGGAAACAGAGAGCGACGTACAGCACCGCCGTGAGTTTTTGCAGAAAATCGGCTATCGCGTGGGATAGAAGCGGCTTTGCCGGCTGCGGTTGTCCTCGAGCTTTTACCAGAGGAGCTGAATATCGAACAGCCGGTTGCCGCTCTCAAAACGCAGAGGACGTTTCACAAGCCTTAAACAGAGGGCGCCGTAATCGGGGCCAGTTGGCCGGAACAACGTTGCTCTCACCGGCGCAGTGGAAAACCCTGTGAGCAAATAAAAAATGGATCGTAACGCAACCATTTTCATCTGACCCGACCAGCGAGCCCGCCATGGAACTCTCGATCATCGACTTGCTTTTTTTCGCCCTGTTCTTTATCACGGTCATCAGTGTCAGCCTGTATAAAAGCCGGCAGGAAAAGAACACGGAGGATTATTTCCTCGCCGGCCGCGGGCTGAAATGGTATCTCATCGGCTTTTCCATCGTCGCGGCCAATATCTCCACCGAACAGTTCGTCGGCATGAGCGGCCAGGGCGCCGGCAACGTCGGCCTGGCCGTCGCCGGTTATCAGCTGTTCGGCTCCATCACCATCGTGCTAGTGGCGCTGTGGTTTCTGCCCAAGTTTTTGCGCGCCGGCATCTATACCATGCCCGAGTACCTCGAATACCGCTACAACACCACAGCCCGCGCCGTCATGGCCCTGGCCACCGTTGTTATTTATGTGGCTGTCACCACCCCGGCGGTGCTTTATTCCGGCGCCATCACCCTGCACACCGTGTTCGACATGGACGTCACTCAGGCGGTATGGCTGATCGGTGGGATCGCCGTGGTCTACACCACGTGGGGCGGACTGAAGGCAGTGGCTTGGGCGGATCTGTTTCAGGGCGGCGCCCTGCTCATCGGCGGACTGGTGGTCCTGGTCCTGGGGCTCAACGCGGTCGGCGGTATCGACCCGTTTTTCAAAGCCAATGCCGACAAGCTGCATATGGTCCTGCCGCAAGATCACCCGGAGATGCCCTGGACCGTGCTTTTGTTCGGATTGTGGATTCCCAATTTCTATTATTGCGGCCTGAACCAGTTCATCATGCAGCGGACTCTGGCGGCCAAAAACCTGCGTCAGGGCCAGTGGGGCATTCTATTCGCCGCCGGCCTCTGGCTGCTGATCCCCTTTGTCATCGTCTTTCCCGGCATCCTGTCCCAGCAGCTGTACGGAAGCCAACTGGCCTCACCGGATCAGGCTTTTCCCACCCTGATTCGCAACCTGGTTCCGCTGGGCTTGCGCGGTTTCATCTTTGCCGCTCTGGCCGGCGCAGTCATCAGCACCCTGGCCTCTGTGCTCAATTCGGCTGCCACCATCCTCACCATGGACCTGTACAAACGCCACTGGGTTAAAAACGCTGAACAGAAGACGCTGGTCACCTTTGGCCGCCTCATGACCGTGGTGTTCATGGTCATCGGCTGCTGGATTGCGCCCCAGCTCAATCACCCCCGGTTTGGCGGTATTTTTCATTACATTCAGGAATTTCAGGGCTACATCTCGCCCGGCATTCTGGCTGCGTTCGTATTTGGCTTTGTGGTGAAACGGGCGCCGGCCGCCGCCGGAGTGACCGCCCTGGTGCTCAGCGCGCCCATTTACGGACTACTCGCCTGGGGATTTAAAGATCTGGCGTTTCTCAATCGCATGGCCATCACCTTTACGGCGCTGCTGGCGATCCTGTCCTTGATCACACTGAAGTGGCCGCGCAGGGAAATGAAGCCCATGCCGGAACGCAGTCAGATCGAGGCGCATACCCACCGGTCAGTGCCGATTCTCGGCAGCCTGGTGATTCTGGCGGTGATCGTTTTTTATCTTATTTTCTGGTAGTCCCTCATGCACGAACTTTCCATCGCCCAATCCGTCATCCATTCCGTTCTCAACGAGATGGACCGGCGGCGGCTGAGTTCGGTGAAAAAAATTCATCTGCGCATCGGTCCGTGGAGCGGGGTCATGGCCGATGCGGTGCAGTTCAATTTCGAGGTGTTGCGCATCGACACGCCGCTTCGCGACACCCAACTGATCATCGAAGAACCCCCTCCTCAGGGCCACTGTCCGCAGTGCGGTCACGCCTTTCCCATTCAGGCGATGAGCCTGGTGTGTCCACAGTGCGGGTGCGAATCCGTCCGCCTGCAGGGCGGAGATGAATTGGAGATTGCATCTCTGGAGACCGGAGAATGATGCCATGAATGAACGGATTGCGGTGGAAAAAAAGATCCTATCTGAAAACGATCATCTGGCGGCCGAAATCCGCGGCACCTTGCAGCAGCGTCGCATCCCTGCGCTCAACCTGGTCAGCTCTCCGGGATCCGGAAAGACCAGCCTGCTTGAAGTCACATTAAAAGCTCTGGACCGCCGGTTTTCTGTCGGCCTGATCGCCGGCGACGTGCAGACGGAAAACGATGCACAGCGTTTACGGGCGGCAGGCGGCGCTCAGGTGCAGGCCATTGTCACCAACGGCGCCTGTCATCTGGACGCGAGAATGGTGGGCCGCGCTCTGGCCGGCATGAACCTGGATCACATGGATCTGTTGGTTATCGAAAATGTCGGCAATCTGGTCTGCCCGTCCAGCTATGATCTGGGCGAGGATATGAAGATCGTTCTGATCAGCACCACCGAAGGCGATGACAAGCCGCTCAAATACCCGGCGATGTTCCGCCGTGCGGCCATGATGATCGTCAACAAAACCGATCTACTCGGTCTTTCCGATTTCACAATGGAGCGCGTGGAAAAAAACGCCCGAAGCATCAATCCCGATTTGCAAATCCTCAACCTGTCCTGCCGCACCGGCAGCGGGATTGATGGGTGGATAGCCTGGCTGACCGATCTGATTCTTCACCGCAAGCGGCCTTCCGCCGAGTAAAGAGGCTGTATCGAACAGGCCAAACCCTGGGTGCGCATCAAACGGTTGCTCTCTTCTTTCAGGGCCTGTTCCTTTATTTGCATAAAATGGATTTTCGGCGAAATCAATGAGCGGCCTTTTCCCTTCATCCCGATGGAGCAATGGAAAATGGAGCGTCGACGCATACGTTTGAACGGCATCGTGCAGGGAGTTGGCTTCAGGCCTTTTGTCTATCAACTGGCCACAGAGCTCGATCTGTCGGGATTTGTCCGTAACGACGCACACGGGCTGCTCATCGAGGTGCAGGGACCGGCTAAAAGGCTGGACGAATTTCACACCCGGCTCCTCAGGCAGCGGCCCGCGCTGGCGCGCATCGACCAGCACCGTTCGACCACCCTGAATGTGCAGAAACCAAATCCGTTCACCATCCGCTCCAGCCGGCGCAACCGTAAGGCGGTCACCGGTATTTCGCCGGACGTGGCCGTCTGTCCGCTCTGTTTGCAAGAGATGTCTGAGCCGCACGATCGCCGATTTCACTATCCCTTTATCAACTGCACCCATTGCGGGCCGCGTTATACGATCATCCGATCGTTGCCCTATGACCGGCCCAACACTTCCATGGCGGCTTTCCCCTTGTGTCCGCAATGCCGTCAGGAATACGAATCGCCGGAAAACCGCCGTTTTCATGCACAGCCGAACGCCTGTCCGGTCTGCGGTCCGCGCTTGACCCTGTGCGCAGCGGACGGCCGGTTGATCAAAGCCGATCCGCTCTTTCCCTTTGTCTGGCAACAGCTGCAGCGAGGGGCGATCCTGGCGATCCGCGGCATCGGCGGCTTTCATCTCTGCGTGGACGCGTACAACAGCGCCGCGGTGCGAACCCTGCGCCTGCGCAAAGGCAGGGAGGAAAAGCCTCTGGCGATCATGGTCAAAGACCGGCAGACAGTGGAACGTCACTGCCGGTTGGACGAAGCGGAAAATGAATTACTATTCAGCGCCGCCCGACCTATCGTGCTGCTGCAAAAAAAAGAGGCCAGCGGTCTGGCGAACGAGATCGCGCCCGGCAACCGCACGCTCGGCGTGATGGCGCCCTATGCGCCCCTGCACCATCTTTTGCTGTCCGGGCCCCTGGATTCCCTGATCATGACCAGCGCCAATTTCTCTGAAGAGCCCATCGCCATTGCCAACACCGAAGCGCTGGAGCGATTGAACCGGATCGCCGACTATTTTCTCTTTCACGATCGGGAGATCCTGCAGCGCTGCGACGATTCGGTGGCCCGTGTGATCATGCACAAGCCGGTCCTGATCCGCCGGTCGCGCGGCTATGTGCCGGAACCGGTTCACCTGGCCTGCAGGCTTTCGGCGCCGGTCCTGGCCTGTGGAGGCGAGTTGAAAAATACCATCGCACTGGCGCGCGGGCGACAGGTTTTTCTCAGCCAGCACATCGGCGATCTGAACAATCCGCCGGCCTTGGCCTTCTTTCAACAGACCATCGACCATCTGCAGCAGGTTCTGGAGATCGAACCAGCGGTCATCGCCTGCGATCTGCATCCGGACTATCTCTCCACCCAATGGGCGCAGCGGCAAAAGAAAAAACAGCTGGTGGGCGTGCAGCATCATCACGGCCATTTGGTTTCAGTCATGGCGGAGAATCGAATCACCCAGCCCTGCATCGGCGTCATCCTCGACGGCAGCGGATACGGCCTGGACGGAACCGTATGGGGCGGCGAGGTGCTCATCGGCGATGCCCGTTCCTGCAATCGTTTCGCCTGGCTGCAGCCGGTTCCCATGCCGGGTGGTGAGGCCGCCATTCGACAGCCCTGGCGCATGACCGCCGCCTATCTGTACGCGGTCTATGGCCATGATTTTCTTCAGCAGGATTCGCCGCTGATCCATCGGCAATCCCAGCAGGAGCTGACGCTGATCATGCGCATGATGGCAACCGGTACCAACTGCCCCCTCACCTCCAGCTGTGGACGGCTCTTTGATGCGGTCGCCGGACTGCTCGGACTGCGCAGTGAGATCAGTTATGAAGCGCAGGCAGCTGTGGAATTGGAGATGCTCGCTGATGAGCGATCGGCCGATCCTTACCCCACGCCCCTGGTTTCCGGCCCGGGCGCTCTGGCTACGGATTTTCTCATACGCAGGCTGGTGGAAGACTGGTCACGCGGCGACAATCCTGCGTTGATCGCGCAGCGTTTTCATGGCACACTGGCAGAGATCTTTGTGCAGGCATGCCGGGCTGCGCGCGAGAAAACAGGCATCGCCGTCGCAGCCCTGAGCGGCGGTGTGTTTCAAAACCGGCTTTTCTTTCATCTCATCCATGACCGTCTGCAAAAGGAAGGATTTAAAGTGATCAGCCATCATTCGGTTCCGACTAATGACGGCGGTCTGGCGCTGGGACAGGCGGTGATCGCCGCCGCCCGATTGCAGAATGATAAAAGAGCTTCGGTCTGGGTCGTTGAAGGCATAAAATCGAGTGTGGAGCAGTGCCAAACTACCATACACAGGACTTGAGCCATCGGCGGACTTAAAATAGGGAGCATCCGCATCCTGCGTGCCTTATTTGACAACAGAGAAAGCGCTAAGCAGCGCCGAGGGAATGAAAAAGCTCAAGAAATTTACTTCTCGGCGTTCTTGGCGGTCGATCAGCTGCCCATTTTCCGGATAAGCTATAAAAAGTATTAATGTGGCCATTTATTATTTTACTGCCGGTTTGCGGCTCTTTAGCAAGTTCTGTATAAGCAAAATCAAACCACGTATGCAGGGTAAAAAATTTTGACAGTACGTCTCTATGAAGCAGGAGGGCTTATGTGTCTGGCCATCCCCGGAAAAGTAGAAAGTATCGAACAGCAAGACGGCACACTCATGGGGCGGGTGGATTTTAACGGCATCAGTAAAATGGTCTGCCTTGCCTATGTGCCGGAGGTGCAGATCGGACAGCAGGTCATGGTGCACGCCGGTTTTGCCATTCAGATCGTGGATGAAGAAGAAGTGCGGCAATTTCATCAACTCTGGCAGCAGGTTTTAGACCACACCCCTGGGCGCCGGCAGGAGCTCTGATGGATGTAAACGAACCCTTTCGCAATTTGGATCTGGCCGAACGACTGCTGAAAGAGCTGGCAGCGAATCCGCAGCCTGCGGTCATCATGGAGATCTGCGGCGGCCAAACCCACAGCCTGCTGGCCAGCGGCCTCGATCAGCTTTTGCCGCCAACTTTGGAATTGGTGCATGGGCCGGGATGTCCGGTCTGCGTCACGCCGGTGGAGATGATCGACAAGGCCATTCACCTGGCGGAAAACCGGCAAGTGCTGTTCACAACATTTGGCGATATGTTGCGCGTGCCCGGCTCCAGCGGCGATCTGTTGGCAGCCAAGAGCCGCGGCGCGGATGTGCGGATGCTCTATTCACCTCTGGACGCGCTGGCGCTGGCCGAACAGCGTCCGGATAAAAAGGTGGTATTCTGGGCCATTGGCTTTGAAACCACTGCGCCGGCCACCGCCCTGGCGGTGTGGATGGCGAGACAAAAAAAAGTGAAAAATTTTTCACTTCTGGTCTCTCACGTGCTGGTGCCTCCGGCCATGCGCCAGCTGCTCGCTTCTTCGCAAAACCGGGTGCAGGCCTTTCTCGCCGCGGGTCATGTGTGCGCGGTGACGGGCTGGCAACCCTATCAGGCGATCGCCGAGGAATTCCATACACCCATTGTGGTCACAGGATTCGAACCGGTGGATCTGCTGCTGGGGATCCACCGGGCCATGCAGCTGCTGCAAACAGATTGCGCCCGAGTGGACAACGCCTATGGCCGCGTGGTCAGGCGTTACGGCAATGAGGCAGCTTTGAAACGCATCGCAGAGGTCTATTGCGAGTGCGATCGAACCTGGCGCGGTCTCGGAATGATCCCGGCCGGCGGTCTACGCCTGCGCGAGGAATTCGCCGAATACGATGCAGAAAAAATCTTTGATCTGCCAAGCAGCCGCGCGGCGGAACCAGGGCCCTGCATCAGCGGCCTCATCCTGCAGGGATTGAAAAAACCGCCGGATTGTCCATCGTTCTCCGCCGACTGCACGCCCGAGCATCCGCTGGGCGCGCCCATGGTTTCAGCGGAAGGCGCGTGCGCCGCCTATTATCACTATAAAACCGAATAACCTTTCAGGCGCCCTATGAATGAACAGCAGAAAAAATCCAGCGGCGGCCATTCTGCAATGGCTCATCTCAGGAATGTGCAGATGGCGCACGGCAGCGGCGGCCGTATGATGCACGATCTGATCCGCATTTTTTTTCACGCCCACTTGAGCAGCGAACAGCTGCAAAAAGGCGATGACGCGGCAACGCTGACCATGGGCTCCGGCCGCGTGGCCTTTACCACGGACAGCTATGTGGTGCAGCCCATTTTTTTCCCTGGTGGCGACATTGGCGATCTCGCGATCAACGGCACGGTCAATGATCTGTGCATGAGTGGCGCACGGCCGCTCTATCTCAGCGTTGGCTTTATACTGGAGGAAGGGCTGGCGTTCGAAGAACTGGAACGCGTTCTGCGGTCCATGGCGGCCGCGGCGGACAAAGCGGGCGTGCGAATCGTAGCCGGCGACACCAAAGTGGTGGATCACGGCAAGGCTGATCGGCTGTTCATCAACACCGCAGGCATCGGCGTCCTGGAACACGATCACGAAATGGGCGCCCGCTGCCTGCAACCAGGGGATCAGATTCTCCTGAGCGGTCCGGTCGGCCAGCATGGCCTCGCAGTTCTGTCACAACGGCAGGGCCTCGAGTTCTCCGGCGAGATCATCAGTGATACCGCTCCGCTGCACGAGTTGACAGCTGCCCTGCTGGCAGAGTGCGGTACTGCCGTGCATGCCCTACGGGATCCCACCCGCGGCGGACTGGCTGCCGTGCTCAATGAATGGGCCGAAGCCTCTGACGTTGAAATCCGGGTTGCACAGGATCAGATTCCAGTGCTGCCGGCGGTGCAGAGCGGGTGCGCGCTTCTGGGCCTCGATCCCCTCAACCTGGCCAATGAAGGAAAAATGGTTGCGGTGGTGGCGCCCGAAAGGGCGGAACGGGCTCTGCAGGTCCTGCGCTCGCACCCTCTGGGTCAAAAGGCAGCGCTCATCGGCGAGGTAAAAACCGGAGCAACTGGATTGGTGAGCCTGCGCACCGAACTGGGCGCCTGGCGCGTGCTGGCGTGGCCGTCCGGCGAGTTGCTGCCGAGAATCTGTTGATGGCGCCGATAAGAAAATCGAAAGAAGAACAAATTGCCGATGAATCAGCCTGTTTTTAATCCACCAAACACCTTTTGCCTGATTCTGGCCGCAGGGCTGCTCCTGCGCCTCCTGTTTCTGCTGTCCACGCCGGCCTGGCAGTCGCCGGATGAATACGCCCATTACTGGGTCAGCGAACAGATCGCAACCACCGGCCGGCTGCCGCTGAGCAAACCGAATGATCTCTCTTACGAGGCCTATCAGCCGCCGCTGCACTATGTCGTCGCCGCCGGCCTGCTTCTCTTTCCTCACGAGCCCATGGCTTTTTCAGCAACCCCGCACAAACCCGACGCGCTGCTGCTGGCGCTGCGCATGATCTCCCTGACCTGCAGCGCCGGCGTTATCTTTTTTTCCTACCGGCTGTTTAAAAACCTGGCATGGCTCAGCCCCAACGAAACCCTGCTGTGCACCGCTTTCATCGCCTTTCTGCCGACCTTTGTCGGCGTTTCCTCCTCGGTCAACAACGACAGCCTGACGATTTTTCTCGCCACCCTCAGCCTGTTCTTCCTCTTCCGCAACGAGCTGCACGATCGGGATGCATGGTTCAGCGGATTGGCTGCCGGACTGGCGCTGCTGACCAAACTCACCGCGCTCATCATGTTACCTTCAATATTTATATGGATCACAATCCGCTGTCCAAAATATTATCGTGCCAGGAAGACAGCTCTGTTTCTTCTCAGTTGGTCCATCGGACTGATCACCCTGCTGGCTGTCAACTGGCAGCAGTATCGAACACTGGTGGCGGTCACCCCGGGCGTGGACCGGGGATGTTACATATCCCTGCCACAATGCCTGTGGGCGTTGCGCAATCTGGCCTGGAGTTTTTGGCTGGCTTTCGGACGCACCTACCAGGTGACAGCGCCTGTCGCCCTGTATCTGGTGACTGTGCTGCCGGCCATGGTCATCGCCGCTATCGGCTGGCGGCGCATGCGCAAAGTCCAGCCCGGTCTATTCATCCTCACCATCGTATCGCTACTGCTGGGGACAGGCGCTTCACTGTGGTTCACTCTGTCTTATCCGCCGGGTACGCAGACAAGTTGGGGAAAAAATCTCTATCCCCTATTGCCATTGACCGCAGTTTTTATGATATTAGGCAACAAGAACGCTTTTACCAGACCAAGGAATCCCGCCCCGGTCATCTTGATCGCGTTAATGCTATGCGGGTGTCTGTATGGCTGGTTGGGGCTGCAAAGCCTGCGATAATCCGAGTTGAAAAGACCGGCCTAGAAACCAAAACCAATTAATGATGAGGTTTTTGCCATGAACGTTGTGCTCAAGACAGCCGGAGTCTTTCTGCTGGCGCTTTTGTTTCTCCATTGCCGGCCGCAGAATCCCACGCTGATTCGCAGCAGCAAGACCACCTTTGCTTTCGATGCCTCCAAATCGGCGCTCACGATCACCAGCCCAGGGCAGCGCATACCTCTGATGATGGACGCCTATCATCAGGCAGCCGGCTTTGAACGAAAATCGATGACCTGGATACCGGACGCGCAGCAGCCCACCCGCCGGAGTGTTTTCGCAGATGCCCAGCGACGCACCCTCCTCTGCACCGAGACCTTTGCAGCGACACCGGGCGGGCTGTCCTGGCAAGTGGAGTGGAGCACGCCGGAGATCAATCCCTTTACCGCGCCGCTGCAGACGGTCTGTCTCCTTGCCGGACAGGACTCGACGGCCCGCTTCTGGACCAGCTGGGGCGATCCCACTCAGGTGGAACCGGTCGATCACGCCATTAAAATCCATAAGCAATGGGTGGATCCCTTGAAACCGCAGCCGCTCCGCGATCTGCATCTGGTATACGGCGGCCATAAATCGCTGGGCGGCGGTTTCTGTCTGCCCGCTTTTACCGTTCTTTATCCGCAGCAGAATGTGGCCTGGTCGCTGGTGCAGTCGCCTCAGGATACGCTGCTCAACATGGATCTCAAGACCAGCGCCCAGGGCCGGTTTGAATTCAACCGGACCGATCTTCGGCTCAGCAGAAACAGATCGGTTCGTCATACCCTGTCCCTCATCGTCCATGAGGCGGATTGGCGCGCCGGATTATCCTGGATCGTAGAACGCTATCCGGATTACTTCAATCCGCCGAATCCGAATGCCGGTCGGGTGGCAGGCTGTGGACTCTACTCCGCCTATGAGGGAGAATTCGATGTACAAAAATTTCACCGGATGGGCGGTTTGGTCAACTGGAAGGCCAGTTTCGATTTTCCCTATATGGGCATGTTCATCCCGCCCCTGCAGGATCGTAATAGAAAATGGCGGCGCTTTTCCATGGATTCCAAGCAGCCGGCCACCTACACCACCATCAATCAGATGGCACGCTATGCTGCATCGATGAAAGAAAAAGGATTCTACACCCTGAACTATTTCAATGTGACTGAATTCGGCGCATGGATCAAATACCCGCCCCCTGCTTCACGCATGCCAGGCCAGGAGCTGTGGCAGGATGCCAACGCCTTTCTCTACACCCGTTTGAACAGCGGCATTCTTTATGGCGCGCAGCAGAACGGCGGCGAGGGCTGGGACAACCGCAGCGCTGCACTGCAAAAGCAACCCATCGCCGGCATTCATGACGAGCCCCATTTTACCTGGGGCGAAGCGGTGGCCATGGACTGCGGCGACTCGACCTATACGGATTTTCTCATCGATCAGTGCCGTCTGCATCTGGAGTATTTTCCACATGCCCACGGCATCTGCATCGACCGCATGGACTGGCTGGGCGAATACAACAGCCGGCGCGACGACGGCGTCAGTTGGGTCGGCGACCGGCCGGTCGCCAGCCTGTCCGTTTCTTGGATGCAGCTGATGGATCGCATCGGCCCCCTGTGGCACGGAGCGGATAAAGTTATCTTTAGCAATCCACACATTAACCGCCTCGAACTGATGCGACAGATCGACGGCGTGTATAATGAATTCGGCCACATTGGTTTTAATTTGAATATGTCGGCCTTTCTCTGCCTGCGCAAAACTCTTCTCGCCTGGACTTCGAGCGTCCAGGATCTCAAAGAAGATCCGGACGCCTATCTACAGCATCACCTGTACATGGGCGCCTTTCCCACCGCGCCGTTTCCCGGCAACGACCACACCATCGAACCGGACCCCTGGGCGGAAAGCTTTTATCTTGATTATGGTCCGCTCTTTCGTCTGCTGAAGGACAAAAAATGGGTGCTGACGCCGCATGTGATTCGAGTAAAAGACCAGACCGCCAAAGCCAATCTGTTTAAAACCGATGCCGGCTATGTCATTCCCGTAATCCACGGTGCGGAACCCTTTGCCCAGATACATCTGCAAAACATCGATCTGGGCAACATGATCAGCTGCTATGTGATTTATCCGGGCGGCAGGTCCACGCCGGCGTTTGCCGATCGCGACGGCAGCCAGGGGTGGAAGATTCGCATCCCCCTGAAACGCCGCTGCGCCATGGTGGTCATCGGTACGCGAAAAATATAATCGGTCGTGATCTGAATTCCGTCTATTCGGATTGTTTTATGCGTATCCTTCAGTTTATTCTAATCTTCCTCGCCCTTTTTTCTCCGCTCTTTGAGACCGGATGGGGAGGCATATCGGAGCGTGTGGATACCGAAACCGATGACGGCATGATGGAGTATCTGCTCGTTACCGAGAATTCGACAAGCCATTCTGCGACAGGCCGATACATCGTTGTGGATCTGAACCATGACGGGATCAGCGATCTCATCAGCGTATGTCCAACAGCCAATCCGGAGAACAACATCCGCCCGTTTATAACTCTTTCGGACATCTATTTCACGCATGTAGGAAAGCAAACCAATTTCGAGAATGCGGAAAGAATTGCCGTTTATCCCTTTGACCTTAACGGCGACGGCCGAAAAGAGATCCTGGTCAACAAGCTGCGTCATGATTCTCTGTTCATAGAAGTCCTGTCTTCTTCCGGCCGGAAGACCGGCAGATGCTTTTTCCTTATCAGCGGCTCTCCCCGCCCAGGGTATCAATGGGAGTGCCGGGCCATGCCGATGGAATGGCGATGCCAGGCCGGCGACACCTCCCTGATTTTTTCTCTGCACACCGGCTACTCGTATCAACCGCGCGGCATGGTCCGCGTCCGCTATCCTTCCGGGGAAATAGTGGATGCGCGATGGATCGGCGCTTATATCGACAACCTGGCATTTGTGGATATCGACCGGGACGGGGTCAACGAATATTACGCCGGCAGCAAAACACCGGACAACTGTCAGGGCCTGCAGGTAAATGACACCGATGACCGCCACACCTATTTTTTCATTTTTGACACCAGAAAAGGATCCATTTTTTACGAAACACTGGGCGGCCTTTCCAAGGGATCGAATGCCTACCCGATTTCCAACGGCGACGGTCCCATTGAAAATTTTTGGATTTTATATTCTCAGCCAAATACCGAGGATGCCGATTCCTCTTATCTGGGCCTGTATCATTACCCAGACAGGCGGTTCATCAAAAAAGTCAAGTTAGCCGGATCCATCCTGACCACCGCCATTCAATATGATTTTGACGGCGACGGCAAAAAAGATATCCTGCTCACACAAGCCAGCGGCGCTCTGGAAATTCGCAACCAGCAACTGCAGCTGCTGCAACGCAGGGTCCTGAATCAACGGATCGTCGCCCAATGGTTCTTTGATCTCGATCAAAATGGCCAGCCTGAAATATACATCCACGCCAATCGCAAGCTCTATATATTTTCTGACCGGCTGAAGCTTTTAGCCAAACAGGCGATGGATGTAGAGGACATTCAATTGATTCAATCGGCCACTGGGCGCAGTTTATTCGTTCAAAGTAAAACCTCTCTCTCCCATCTTTCCCTGCGGCCCAACACCGCGCTGGCCGCGCACTATCGCCGGGTCTGGATAACGGCCATGTTGAGCGGTGCGCTGCTGCTCGCCGGCGGATTGTGGCTGTTGCGCTGGTATAAGCAACAGCAGATCCCCTATCTGGCGCACCATGCCCTGCAGAACCTGGAAATACCCGGAGTGTTGATCCTGGATCAGCAGGGTAGATTAAGACAGATGAACGAGAAAGCACGCGTGCTGTTGAATCTGACAACCGGTCATCAGGGCCAACCTTTTTTGAAGATTGCCAATGAGCTGATCGCTCGCATGGAACCCTTTATTGAGCGAGCGTATCGCCAGTCGCAGAATGCCTCCGGAGAACAAGCCGTACCTCTTATGGAAGCGTCTGCCAATCTGCATATCTTCTTTAGGCCGCTGCGCACGGCCGGCGAGCGGTTCAAAGGTCTTTTGCTGATCCTGGAAGACCGAACGGAGCAGATCCAGGCGATGCAGGCCCTGGCATGGTCCACCATGGCGCAAAGACTGGCTCACCAGATCAAGACGCCGCTCTCGTCGGTCGTGTTGGCCGTGCAGCGGCTGCAGATGGAGTATGTCAAGGATGGTGCGAAAAGGTCAGGGGAGTATGATCGCTACGTCGATTATGTGACCGGCGAGGTCGGGCGCATCCGGCACATTGTGGATGGTCTGCTCAAGCTGGTGCGATTGGAAAAGCCGGTTCACCGGGCCTGCCGTATAAATGACCTGGTGCGGCTAGCGCTGAAAAAATTTGAACCCTATTTCGGCGCCGGAATCAAGATCCGCCTGTCGCTGGAGGAAGAACTGCCGTCCGTCATGGTGGATGACAATCAGATCATCATCGCCCTGAGCATCGTGATCGAAAACGCCATCGAGGCCATGCCGCACGGCGGCCGCCTGACCATTACCACAGAACCGGCACATGATTTGCATGTTTTGAATTCCGCGGCAAGCAAAAGCTTTATCCGAATCCTTATCGCCGATAGCGGAACCGGCATTGAGGAGGAGGCCGTGGATAAATTGTTCGAGCCCTTTTACACCACCAAAGCGAGCGGAACCGGTCTGGGCCTGCCCATCGCCAAGAAAATCATCGAAGACCATGGGGGCAACATTAAGATAAACAATAGGCCGAAACAAGGCGCCGAGGTTGCCATTTTATTGCCGGTTAACCACCAGGACAAGACTTTTGCGTCGGGCAGTTCCGGCTGATCGCTCTTCATCCAATAAAGCCATGCTTCACGGGGCCGGGTTACCCGAAAGACAGACCACGCGTGTTGCAAAAAAGAGACGACGGTGTGTCCGGTCGTCCCGGGCAAAGCATCTTTAGAGAGAATGCGTATGAATCAGCCGCAAATCCTCATCGTTGATGATGATCCCATATTCAGCGAACTGCTGAAAGAGGTTCTGCAGGAGCAGGACTATGAAATCAGCCTGGCCGGCAATGGACGGCAGGCGCTTGAACAGTTGCAGAGAGGGCGACCGGATTTGTTGCTGCTGGATGTTACCATGCCGGACATGAGCGGCCTGCAAATTCTCTCTCAGGTCCGTACCGATCATCCCGAGATCACCGTGGTTATGATCTCAGGGCAGAGCACCATCAAGGATGCGGTGGAGGCGATCAAGCTGGGCGCCTATGATTTTCTCGAAAAGCCCGTGGATGCGCAGCGTGTGCTGCTGACGGTTAAAAACACTCTGAACATGATCCGCTGCAGACGGGAGCGGAAAAACGGCCTGCGGGCCGATTTAGAGCGCTACGGCATGATCGGCGTCAGCCCGGCCATGCAACGGGTGTTTGCGCTCATCGATGCTTTGGCGCCGACCAATGCGCCGGTGCTGATCACCGGAGAGAGCGGAACGGGTAAAGAGCTGGCCGCCCGCGCCCTGCACAACCTGAGCAGAAGAAAGGACGATCCCTTTGTGCAGATAAATTGCGCGGCGATTCCAGACACTCTGGTGGAGAGCGAGCTGTTCGGCTATGAACGGGGCGCCTTTACCGATGCGAGGCAGGCCAAAAAGGGCCGCTTTCAACTGGCGCAGAACGGCACCCTATTCTTAGATGAAATCGGGGATCTCAGTCTTATCGCTCAATCGAAAATTCTGCTGGCCCTGGAACAGCAGGAGGTCACTCCCTTGGGCGGGGGAAAATCAGAAAAACTCGATGTTCGATTCATCTTTGCCACCAACCAGGATTTGGAAAAAATGCTGGCAGAAGGCAGATTTCGACAGGATTTATTTTATCGCATCAATGTCGCCTCCATCACACTGGTTCCTTTACGCGAGCGTCGTGAGGATATTGTGCCGATGGCAGAATACTTTTTGCAGCGATTTGAAGAACTCTATCCAGGAACTCCCAAGACCTTGACCGATGATGGCAAAAGCTATCTGCTGTCCATGGCGTGGGAGGGCAACGTCCGGCAAGTCCGTAATGTTATGGAAAAGATTTCGATCCTGTCCAACGCGGATCAAATAACCGCCCGGCTGTTAAAAAACATTCTCGAGTACAAAGGCCAGGAGCTCAACCAGCCCTCGCCGTCGCACGAGACGCTGCATTCCGCCCGCGACCATTTCGAACGAACCTACATCCAATCCATTCTCAATGAACTCAACGGCAATGTTCAACAGACCGCCGCTGTGCTCGGCTTGAATCGAAGCCATCTGTACCGAAAGCTGGAGCAGTTGGGGATAGAGATCGGCAAGCCGCCGGGCGCCGTCTGATCCATTCAGACAAGGCCGCTCCGCCGGGGTGGGCGCGTTGGTCAGCAAGACAAGTTCTTCTTGACTTTGACAAACAAAATTTCAATCTTTACCCTGCAGGGCGCCCACGCGAAGAAGGACTATTCATTCAGGGGGAGCAGAGCGGATTTTATTTAAGAGGAATAACACGATGCAAGCAACGCCGCAAACCGTAGAGGAAAGCCTGTTGGCCCTAGCGGGAAACTCGCGAGTCATTATCCTGACTCTGGTGGGAATCACCCTGGGCAGCCTGCTGATCTGCTGGCTGCTGCTGAAATCCAATCGTCCTCGCTGGGCGCACCAGTTCATGAGCCTGCCCATTCTGATCACCACGGTTCCGGGCATCTTTTTCTGTCTGGTTTTGGCCTATCTGCTGTTCATCACCAAAGCCAATCTGCTGACCGTGCCCTGGTTCTACTATTTCCCGCCGCTGTGGATGGGGCTCTCGCTCTATCTGTTTAGCAATCTGGTCGATTTTGATCTGGTCCCCGGGTTTGATCGCATCAGCGGGCTGGCCTTGTTTTCCGCGGTGAGCTTTGCCGCGATCTTTATCCTCGCCCGCTTGCGCATCGTGGCGATTTTCTGGCTCAAACCCGCCTGGTTGATCCCACTGGTGATCCTTTTTTACCTGGGCTGGCGATTCGCCCTGCAGCGAATGTTCAAAAAACGCTCATCCTCCTAATTCCGGCATGCAACTTTTTCAAGCGTGCATGCCGCCATCCATTAGGATGTTCTCTCCATTGACATACGCAGAGGCCGGTGAAGCGAGAAAAACCACCAGGCCTTTAATGTCGTCAGGGCCGGCCAGTCGCCCCACCGGAACCTTGCGGCTGTAATTTTCCACAAATCGCTTCGGCTGGCCGGGATCTGCCAGACCGCCGGGGCTGATGCAATTGACCCGGATCTTTTTATCCGCCAGCACCCGTGCCCAATAGCGGGTCAGAGTAATCATGCCGCCTTTATGAAAAAAATAATCCGGGGGCGGATGCCCCATCTCCGTCCCTTCATAGTTGGACAGATCCGGCCCGAACATGCCCATCATGGAAGCGATATTGATAATCGCCCCACCATGCGGGATCATCAGATCCGTCAACTCACGAGTTAGATCGAAAAGGCCGGTGGCATTGACCGCCATGGAAGCCTGCCAATCCCCCAGCGGCGCATCGTATCGCTTCATCGGCCGGGCCACCGCATTGTTGACCAGAACATCCAAACGGCCGAATTGCAGTTGCAGCCGCGCTTTCAATGCCGCGATGGACTCGTGATCCGCCTGATCCACCTGCAGGGCATAAACATCCAGGCCTTTTTCCCGCAACGCGGCCGCCAGTTTCTCTCCTGATTCCAGTTGCCGGGATGCGGTAATCACGGTTCCGTCCGCCTCTGCCAGCGCTTCAACGATCGGCCGGCCGTAGCGGCCGGCGCCGCCGGTCACCAGAACAATCTTGTGTTTCAAGCTCAAAAGTTCTTTCACATGCATAACGTTTACTCCATAGAATGCCTAGCGTCATCGCAAAGCAAAAAAAACCGCCTCTGGCCTGCCCCTTACTCCCTGGACGAGGATGGAAAAAAAACGACTGGGGCCGAGCTGCTCATCGCTGTGGACGCCGGTCACGGACCTTCAGCACACATTTCGCCTGGTCCGATTGGGATAGGTCCAACTCATACTCAAAGCCCAACGGCTCCAGCACGCGGCGATAAAGCAGATCGCAATGCTGACAGTAATCGGGATACGGCTGCAGATGGCCGGCGGCGAGCAGACGTCCTTTGCTCGGGCAGGCACGCATCTCGATACTAAACGTCTCCTGATCCAGCGTCATGCGAAAATCCGCCGCCTCTTCCGCCAGGGTATGGCTCCAGTATTCAAAGCAACCGGCCAACCCCTTTTTCATTGCCAGATCGCGCAGATGGCCGAGAAAGGAATCCGATAGGTATTGCCAAAAGGCGATCACCGCCGGCTTTCCACCCTTTTTCTGCAAAAATTTGAACAGCTCACTGTAAGCGGGGATAAATTCCGTGCAGGAGATCATACCTTTTCCTCCGGGAAAAATTTCTGCACGCATCGTCCCTGTCCCGGTTCATAGGTGCAAGTAGTACCATAGCCGGCAGCCCGGCAGATGGCCTGGTTGACATGAACCGTTGACTGACAAAACCGCGGGGTAAAAGAACGGCCGGTCCCGACAAGATGGCTAATGGCCGGGCATTGAGTGACCTCCAGCACCAGAACGCCGTCTTGCCAATGGATGGAAAACCGGCCACCCTCCTGCGTAAACACGGAGATCAGATGTTGCTCCAACGCGGACAAGCCCTGCTGTTTCATTTTGTCAATGAGCGGCGCATAGCACACGCGGCCCACCTCAGATAAATACTGGGCGGTCGCGTCCTCGCCATAGGTCGCATCCAGATAGCGAATGGCATCAGCCAGCGCACCGTGAAAATCCTTGTGCAGATAATCGTGATCAGTCGCTCGTTGATCCATAATGAGGGGATGGTCTGACATGACATGCTTTCAAAAAAATTCCTTTCGCGGAGTGATGGCTTGCCTGCTCACATTCTTTGCAGAAACGGGCTGGTGACCTGGTCGCTGCACAAGCCTCTTTGGCTCAGGGTCTTTTTCACCGCGTGCACCCAATCGATGGGCAGTTCAGGTCCCAGCATGTCATCCATTTTTTTGCGAAACTCTTGCTGCAGCCTAAAGGCCGAGGGGATATCCCCCTTCAAAGCCGTTTCGTACAACGCCACCAGAAGCGGGATAAAGCAGGTCCCGCCGCCGGCCACCACACCGTCGGCGCCCAGCAGCAGACTCACATCATACACCGATTCGTCGCCCTGCAGGATCCGGCAGGGGCGCCCGGCGTCGCGCGGATACCGCCGCAGCAGCTCTATCACCGAGGGCAGATCACAACTCGAATCCTTGATCGCCGCGACCTGCGGCAGTTTCATAATGTGTTCCAGGGTTTCCAAAGACACCCGGTTGCCGGTGCGACTCGGCACATTATAGAACACCAGCGGTGTGGAAAGATTCTCCGCCAGACGATCGACAAACTCTTTGAGGCTGTCGCCATGGGGGAACGAAAAAAAATAGGGTGCGGTGGCCACCAGATAATCCGGGCCCAGCTCCTGAAGCTGCTTGCCCATTTCCAGTGTCCGCCGGGTGGAGACATCCGAGATGGCCGCCAGCACCGGCACGCGGCCGCCGACCTGTCTGACCGCCGTCTGCACAACGATTTTCTTTTGTTCATCCAGCAGGGCCGGCCCCTCGCCCATGCTGCCGAGCACAAAAACCGCCGACGCGCCCTGTTCGATCACATGGTCCAACACCTTGCGCAATCCATCGATGTCCACATTTTCATGACGATCCAGCGGCGTCGGCACCGCCGGAATAACTCCGGATAGTTCCTTCATACCTCTATTCCTCAATTAAACGTGACTCGTTATTTATTCTCTGAGCGCCGCTGCAGTGAAGTGGTGATGTTGCGGAAATAATCCGCAAGACCCAGCACATCGGCGCCGATGTTGATGAGCTGATAGCCCATCTCCACGAGCTCCTGGTAATTGGCCAGGGCGCCGACCGTACCGGCCAGCTTGCCGTTGGCGCGGGCCACCTCGGCGATGCGACGGCGCGTTTGTTTGATCAGCGGATGGTCGCCCTGTCCCGGGGCGCCGATGGCGTGGCTGAAATCCCCCGGCCCGAAGAACAGCAGGTCGATGCCCTCGACGCCGGCAATGGCCTCCAGCTCCTCCAGCGGTTCCGGATCCTCGATTTGAATGATGACGAGTTTCTCCCGGTTGGACTCCGCCAGATACTGCTTAAAATCGATCATGCAATAAGCGCCGTCCGAATTGCCGCCGTCCACCGGCCGCCGGCCGATGGGATTGAAGCGGGTCTGGCGGCTGACCTGGCGGGCATCCTCCAGGCTCATCACATGCGGCACCATAATGGCATCGGCGTTGGCTTCAAACGGACGGATCAGATCGCTGTAAGAGCCGCGCGCAACCCGTACGATGGTGTCCATGCCCACCATGCGCGCGGCACGGATCTGGTTTTCGATGACAAGCCAATCGTTGGGCACGTGCTCCATATCCAGCCAGATGCACTCAAAGCCGCACAGACCAGCCAGTTCCACTACGCGCGGATCCGCCAGATTGGTCTTGACGCTGACAACCGTTTCCCCGGCACGCATTTTTTTAAGCATACGATTTTCTTTTACCTGCATAAAGAACGGCTCCTTATTCGTTCAGTGTTAGTGAAATATAATCCTGAGGCGCAAAATCAAAGGATTCAGCGACGCACCTAGCAAACAAAAGGGTCAGGCTCTGTGCGACGCGAGACTCCCCGCCCTTGGCCGCTGCCGCGCGAGATGAACGAAACTTTAATACCTGCCGTATCGCTCCACCAACTCCGCCAGCATCACAATCCGCTGCCACGACGCATCGATGGGCACCTGATCGCCCGCAGCCAAAAACAGCCGCGACGATTGCAAACGGGTATCCAGCCAGCGTTTCACCGTGTCGACGAACTCTTGATCCGTGGCCAGGCTGCCGAACACCGTGGCCGGAATGCCGCCGGAAAGAATGAGCCGGTCCCCGGCTTCCCGGCGCGCCGCTTCGGGCGTTAAAGAGAACATCGGCGCCGGCGTGGCGGCATCGATGCAGTCCACTCCGCATTCGTCCAGCAGTCGCAAAAGCCCGTGCATCTCGCCGTCCACATGCACCGCCAGATATTTACCGGCACGGTGCAGCCGCCGCGCGAGTTCTGTATAATAGTCGTAGGTGAACCGTTTGAACAGGGTCGGACTCTGCACCTGGACGTCATGGTTATCGCCCACGATCAATGTCTGAAAGGGGCCGTCGATGATCTCATCCAGCATGCGCAAATTGGTCTCATTAACGGTTTGAACAAACTGCTCCACCTCGGCCGGATGGTCATAGATCGACAGAATCGTGTTCTCCACCCCCATGTAGCGGGAGATGAGATAGCCGAGGCCCGAGTAGGACAAAAAAGTATAGATAAAACCCAGATCGCCGGCTGCTTCGGCCCAGGCCTGATAGCGATCAAAGCGCGGCCGGACTTTTCTGCGCTGCAACGCGTATTGCAGCACCCGCAGATCCGAGAGATCG
>DAIQOA010000008.1:0-50708 GCA_036788095.1 bacterium | reverse complement strand
ATATCCGCGGCGCCCGCCTGCGTCAGTCCACAGGTGACCGCCAGCCCGCCGCCATAGGACCACAACCAACCGATGTCATGGCGATCATAAAAAGCCGGAGCCACTGCGCCAGCCGGCGACAGCCAGGCAAGCGGCAAGCCGTTAAAAGTGGCATCGAAAACATCCAACCCCCGGTCAGCGAGCACGGTAAAAGCGAATCCGCTCCCGGTCCTGAATTCAAGGGCACGAACCCCTCGCTCATTGCCATTGCTCAGCTCAACCGGACGAACCCCCGCTATCTGCGACATGTCGCCGACATAACGGGCCAGCTCTCTTTTGCTGTAGTGTCTTCCTAAATAGGTAGCCACGGTGCACCCTTTTCCATTGAAAATAGTTGTTTGTGTTTTTTTAACATAACATTTTTCCCAGAAAAAGTCAAGCGACAAAACAGGTGTTTTTTAAAACTTTGTTAACTGGTCGGCTCCGGGGGCCGACGCTTTCATCAGCGGCAAATGCCATAAAAGCCTCCTTTGTCGCGCTTGGCGACCGAAACCTGAAACAAAGCAATGTCATTTCGACAGCCTTGACAACGTAATGCCAGAAAAATTTGTCAATTTGTCAGACAGAAAATAATTGATGTCATGCACATTAAATGATAGATAATTTACAACTTGAGTCCAGCCAAAACAAATGGCACAAATGTTGCGATGAAAAGAGTGAAACTGATAAGCAAAGAGTTTACCCGAGCTCAATTATTAAAGGAGGATAGAACTATGAACATCGTACGCTGGCGTCCGTTTCCCGAAATGTCCAGCATGCAGCGCGAAATCAACCGGCTGTTTGACGGATTTATGGGAAATATTGAGAATCAGGAAGAGATGCACGGCTCCTGGCGTCCGGATGTGGATATCAAGGAGACTGCGGATGCCGTGGTGATTATGGCGGAACTGCCCGGCATGCAAAAGCAGGACATCAAACTGACCATCAGGGACAACATGCTGCAGATCTCCGGAGAGAAGAAGCAAGTCTCAGAGAGCAAGGATGAGACCTATCATCGCATCGAGCGCGCCACCGGATCTTTTTGCCGAACGTTCACTCTGCCGTCGTTGGTGGAAAGCGGCAAGGTCAGCGCGACTTTTAAGGACGGCGTGTTGCAGGTGCACCTGCCCAAGGCGGAGCAGGCAAAACCGAAAGAGATCAGCATCAAAACCGAATAACCAACCGCGTTAACCAGGCCGCGGATGAACGCCCATCGAAACAGATAAATGTGGCGCTTTCATTCGCGGCCCGTCTTTTTCCGGCCGCGCACAAGCGGCCTTTTTCATTTGTGGGATTCATCACACCCCTCTTTTTATTCCTCGCGCACCGCTGGCCCGTCATGTACAGCGCGGGGCCGCAGTTCCTGCTGCTGCTGAAAGGTGACCAGCGTATTGGCCGGCACGGATTCCGTGATCCAGGTGTTGCCGCCGATGATAGAGTTTTCACCGATGACCGTGTTGCCGCCGAGAATGGTGGCGCCGGCATAGATGGTAACGTTGTTGCGAATGGTCGGATGGCGTTTGCCGCCTTTGACCACCGTGCCATCGGGATTGCGCGGAAAGGAGAGCGCGCCCAGCGTCACGCCCTGATAGACCTTGACGTCATTGCCGATCTCGGTGGTTTCACCGATGACCACACCGGTCCCATGATCGATAAAAAAACGGTCGCCGATAGTGGCGCCGGGATGTATATCGATGCCGGTTCGCAGATGCGCCCATTCGGACATCATGCGCGCCACCATGGGCACCTGCAGCCGGTGAATCTCATGGCTGACGCGATGGACGGCCATCGCATAGATGTACGGATAACAGAGAATGACCTCTTCCACACTGCGGGCAGCCGGATCGCCGTCATAGCCGGCCATCACATCGCGGCTCAAGCGGTGACGGATCTCCGGTAGACAGGCCAGCAATGTGGCGGCGTGCTGTTCCGCCATTTGCAGGCAGCTCTGCTGATCGCACTGTTCGGTCCGGCATTGGGATTGCAGGGCGCGGCAAAAGATGTTGATGCAGCGCAACAGCAGAGAATCCATAGCGCCCTGGACATAAAAGAGCATATGTGCATGTCTGGACACTCGCTGGCCATAAAAGCCGGGGAACAACAGCTGCATAACATCATCCAGCAGACGAATGATGGAGCGTTGGTTCGGCAGATTCTTTTCGTCCACTCGATTGGTGCCGCCATGCCTCTGATAGCTGGCGACCAGAGCCTGACTGGCATCAGCCAAAAGATCTGCAGTGGCTTTCATAGATTCTCCTGACTCACAAAACCGTACTGTCATTTTTTCATTCCCTCGGTGTTGCTTTGCGCTTTCTCTGCGGTTCAATCAGCCACGCAGAGTCCGGATGATCCCTATTTATTGGCAAGTTCTCCACCGCTGCGGAGCCGCCCGGCCGCGGCCGCGTCCGCATACCATTCCACCTGTCCCTGCACCGGTCGCAACCGCGCGGCAGGCAGAGAACGGCCTTGAAAAATGGCCTCCATCACCTCTGCCTTGCCGGCGCCGCTGACAAGAAAAAAAACGTGTTTCGCCTGATTCAACAACGGCAGCGTAAAGGTGATGCGCCACGCCCGCAGTTTTTCCACCCAATTGGAGACCACCCATCGAGCGGTTTCATCCAGGGCGGCAGAGCCGGGGAACAATGAAGCGGTATGCCCGTCCTCACCTACGCCCAGCAGAACGAGATCAAAAGCTGGCGGCTCGCCCAATTGTTCGACGATATGGCTCTCATACCCGGCCGCCGCCTGATCCGCATCGCCGGATTCCGTGGCCACGCGAAAAATCTGCGTCTCCGCGATGCCGAGCGGCTCCAGCAGATTCTCACGCGCCAATCGATAGTTGCTCTGTGGATCATCCGGCGGGACCCATCGTTCATCGCTCCAGAAGAAATCGATCCGGCGCCAGTCGATCGTGCTGCGGTGGCTTTCAGCCAGGATACGATAAAAAAGCTTGGGCGTCCCTCCACCGGCCAGGGCCACACGAAACCGGCGGGCACGGTCCTGCGCCTGACCGGCCAATTCGCTGAAACGGCGGGCAGCCCAAATTGCCGATTGGTGGGCGTCCTCGGCGGTGTGCAAAACCCAAACGTGAGATGGGGTCATCGTCAGGCTCCTCCGGCATCGGGGGTTGTATCCGGCTCCTCTGCCGGAACCGTCTGTGCCAACAATCGGCAGGCGCGAACAAACAACTCATCCTCCTGGGCCACATCCAATTCCTGACCGAGTAATTCCATCTCTGTCCGCCGCGGAATTTGCAGGATTACCGGCGCCTCATCGGAACGGCGGCACTCGATCTCCAGGGGGTTGACCCGGCGCGCCTGCAGGCGTACGGTTTTTCCCATGCAGCGGGTGAACAGGGCGACGCTCACCAAGCCGTCTTGCCCCGCCTCTGCTTTTGGCACAGCGAACGAAATGCGAATGGGACCCGACGGCCCGATAAAATCCGGCTGCGCATGATGGCGCAAGCGCCACTGCAACACTGTGGCCAGCCAGGTCAGCAGCCAACCGGCAGCAGGAGAAAAGCCGGCCGTCGTTGTTTGAAATTCAATGCGGACGATGCCCTGCAACAAGGCGGCGCCGTCCTCTGCGTCAAAAAACTGTGCCAGCGCCTCCCGCCAGCCGGTCAGTGAAGCCCAGGTGAGATCCATCATGTGCACCTGCGGCTGATGGCGTAAGATCCATTGCGCCAGTGAACAAAAGGCCGGCCACCCGGTGATCCACGCTCCGGATTGGAGGATCAACCGATCGATGGTAGGACAAAGGCTGGAAAAAATCCTCGCCCTGACCTGCGGCGCATCCGGCCACCACAGCAGGACCGGCAGATCCGGCAGCAGCAGAGGCAATACGATGCCCGGCAGTTTGTCCGTCTGCGCGCTCGGACAGTGAAGGGTTATCTGCTCGCAGCACAGCTGTTTATCCCCCTGTGAGGATACCCGGCAGTGGGCGGAGATGAACGCCTCAACCGTTTCTCCGGCCGGCTGCAGCCGAATGAGAATGATGCGGCCCGGCCTTTGGCGGATCAGCTCCGGAAGAGACTGCACAAAAGTCTGGTAGCTCGGCGCTTCGGTGGCGACCAGGATCAGCGTGGACGTGGCGCTGCGCAGCACCGCGCGCTCGCCGTCCTGCGCCAGGCTCCGCCAAAATTCATCCAGCGCCGATTCAATTTGCGGCAGGGGAGTAGAGATCCCTCCTGTGTCCCAATGCGGCGTTTCGGTCATAAACGCCTCCACCGCCGGCCTGCAGGCAGCAGGGCGTCGGCTTCCGCTGGACCCCAAGTCCCGGCGTGGTAGGCAAAGATACGGTCGCTATTCTCTGTCTGCCAAGACTCCAGCAACGGAGTGAATATTTCCCAGGCCGTCTCGTTCTCATCCAAACGGGTGAAAAGCGTGGCGTCGCCGATCAGGGCATCCAGCAGCAACCGCTCGTAGGCGTCCGGCGTGCTCTCCCCAAAGCTGGCGCCGTAGCGAAAGTCCATGGCTACAGGCCGCACCCGGCTGCTGGGGCCAGGCACTTTGGAATCAAAGCGCAGAGAGATGCCCTCATTGGGCTGTATGTTCAGAGCCAGCACATTGGAGGTCGCCTCTTTTTCCGCCTCAGGCCCGAACATTTGCAACGGCGCATCCTTAAAGACGACGGCGATCTCGGTCGCTTTTTTTGCCAGCCTTTTGCCGGCGCGAAGATAAAATGGCACGCCGGCCCAGCGCCAGTTATCGACAAACATTTTCAGCGCCACATAGGTCTCGGTCGAAGAATCCGGCGCCACGCCCGGTTCGCTGCGGTAGCCGATCAGATCGACGCCGGCCAGGGAGCCCGGCCCGTATTGACCGCGCACGCTGCCGCAGCGCGCATCGGACATCAGCGGCATGGCGCGCAGCACTTTGACTTTTTCATCGCGCACCTCGGTGCTGGCAAACGTGGACGGCGGCTCCATGGCAGTAAGACACAACAGCTGCAGCAGATGATTCTGAACGATATCGCGCAAAATGCCCGTCTCTTCAAAAAACCGACCCCGTCCCTCCATGCCCAGATCTTCAGCCACGGTGATCTGTACGTGATCCACATAGGAGCGATTCCAGATCGGTTCAAAAATGCCGTTGGCGAACCGGAAGACCAGGATGTTCTGCACCGTCTCCTTGCCGAGATAGTGATCGATGCGGAAGAGCTGGTCCTCCTGAAAAACAGCCGTGAGCCGGGCGTTGAGCGACCGGGCGCTGGCCAGATCGCGGCCAAAGGGTTTCTCCACGATAAGCCGGGTCCAGCCCGAGGTCGATTGGGCCAGACCGGCCTGCCCCAAATGTATGGCGATGGTTTCATACTGCGAAGGCGGCGTGGCCAGATAAAAGAGGTGATGAGCGGGCCGTCGCCCGCTTTCCGCCAGTTTGGATAAAAAATCGCAGAGATGCTGGAAGGCGCCCACCTCGTTAAAATCCCCGCGAAAATAATGCAGCCGCCGGCTGAAACGCTGCAGCGCCGCTTCCCCTCCGGAGCGGACGTTGCGCCGGAGCGCATCGATCAGTTCGGCGCGGAAGGCCTCGTCATCTTTTTCCCGCCGCGCAAAACCGACGATCTCCATGCCGTTGGGCAGCAGCCCCTGTTGCTCCAGGCTGAACAGCGCCGGCGCCAGTTTGCGCTGGGTAAGATCACCGGTTGCGCCAAAGATAACCAGCGAACAGGGTTCGATGCTTTTAGACAAACGCATCCCCTGACGCAGAGGATTGACCATGCTTTTCTCCTTTCAGGAGGGACTGAAAAGGCTTGCTTTTATGTGTTTATTTTAATATATAAATTTTTATGCAATTTTTCATTTCATTTTCATTCATGCCGTCAGGCCGGTTCAGCGGCCGCGGCGAGAGTCCGGGTTGCTATTCACGCCCTTGATCCATACTGGTGAAAACGTGCGGCGAAAAATCAAAACCTTGATGATTCCGGCGGCGGTCCTCCTGATCGTCGCCGCCCTCCTTCTCAGCTACAGCCTGGTCGTCGAACCGCACCAGCGCAAGGTCGAGACCATCCCCCTGCTCAGCGCCAAGCTCCCGCATGGCTTTAGCCTGACCGTGGTACAACTGTCCGACCTCCACATCGGCTCTCTGTCCGCCGAATTCCTCGAAAAAACAGTGCGCCGGGTAGGGGACCAACATCCTGATCTGATCGTCCTGACCGGCGATTATCTAAGCTCGCAAAACATGTTCGACCGGGTCGGGACGCCTGCCTTTGCGGCGGAACTGGAGGCGCTCCGCGGATTCGTTTCAGCCCTGTCCGCGCCCCACGGGGTATGGGCGGTTCGCGGCAACCATGACTTTAGCGACGACAAGGAGACCGGGGATATTCTGCTGGATCTGTTGCGCGGCGCGAACCGGCCGGTGTTGACCAATCAATTGCAGCGGCTGTCGATCAACAGCCAGGACCTGTACCTGGCGGGCGTGGACTATTCCGCCTTTGATGCCGGGCAGACAGCCCGCTTCGCCGTGCGCAGCGAGGGCGATGAGAAATTTCTCCGCGCCGGGCGCTCGAGTAAAAATTCGTACACCCACTATTATCCGCTCAACGACGGCCCCTGGCAGGACTATAGCTTTTACGCCCGCTTCCGCTTGAGCAAACCGGCCACCAGCACCATGGGGCTTCTTTTTTATTCGCACTATCCTCAGGGCTATGACCGCTATTATCGCTGGCGCTGGTACCCTGAAGAGCAGAGATTTCGTTTCGCCCCGCATGGCACGTCCGTGGTGGAACAGACTCTTGCCGAACCTTTTCCCATGGCTGCCGGACGCTGGTACTGCGCTGCGGTAAAAGTGGAGACCCGCGCCGGCTGCACCATCATGTACGGCAAAGCCTGGCCTGCCGGCGAGCCGGAGCCCGCGGCCTGGCAGGCGACTGCCGTTGATTCTTCCGCCGCCAGGCTGCAGCACGGCGCCATTGGGCTCTACTGCAACCAACCCGGCCTGCACGACTTTGACGACCTGCTCGTGTATCATCAACAGGGAGATACGTTGGTGTGGGAGAATCTACAGGCGCTGACTCCCGGATTCAGACCCGACCGCTGGATCGATTTCAACTGGAACGAAGCGGCTGTGCCCATGTTGGCCCGGCAAATACCGGACAGCTGTTATTCCATCCTGCTCGCCCATCATCCGGCGTTCATCCGCCAGGCCGCTGCCGAGGGAATAGATCTGCAGCTTTCCGGGCACACCCACGGCGGCCAGATCTATCTGCCGGTCTTGGGTGCCCCCTGGGCGCGTTCACCGGGCGTTCGAGTTCCCAGCCGTGGTTTGTCCCGTCACGGCAACGCCACGTTGTACATCAACCGCGGATTGGGCACGATCCTCTTCCCCATCCGTTTTCTCAGTCCGCCGGAGATCACAGTGATAAAAATTCAGGGAACGCGAAAAGAAGGCACAAGGAAAGAATGAATCCGACGGTCATTGATCAAGGGCGAACACGAGGATCAACGAGAACCTAAAAAAATGTAATTTTATATTGATTCTGTCAATAAAAGGCCGTATATTAACGGCTGTTATTTTTACAGGGCACTTGCAGCCCGACGGGCGGCTGCCCGAGGAGGGCCCGGTCGAACAACTTGGCACAAAACAGCCAAAAGGCCGAGATAAAAATAGTTGCAATTTCTCTTGTATTTCCTAAAATATTGCTGTAAATTATACACAATTTGAGCGACTAAACAAGCCGTTTTTTCACATTATTCACCCAATCAATCTTTTTAGGAGGTTACTTTCAATGAAGGTGAAAACACTCGTTGCAGTGCTCGTCGTGATTTTCGCGATGACCCTGATCGTCGGTTGTGCTAAAGTTCCGCAGCAGGAACTGGACGCCGTGAAGGCAGCGTTGGATGCCGCCAAAGCCGTTGAGGCTGATCGGTACGCCCCTGAGCTGTTCAATGCCGTTAAAGACTCTTTGAACGCCATCAACGCTGAGATCGAGAAACAGAACTCCAAGTTCGCATTGTTCCGCAGCTACTCCAAAGCCAAGACCATGTTGGCCGCCACCCTGGCTGCTGCGAACAACGCCAAAGACACCGCTGTCGCGAACAAAGAGAAGGTTAAAGCCGAAGCCAACGACCTGCTGGCGAAAATCGGTCCGGCCATTGATGATGTGAAAAAGCTGATGAAAAAAGCTCCGCGTGGTAAAGAAGGCAGAGCGGCTCTGGAAGCCATGAATGCCGATCTGGCCACTGTCGAAGCTTCGGTTGCTGAAGCCAACACCGCCCTCACCAATGGTGATTTTCTGACCGCCCGTGACAAGGTCCAGGCCGGTCTGCAAAAGGTTGCGGCCATCGCCGAAGAACTGCAGCAAGCCATCGACAAAAAATTGGGCCGCTAATCATCTCTTTCGCGCCTGATAAATCATGTAAACCTCAGTTCACCGCTTAATGGGTGGACTGAGGTTTTCTATTTAATGCCCGATTACGGCACGATCGGCGAACGGTCGCCGCCATTCCAGAACTTGATTATCCGCTATGGACGCACAGAAATCCGAAAAAGAACCTCGCCGGCTTTTTGAGAAAAACTGGTTCCTGTTGTTCAACCTATTCCTGGCTTTGGGGCTGATCGGCTTTACCCTGATCATCGAGCTGTCGGCAGAGCCTCCCTTTGAAGCTTACCAAAAGGCCCGCAAAGCGGTGAGCCGGGCCCGGCAAAACCAAGCGAACGTCTACATGGCGGATGAGTTGATCGATGCCGAGTACTTGCTGGAACAGAGCAAACTGGCCTGGCAGCGTGAGAACCGCCGTTGGCGGGTGAATCGTAATTTCTACACTGCACGCCGACTGGCGGCACAATGCTCCACTAAAGCGGCCCATGCCGCTGCGCGCAGCATCGCCAAGCGCGATTCCCTGCGCACGTTGACTCAAAACGGCATCCGTGAGATCAAAGCGCAGATCGAAGCCTTTCGGCCCGATTTCCAATCCCTGCCGCTGGACAACCGGCTGCGCCAGAAATACGTGCTCAGCGAGCTCAATATCATGGAGAGCGAGGCGGCCTTCAAGCGGCAGGACTATAAAAAAGCTGCGGCCCGATATAAAACCGCGGCGGATTATATCAGCCGGGCGGGCAGCGGCGCCACCGCCACCATCACCAACTATT
Source organism: bacterium (assembly GCA_036788095.1). Lineage (GTDB taxonomy): Bacteria > Zhuqueibacterota > Zhuqueibacteria > Residuimicrobiales > Residuimicrobiaceae > Anaerohabitans. The sequence goes on along the minus strand of DAIQOA010000008.1, from coordinate 41,598 downwards.
ATGCCAATGCGCCCAAGTGGCGTCAATGGGTGCAAGAGACCCTACGCTGGTCCAAGGAAAACAACGACGTGGCCATTGTGGTCGACAAGATCGACCACACCTGTCATCTCTACTCCGGCGGCGAAAAAGTACGTGAATTCAACATCGAACTGGGCCCCAATTGGATCGGCCACAAACTGCAGCGCGGCGACAACGCCACGCCGGAGGGCTGCTATCGCGTTCGCCGCAAAAAGACCAACGGTCAGACAAAATATTACCTGGCCATGGAGATCGATTACCCCAATGATCAGGATCGCGCCCGATTTTATGCCGCCAAAGCCCGCGGCGAAATCGCTGGCAACGCGACCATCGGCGGCTTGATCGAAATCCACGGTGACGGCGGCAAGGGCGCCAACTGGACCGCCGGCTGCGTGGCGCTGAGCAATCGCGATATGGAAAAGCTGTTCAAGCTCTGCAAGGTGGGCACCCCGGTCACCATCGTCGGCTCCACCAAAGGCACGCCGGTGAGAACCGCAACCCGTGCCCTTTCCGACAACGGATCCAGAAACGTAAAAAGCGCCGAATAACCTGTCACGGAACCGGCGCTGGTTTGAGCCCCTGTTCCAGGCACCTGGTGGACACAAAAACTATGAACGCCAAAACCAAAACCTTAGCCATCAAAGAGACTGTCGACTTTAATCCGGAGGAAACGGAAAAGAAAATCGGCCTGGCCGTTTTTCTTGGCCTGGCCGTGGGTGCGATTCTCGCTTTCTTTGTCTTTCTCTACGCCCCGCTGTTGCGCGATTACGTCTACTGGATCGTGCCGGAGACCAAGTCCTTTTTCGTGGACCAGCAGGCGGATGCCGACCGCTTCAGCAAAGAAGTTGAACGGGTGGAGAAACGGCTCGCCGCCGCACAAAAAAAATTAAATGCTCTGCAGCCCAAGGACAATTATCTGATTGTCGACACCTCCGGCAATCAGATCTATCTGATGAAGGACGGTCAGGTCCTGCACCAGGGCACCTGTTCCACCGGCAAATACGTGCTGCTCAAGGTCTCGAAAAAGAAACAGTATGTTTTCAAGACGCCGCGCGGGCTGTTCCGCGTCCAGCAGAAACAGAAACGTCCGGTCTGGTACAAACCGGATTGGGCCTTCATCGAGGAGGCGCTGCCCATTCCGCCGAGAGACCACCCGGACCGCTTTGAAGCCGGCGTGCTCGGCAACTATGCCCTGGCCCTTGGCGACGGCTATTTGATCCACGGAACCCTGTACAAACGCTTTCTCGGTCAACCGGTCACCCATGGCTGCGTCCGGCTGGATGACGAAACCCTGGAGATCGTGTATCAGGGCATGCAGACCAACGGCAAAGTGTATATCTATTAAGTCGAGAAAGCACGAAAAGATGAGGACCCAGAGCCACTTCCGGTTAAGGCCATGACGATTAAACGCAAAAAACGCAATCTTCTTCCGGTTTTCAAAGACCGCAGACCCGCCCAGCTGACCTTTCTGATCAGCCTGTTGATCCCTGTGCTGCTCGCCCTGGTTTTTCTGGTGATTCTGCCCGTGCTGCAGAGCACAGAGATGTTAAAAAAGAACCGTCAGCAGACCAAACAGACCACCGCGTTGATTCCGCCGGACCGCGAATCCGCCCATAAGATGGCCGCCCTGCTGGCGGAAGAGGCCTACATCAACTCGCTGAACAAACTGGCGCTGCAGGATTCCGTCACTCTGGTGGTGGATCTGCAGGACAGCCTGGCCGCGCTGTGCATCAAAGGGGTGATGGTGCGCAAATGCCGGATGGTCCATTTTCGCAAAAGCTACGCCATCCGCCATTTCAAGACCCAGGACAGTCTCTACAACTGGCTTTACCCGCCCTTTGTGGTGTTGAAGGAATTTGCCACGGTGCCCAAATCCCCCATCCGCATGATGAAAGCGCCCAAGGACAGCAATGAAGCCCGGGTGTATGCCCAGGAAGAGACAAAACCGGTTGAAGAAAAAGATGTTCACTTTACTTTGGAATGTTCGCGCGGCTTGAACTTGCGTTTTGAACAGGTTCAGCAGGCGGATGTAGCGGGTTGGCGGGAAAAATGGAAATTCGAGATGGAGCAGATCTTTGAACAGGCCCGGCTGACTCTGAAAGCCCTGCGTCGCGGCCAGCTGCCGCAACATCAACTTTGGATTGAGATGGACCTCACCCCGGAAGACGCCAAAGCCATCTATCGTGCTCTGCCGAAAAAAGCCGGACTCGCACTGCGGCTCTGACAGTCCCCTTCCCCTTATTTCTCATACTTCCAGATAAGATCCAATCCAGTGCTCTTTTCATCGCCCCGAGCCGCCTGAAAGAACAGCGAACGGGTGATCTCATACTCCAGAGTCACCTGCTCCGGAGTGGTGTCATAAGTGCGTCCCATTTTGATCTCCCGCTGATAGCTGAGAAAGAGATCGTTGGTGATGTATTTGCCCACCACCACCGTGGCCTGACGCCAATTGTTATCCCCTTTGAACTCGATCACATCCAGATCCAGCGAGTTGCGAATCACCCTGGTCACCTGTCCGGCCAATTGTCCGGCCACCAGGTCTTTGACCGCATCGCTGTTCAATCCCGGTTGATCCTGCGCCATATCGGTGCGTTGTCCCTGGGTCAAAGCGTCGAAATTCATCCCGAACAGCAGATAGGCGATGGCATCGGTCTCGGCGATCTCGGTATCGTCGAGCAGAAACGACAGCTTGGGCTCGCGCAGTTCACCGCTCACCTGCAGGCGCAGCACCCGTTTAATCTTGTCCGCGCTGCGGAACACATGCTGCGCCTTGAGTTCCACCACCGGATTGACCTCGCGGCCGCCCTGAAACGCGATGGTGCCGCTCTCGATCTCAAACCGTCGGCCATAGAGGCTGTAATCCCCGCGCATCATTTCGATGACGCCGAAAAGTTCCACCTCGGCGCCGTCCATAAGGATGTTGAGCTTGCCCGAGATCTCGAGGTTCATCTCCGGACTGCGCAGCCAGGTATTGCGCGGGATTTCCACTTTAATGGAGCCGTGCACATTTTTCAGTCGATTGATCATCGATGAATCCGTAGAGGCCTCTGCCTCGCTCTGCCGCTGGTCCTGACGCAGGGTCATCAACAGAGGCTGTTCCCGCGTCGCCGACGCAGCGCCCATGCTGGTCACGCTCGGCAGATTGAATCGGGAGCGCACTATCAGAATATCGCCGTCGAAATGCGGCGCGGAGAATGAATTGCTCAAACGCACGCTGCCGTTCATCACCAGTGTCCTGTCCCGGGTGTCCATCACGTTGAACTGATCGGCCCGCAGCGTCAGGTCGAGCTGATGCAGCTGCGTCTGCAACCCGCTGCCGACAAAATTGACCGAGCCGCTGCCTGAGATCGTACCATCCCCGCTGCTGATCCTGAGAGTGTCGAGCCGGAGCCGACTGCTGTCGGTATGGACCTCCAGTTGAATGTCAGAATAGGTTTTACCGATCTGCGGTATATACGCCTTTCCGCCGGTGATGCGGAGAAATCCGGCGGGCCGTGGATCACGAAGCGTGTTGGCAAGACCGATGTCGCAGTTCAACCGTCCCTGCACCTGACGCAGGTGATGGGTTGCCTGAGAGATGAAGGACAGATCCATATCGTGAGTCTGCAGCGAGGCGGAAAACGGCCGGTCCGGATAAAGGATGTCCTGCTGATTGGTCAGGGCCAGATTCATGGGCGCCATAAAGTTCAGATACAGGCGGTTTTCTCCATCGCCGTGCAGAACAGTTTGCCACGCCATTTTTTCCTGTCCATAGTTCATCTGTCCGTCAAAACGGCTGAAAGACAGTCCGTTGATGCGGCCCGGGCCGATGTTAAGCCGGGTGGTCATCTCCGGATCATCCGCCGTGCCGGTCATTAAAAACCTGCCATAGGTGGCGCCCTGTAGAGCCGGCAGAGCGTCGTAAAGTCGATTCAACTGGCTGATCTCGATTCGCGACCAATCCACGGCCAAGGACTCTTGCGCGGTCCAGCTGAAAAAGCCGGCGGTGGATAATCGCTGATCATCGCAGCGCAGTTCAAGATTCCTGAGAAAATAACACGAGTCCTTGACCACCACCCGGCTGCTGTCGCTCCCCCCATACCAGTTCTGATCCTTCAGCTGCAGATGCATGAAGGGGAATTTCAAATAGATCGGGCGCTGATCCCAGTGGGTGGTAAAGCGGCTGCGGGCCTCGATGCTGTCGCTGATAAAAGCATGCAGGTCCGTATGCAGCGAGTCGGAGAAGAGGTAATTGGCGAAGCGAACCGAGTCGATGGCGATGATGGAAACCTGGCCGCGGCGTGCGATGCCGTCGATATGGCCGTCCAGACTGTCCGGCAGGATAGCTAAATGCAGATAGCCGATGAGCGAATCCGCTGTCATGCCGTCATATTGAATGTCCGACCAACGCACATCGACGTGCAAAGTCAGCGAATCGCCCGGACCTTTCAGCAATCCCTGATAGGGACCGCGGGCATGCAGCGTATCGGCCAGAGCCAGACCGCGGATAGGGTTGGGTTCGTGGATCATTCCGCTGAACTGAAAATCAACGCTGTCGGATGAATAAAAAGCGCCCTGAGCTTTCAGGTCAGTGACCGGGCTGATCAGAGAGAGATGCGATACCCGCACTCTCTCCGGATCGATCTCCAGATGACAGGTGAGACTGTCCAGGGGATAGTCGTTATAGGTCGACGGAAACAGGCGCACCATCGCCTGACCCGACAGGTCCTTGGTCAACCCCTGGCCCGAGGCCGTACAGCTGAGGTTTAGATCGCTTGCCAGCGTGTCGATGGAGAACAATCGCGCCAAATCTACCTTCTGAAGAGCGGCCTCCAGGTTCCAGACCGGCTGTTCGCCGGAGAGGGCCAGATTAAGAAGCGCCTGCCCCTGCCCCCAGGGCGTCCTAGCCTCGACAACCGTTTTCACCCTCTGATTAGCCAGCGTTGCACTGATCTCTGTTTTTCCCAACTCGAGCCCATTGAGACGAAAATCGCGCAGTTTGGCTTCAGCCGACCAATCCGCCTTTGCCAGCCCCCAGCCATGACCCACGGCATGGACGCTGCCGGTGAGAGACAGATGATCCGAGACAGGCCACCAATCCGCCGGTTCCACACGATCCAACTCTAGCCGAACATCGAGCGAAGCCGGCTTCCTACTCCAATCCATCGCCAGATTTACAACCACACTCTGCTGCTGCTGTTCAACCATCGCAAGGATCTGTATGGCATCGGCAGAACCTTTGATATGCGCATCGACCATGGGCCGACCCAGCATTGCCATGCCGGGGATTACCGCTACGACCTCCCTGGCATCCACAGGTTCACCGGTCACATGCAGGTCCATGGCCAGCCGGTGGTTGGGAACAATCTCTCCCTGCGCTCGAAGCAAAGAACCTTCTGTTTTGATCAGCAGGTCAGCGATCTGCAGCACGCTGTCTCTCTGAGTGGCGCTGCCGTGCATTTCAATGATCCGCAGATCCGGATGCTCCAAGACGCCGTAGAGCTGATACAGCGCCAGGTTGGTTTTCGCGCGCAGCGCGGCGATATGCGCATGTACGGTGAGATCGCTCAATCGCCTGGGGATGGAGGAAGAGGGATCGTTCAGGGCTAAGCCGATGCCGCCCTGATGGATCCACAGCGTGTCAACGATCACCTGCCAAAACCGGCGGCCGCCTGAAGAGGAGGAAAGAAACTGCGGAAGATTGAACGTTCCATCAGGCAACTGGCGGATACGCAGTTGGGGTTCTTCCAGGCCCAGCTGCCGAATATCCAGCCGCCTGCGAAACAGCGCCCAGGGATTCCATATCATAGTCATGTCGCGGCAGGTGAACAGCGTATCCCCTTTGTTCTGCACGACGATGTCATCGAGGCTCAGATATTGCCATAGATTGCCGTGCAGGCGTCCCAGGCTCACCGACACACCGGTCTGCGCCTCCAATACGCTGTCGAGAACGCGGCCGATGTAGGAATGGACGAATTGCATCTGTGTGAGCAGCGCGGTGAAGAGCACGAACAGGAGCAGGGCCAGAGCCAGCGCCAGTGCTATTTTGACTATTTTCTTCAGCATCTCGAGGTTAGATAAAACCGCATCCCTTTGCTCTTTTCAACGGCCGGTGCATTCACCCGCCGGCCGGGTCGAATTAAAAAGCCTGACCGATGCTGACATGGACCTGCATCGAACTTTTTCCCTCTCCCAACGGCCAGGCCAGATCCAGGCGAATGGGACCAATCGGCGTCTGAAAACGCAAACCAGCGCCGCCGGCATGGCGCAGTTCAGACCAGGGAAAGGTGAGATAATCGCTCCAGACGTTGCCGATGTCATAGAACACGACGCCGTGGAGCAACTTGTACAACGGGTATCGCAGCTCCGCGCTGGCCTCGGCCTGGCTGTTGCCGCCCAGGGGCTTGTTCACCGAACTGACGGGGCCCAGCATACTCCGTCCCCAGCCGCGCACCGAGTTGGAGCCGCCGGAATAAAACCGTTCCTCCAGCGGTGTGACCTTGTCCTCATAGAGCGGCTTCATGGATCCGATTTTAACCCGCGTGGCGAACACATACCCTTCCATCAACTTGGTGTATTTGCGCGATTCTAAAATCCAACGGAGAAAGTGAAAATCGCTCTGCAACCCCACGCCCGTGAGCGTGAGAGTGGCGGCATGATACCAGCCGCGTTGGGGCTGAAACAGAGGGTAAGAACGATCATTCACCCAGCCAAAGGTCACACTGGATTTGTTATACAGCTTGATATCTTGATTCTTCAGCGCTTCGGCGATGGTCATCTCGCTCGCGCTCAATCGATCCCGTTCGTAGATGTAGCTGACCGAGCCATCCGTATAATACGAAAAACGCTGCTGGTAGCTGAAATCAGCGCCGTAGCGCTTAATGGAAAAACCCGGCTCTTTCTCCGAACGGCTGAAAGGGCTCAGCGACAAAAAGGCGCCGGGATGAATAAAGGCCGGCTGGATGAGCTTGAGTAGAACGTTATAGGGTTCGAGCTTGCTGTGTTTGGCCGTCAGAGTGAGGCTGCGTCCGCCGCCAAGCGCATTGAGAAACCGCAGATCGCCGGAAAAACGCAGCCGCTCCTCCCGGCCATAGCCCACGCCCAGTTTGGTGGTCAGCCGCGGCGCTTCTTTGACGATCAGCTCCACCGGAAGAACATGATGATGCGATTCGTTGGTGGAAACCTTGATGGTCACATATTGAAAAAGGCCCAGTTGATAGATAAAGCGCTGAGAGCGCTGCACCACCTCCTGGCTGTAACGGTCGTTCGGTTTGAACGCCACCTGTTTGACGATCAGCGAAGAATCGGTGCGATGGTTGCCGGAGACCGAGATCGGGCCAAAACGGCACAAGGGCCCCTGATTGATCTCGAAAAGCAGATCCGCGATGTAATCGGTTTCACGCAAAGACGGCTTGACCGCCACCTGGGCATAGAGATAGCCGTTGTTGGACAGCGCAGTGGTCAGGGCGGTTTTATCCTGCTGGATCGCCTCATCGCGGAATCTCTGACCGCGGCTCAATGCCAGCTTGCCCTTTTCGTCACGGAAAACCTTGTCCAGAAACGGACGACTGCTGGAGTCATGGGCAAAATGATGTTCGATGCGGCCGAGCGATACGGGTTTGCCCTCCTGAATGACCATGTTCACGGCTACGGTCTGATCGCGGTCATCGAACGTCAGCTCGCGGTTGACCTGCACATCGATGAAACCTTCGCGCTGATAAAAGGCCGTGAGGGTTTTCACATCCTGCTGCAGCAACAGCTCGCTGTACTCGGTGGACTTGCCCAGCAGCAGCCGTTTCCAGGGGGATGGGATGCGTGTGATCATCTGCTCGGACAACGCCCGATGAGAAAAAACGTGATTGCCCGTAAAGGTGAGGGCGGAAAGGCGGTACTCCTCCGCGGCCGATGACAACGAAGCTGTTGCCAGAAGCACACCCCAAAGCCCGCCGATCAGGGACGACCGGCGGATGATTCGAAAACCCTTTTTCATGCAGCCAGCCATCCGCTCATTCGTCCGACCGCCCCTTCAGCTCCACAGTTGCGTTGGATTCGACCCGGCTGAATACCCGTAAAAAATTCTCGCCCCAGATTTTGCGCAGCGTCTGTTCTGAATAGCCGCGCCGCATCATCTCGTGGGTCAGGTTCGGCAATTCGCTTACATCGTTGCAGCCGATCACCCCTCCTCCCCCATCGAAATCCGTGCCAATGCCCACGTAATCTTCTCCCACCAGCTTAACCACATGGTCGATGTGATCCACCACGTCGCGCACCGAAGCGCGCCGGCCCGTTGACCGCGGCAGGACGTAATCGGCGAGAATGCACATCTGCAGCACGCCGCCCCTTTCCGCCAACTTTCGAATCATGTCATCGCTGAGGTTGCGCGGATGGCCGCACAGCGCCCGGCAGCAGGAATGGCTGGCGATGATCGGCGCGCTGGAAAGATCTACCACATCGTAAAAGGTCTCGTCCGACGCATGGGAGACATCGACGAGCATGCCCAGACGATTCATCTCCCGCACCGCCTTTTCACCGAACGCGGACAGGCCGTGGTGCACAGCGCCCTGAGGATCAGTGGACGAGTCGCACAACTGATTGTTGGTGGAGTGGCACAGGGTGATATAGCGCACGCCCTGTTGGTAATACCGGCCGATGGCGCTCACCTCTTCGGCCAGAGGAAATCCGTTTTCCAGGCCTATATAAATGGACAGCTTGCCCATCGCTTCGTTCTCACGGGCATGTTGTGATCGGGTCGCCAGAGAGACCAGGCCGCCATGGTCCAGACACACGCGATGCACCTGACTCAACAGCGCATCGGCTTTCGCCCTGGCCAGGCGATAATTCTCCGTGCTGAGCGGACGCTGGCCGACAAACACCGCGAAGAACGAGGCGTCGAGATTGCCGTCGGCCATGCGCGGCAGATCGACCTTGCCGTTGGCGCGGTCGCCGCCCTGATGGCGCGTCGAGATATCCCAAGCCGGATCGGATAGACGCAGCGGGGTGTCGCAGTGGGTGTCGATCGTCAGCAGGGCTTTATGCACCCTGCGGCTTTGCAGGGAATCCACCTGTGCGCTCAGCGACAAGGGGATAGCCAACAAAAAATATAATAGGCTGGTCCTGGACATGGATCTTTTTTTCCTCACCTCATCGGTCGATCGGTGTAACGCCTGCTTTCTCCCGGTCTGTACGCGGTCAGGCGGTGGAAGGTTCCACCACGCCTTTGAGCACATGGGGCGTGGCCTCGGCGATGCGCGCTTGAATGAAATCGCCCGGCCGGCCGGCGCCGGCGGGAAGAATCACCAGCAGATTGCCGTCGGTCCGTCCCTGAACCTCCTCAGCCGATTTTTTGCTGCCCTGGCGTTCGATTAAAACCATCTCCACGGAACCGATGCGCTGTTGATGACGCGCCAGGGAGATCTCTTTCTGTAGGTTGTTCAATTGCACGATCCGCTGGGTCTTGACCGCTTCGCTCACATCATCCGGGAATTTTTTCGCCGCCAGCGTACCGGGGCGTTCGGAATACTTGAAAATAAAAGCAGAATCAAAGCGCACGGTCTCCATCACCTCCACCGTGTCGGCGAACTCGGCGTCGGTCTCAGTGGGAAAACCGACGATCACGTCCGTTGTCAACACGACGCCGGGCAACGCCGCCTGGATCTCTGCGGCGAGATCGAGGTATTGCTGTTTGCCATAAGTCCGTCGCATCAGGGAGAGCACGCGATCGTTGCCCGCTTGCAGCGGCAGATGGATATGTTTGCAGACGATGGATTGTTCTTTCATGACACGCAGCAGGGCCCGGGGAAAATCCTTGGGATGCGGGGAAGTGAAACGGACCCGTCGCAACCCCGTCACGGTGCTGACCTGCTCCAGCAGACCGGCGAAATCGATCCCCTGAGAACGATACGAGTTGACGTTCTGCCCCAGCAGCGTCACCTGCGGATAGCCCTCAGCCACAAGCCGGCGGGTTTCAGCGAGAATGCCGGCAACGGATCGGCTGCGCTCCCGGCCGCGGCTGTAGGGAACCACGCAGAACGAACAGAAATTATTGCACCCGCGCATGATCGCGATCCAGGCGTTCACCCCCGGCCGGCGTTGCGGATAAATATCCTCATACGTTTCAATTTTGGACAACCGGACGTCATGGAGCTGCTGTTTTTTCCGGTTCGCCTGCCGGATCAGATCGGGCAGCCGGCGATAGCTGTCCGGCCCGGCGAGAAAATCGATGGGCGAGTTGGGGGCCTCGATCAATTTCTTTTTCAATCCGCTGGCCATGCAGCCGAGCACGCCGATCAACAGCGGCGCGCCGGTCCGGTGGTGACGGATTTCGCCGATGCGCGCCAGCACACGGTGGCTGGCGTGCTCGCGCACCGCGCAGGTGTTCATCAACACCACATCCGCTTCCTGCACATCGCTGACCTCCTGAAAGCCGTCAGCGAACAAAATGCTTTGAACAAGCTCGCTGTCATATTCGTTCATCTGACAGCCGTAGGTTTCTATATAGACTTTCATAGCAAACGACCGATCATCTGTTGATCCTCGACAGCGGTGAGCGCCACCGGCAGCCATGCGTTGTGCAGATCGCGGTCAGACGCCACCCGCACTCTAATGTAGGTGTCGGTCACGCCGGTCCACCATCCTCGTTTCCGATCCTCAAAGAGAACGTGTTCAGTCCTGCCGAGGTTGCGCTCCAGATAGCGTTGGCGTTTTTGTACGCTCAGTTCGCGCAGGATCCGGCTGCGTTTTTCAATGACGGCTTGCGCTACTTTGCCGGGGAAATTCCGGCTCAGGTTGTGTCTGCGGTCCGAATAGCTGAACACATGAAAATAGCTGTGGCCGGAACTCTGCAGATAGTCCAGGGTCTCGGCAAAGTGCCGGTCGCTTTCGCCGGGAAAGCCCACCAGCACATCGGCGCCCAGGCACAGCCCCGGAACCGCGGCCATAGCCCGCTGTACAAACGCGTCATAGTCCGCCAGGGTGTAGCGGCGATGCATCGCCTGAAGGATTTCATCGCTGCCGCTCTGCAGGGGGAGATGGAGAAACCGGCACAGTTTGCCGTTGACCATCAACGCCAGCAACTCGTCGCCAAGCGTGGTGGCCTCGATGGAAGAGATGCGAATGCGCAGTACCTCGGGGATGGCCTGCAACGCCTGCACCACGTCCGGCAGCGTGCGGCCCTCATGCGCGTACAAACCGAGATTGATGCCGGTCAGCACCAGCTCGCGATGACCGGCGGCGGCCAGCTGCTTCGCCTCCCTCAGCAGGTCGTCGAACTCCCGGCTGCGCGCACGTCCGCGCGCATAGGGGATTTCACAATAGCTGCAAAAAAAATCGCATCCATCCTGTATTTTTAAATGCGCGCGCGTGCGGTTGGGATCCACACCGGCGACGGCGATGGTAAAACTGTTGGTCTCGATCTCCGGCACCACCACCAGCGGCCCTGCCGAAGTATCCCGGCGAAGGATGTCCGCCAGCTCCATCTTGGCGCCCGTGCCGATGACCCAATGCACCCCGGGGAGTGCGGCCAGTTCTTCGCTCTGAACTTGTGATTGGCATCCCACCAGTGCGATCCGGGTGTTGCGGTTGATCCGCTGCAAGCGATGGATCAGCCGGCGTGTGTCAGCGTCGCCGTGGGCAGTGACCGTACAGGTATTGATGACCGCCACATCCGCGGGTTCATCCGCATGCACCACGGTCCACCCCTGCCCGCTGCACTGCTGCTGCAGAATCGCGGTTTCCGCCTGGTTCAAGCGGCAGCCCAATGTCAAAAAGGAAATTCTCATTTTCCTATAATGTAATAAAATTTAATGGTTTTGACAACAACAACCGCAAAAGAGCGCCGCCAATTTTTTAACTTGCCTTTTGTGATACAATTTAATAGGTTTAAGTTAAAGCAGAAAACAGGGGACTTTTGCTGAATGAACGCCCTGAACCATTCGCGTAGGGGAGAAACTGCGTTTATTGAAGGCGAAAAGAATGAAAAAATTTCTCTACCGTCTACTGTTAACGCTTGGCATTCTAGTGCTCGTCCTCCTGGTACTCGCTGCTTACAACCGGCGCGACCGGCATCCGGACTATGATTTTAATCTGCATGTGCCGGCTGATCCATCGAAAACGGTCACCCTGCAGGCCGGCTTTGGCCGCAGTATCATCACGCCCGAGTTGCCGGACACCTGGATCGATGCGGACAGCAACGGCCGCTATGAGCCTGACCGCGGCGATCGCTATCTCGATCGCAATCAAAACGGACGATTCGACGCCCTTTGGCTGGCTGGGTTTCACAACAACCGGCCAGCCCGGGCCGTACACGACGACCTCTGGGCACGCGCTATAGTGCTGGAGGACGGCCATGTCTGCGTAGCCCTGGTGGCCCTGGACGCTATCGGATTTTTTCATGACTATGTGGTCGACGTTCGTGCCATGCTGGCGCAAAAACCCTGGAAAATCGATCACCTCATCATCTGTTCAACGCATAACCATGAAACCCCGGATCTGATGGGCCTGTGGGGACCGTCTTATTATCGCTCCGGCGTGAATAAAGAATATCTGCATTTCGTGGAGACGCAGATCGTCCAGGCCGTTGGCCAGGCCTTTAAAAATCGCACTCCCGCTACACTGCTGGCCGGCCGCATCGATTCCACCGCTTCGGATCTGGTGCGCGACAGCCGCCCCCCTCGCGCGATGGATGACGCCATTCATCTCCTGCAATTTCGCAGCCAAGCAAAGGACTCGCTGCTCGGCGTGCTGATCAACTGGGGCAATCATCCAGAGACCCTGTCCGACGACAACCTCGATATCACCGCCGACTTTCCTTATTACTGGCTGCAGGGCGTTGAACAGGGCATCGTCTACGACGGAAAAGTGCAGCGCTCTGGACTCGGCAGTATGGCTGTTTTCGCCAACGGCTGCGTCGGCGGGCTGATGACCTCGCTGGGTTGTGAAGTGCGTGATTATCGGCTGAACCAGACCTTTAAAAAAGCGAGCTTTGACAAAGCGCGCAGCCAGGGATATCGGCTGGCGGATCTGGTGCTGGACCAGTTCGAAACCGGAACGTGGGAGACCGTGGCGGATCCCCACTTGGGCGTAAAAGTCGAGACGATCACCCTGAAAGTGGACAATTTCCTCTTCAATCTCGCCGGCGCTCTGCGGGTGCTGGACCGCGGATTCAGCGGATTTAACAAGCTCCGTTCCGAAGTGAGCCTGGTGACCATCGGCGAGGCCGTATCTTTGCTGATGCTGCCGGGCGAGATATATCCGGAAATCGTCAACAGCGGCGCTGAGGCGCCTGAAGGCGGCGATTTCGGCGCTCCGGTGATCGAATCGCCGGGACTGCGCCAGCTCATGCCGGGACGTTACAAGCTGGTCATCGGCCTGGCCAACGACGAAATAGGCTATGTGTTGCCGCGATCGCAGTGGGATGAGGAAAAGCCCTACACCTATGGTGCGAGAAAAGCGCCCTATGGCGAAATTAATTCGCTGGGCCCGGACACCGGCCCCCAGCTCTACCGCACAGCGAAAAGCCTGATTGAACAGATCAAGATTGCAGAATAAAAAAACAAACCATCCCTGTTCCATTAACCCATCAGTAAAGGAAGCACTATGAACAAAAACGAAAGCCTATTTGAAAAGGGTGTTTCACGCCGTGAATTTCTTGCCGGCACTGCTGCAGCCTCATCATTTATTATCGTGCCCCGTCATGTTCTGGGCGGGCCGGGCTATCAGGCGCCCAGCGACAAATTGAACATCGCCTGCATCGGCATCGGCGGCAAAGGCTGGTCCGACTCGCTTAAAATGCAGACCGAAAATGTCATCGCTCTGTGCGATGTGGACGAAAACCGCCTCACGCAACAACACGACGAAGACAAGAAAACCATACGCGACTATTTTCCCACGGCCACGTTCTACCAGGATTTCCGCGTCATGCTGGAAAAGGAAAAAGAGATCGACGCCGTGACCGTCAGTACACCGGATCATACCCACGCGGTGGCGGCGATGATGGCGATGAAAATGAAAAAACATGTCTTTGTGCAAAAGCCGCTGACCCATACCATTCAGGAAGCGCGCGTGCTGGCCAAAACAGCCAAAGAGATGGGCGTGGTCACTCAGATGGGCAATCAGGGCCATTCCCAAGAAGGCGGCCGTCTGGTGTGCGAATGGATTTGGGCCGGCGCCATCGGCGAGATCAAAGAGGTGCATTGCATCACCAACCGGCCGGTCTGGAAACAGAACCTGACCGCACCTACGGAAACGCCTTCAGTGCCGCCGACTTTGGACTGGAACCTCTGGGTGGGTCCGGCCAAATGGCGGCCCTATCACCCGTCGTATGTTCCCTGGTCCTGGCGCGGCTGGTGGGATTTCGGCACCGGCGCCATCGGCGATATGGGCGCGCACATCATCGATCACGCCTATTGGCCGCTCAAGTTGAAATATCCGGAGAAAATCTATGCCAGCAGCACCGAGTTCACCAAGGACTCGCCGCCCCAGGCCGAGGTGCTGGTTTATGATTTTCCGGCGCGCGGCAAAATGCCGCCGGTGCGCATGTACTGGTGGGATGGCGGCTTGACCCCGCCCCGTCCCTTTGAACTGGAGGCCGGCCGGCGCTTGAGCGTGTCTGACGGCGGCGCTGTGATCTTTATGGGCTCCAAGGGCATTCTGACCTGCGGCACCTACGGCGATAATCCGCGCCTGATTCCGGAAGAGAAAATGAAGGGCTTTAAGCGGCCGCAGAAAACCATTCCGCGTTCGCCGGGCATCCACGAAGAGTGGATCGCTGCCTGCAAAAAAGGCGATCCCGAAGCAGCCACCACCAATTTCGGCTATTCGGGCCCGCTGACCGAAACCATGCTGCTGGGCAACCTGGCGGTCCGCATGCGCGATAAAAATATGGTGTTCGAATGGGACGGCGATAAGGGACAGATTACCAACTGCCCGGAAGCCAACGATCTGCTTCACTTTGAATATCGTAAAGGCTGGGAGCTGTAAACTCGAGCACAGCTCTGCCTGGCTGCACTATGCCGGCCCCACGCCCCATGCGTCCGCCTTTTAGCGGACGCGGGGGCCGGCAAGACCATTCTGCATCAGCCCCGGGCGCACCCCCGGGCTGATTCTATTCCTTCATCCCTTCGCAACGACGGACTATCAGCCGGCCTGCTCCCGGCCGGGCCGTCACATCTCTGTTCAATGAGCCATCAGGAGGGTCCCACCATGTCTGAATCCATCAAACGCCGTAGCTTTTTAAAAACCACCGGCAGCGTTGCCGGCTTGTCGCTGCTGCCCATGCACCTGATGCGCTGCACAGCGGATCGGCCCGTGCAGCCTACGCCCCAGGAATACGACATTTTCGCCAAATATGCGTTGCCGGAAAAAATACTCCGTTTTGATACCACAAAACTCAAGGAGGAGTTTCCCCAGGCGGACGCTCGCACCCTCTGGGTGCTGACCACGCTGACGACCATTCTGCAGGGATTGATCAACCGTGTGCAGCCGGCCCTTTATCTGCAGCACGCCCCCCATGCTGTGGATTGGCTCGACCTTTACAAGAAACAGGGCCATCCCTTCACCTACACCGAGGCGGCCAGTCTGACCTCTCTGCTGGAACAGCACGCCCCCTCGTTGGCCGGCTATATCATCATGGATCCGGCGAACCTGCATTCTATGAACGTGGCCCAGACCTGGGCGAGTCTGGAGAACTGGCTGGTGATTCTGCCGGAGATGGAACCCACCGCTGTGCGCCTGGGCCTGGCTAAAAAGCAGGACCTGCGCGGACGCTGGCCCGACCGCATGTCCGCCTATGAATGGGCGTTCGAGAATTTGTTCCCCGAATGTTCCAAACACGTGTTCGGCGATTGCTGCATGGATTTCCCGATCTTTCCCAGCACCGCCACTTTTCAGATCTGTGATTTTCTCGTCGCCAACAAAGCGTTCACCGTGGATCTGTCCGCTTCCCTGCGCCAGCGCCGCGAATACCGCCTGCTGGATAAAATCTATGCCGAGGCTCAATTTCCGGCCGGCATGTGGGGGTGGCACTGCACGCGGGACCATGAACACTATGCGGTCGAACGAGCGGCGCGCAAGGGCGTGTACACCCTGTGCGCAGCCGGCAGCCCCAATTTAACCATCCACGGCGCGTTTCCAGCCGACGGCCGCCCCGGCTTTAAACAAAAGCCGAGCCCGCGGCAAAATCGCCAGGCTGAAAAAAATAAAGTGTACATCGCCCTGATGATGACCGACGGCGATTCCCTGTGGGCCATGGACACCCTGCAGATGTACAATTGGGGCACGGAGCAACGGGGTACATTCCCGCTTTCCTGGGGTTTTCTGCCGTTGCTGGCAGACACGGCGCCGGCCATGTATCAGTATTTCATCGATCACATGAAATCCTGCGACTATATGGTGGCCGGGCCCTCCGGCGCAGGCTACACCTATCCCCATCTGTATCCGGATCCAAAACAGTTCCTGCATTACACCGGTCATTACATGAAAAAATGCGGCCTGGACATCGTCAATATCACCAACTGGAACGATTACACCAATTGGCAGGAGGTGGATCTGCCCGAGTTCAATCCGCTGCTGTTCAAAGAACTGAATCACTGTCTGGGCTATGTGCGCGGCATGGGCGAGTCGGCGTTTGAGCCGCATTACAATTTCGGCGACAAGCCCTATCTGTTCTGCGGCGAGGGGATTCATATGAACGACAAGGACGACGTCGCCACCATGAAAAATTTCATCGACGCTAATCCCAATCGCCCCCTGTTCATCTTTTCATTGATCAATGTGGCGGTGAGCATGGGACGGATTAAAAAGGTGGTGGAGGCTCTGCAGAGCGAAAGCGTCGAATTCGTCCGGCTCGACGATCTGATGCATCTGGTGAAAAGCGCGTATAAGCAAAAACTGATCACTGAAGATCTCTATCCAAACCGGGCGGGCAATGCCCGAATCCTCAGCCGGGAAGCGCGGGCGAACTGGAAAAACACCGCCAGGACCATGCGCACGATCATCCCCATCCTGCAGGCCGGCAACGAGACCAAGGCGCTGGAGCTGATGAACACCGAGGACGCTGGCCTCAGCCTGGGCCAAAAGATAACCGACGAAGATAAAACCGACATCCTGGCGTACGCGTTGTGCAATAGCATGTTCTCGCTGGTAAAAGACGTGCTGAACCTTGAAGGAGTTTACGTCAACGTCAAACAGACCTCTGTCGATCAATTCATGGAAAAATACGGAAAATGGGCGGGGGCCGGATCGATCTTGAAGCTCAATGACATGTGGCGTCAGTGGGATCAATCGGTCTTTGTCTGGCAGCAGGTGGTGGAAATCGGCCGCTCGTTCTTGCAGGTGTATCAGGAGGCGGAAAAGCTGTTTGAAAAAATGAGTTGAGGAATTCGGACGCAGATGCTCCTTTCCGATTATCGGTACCGTAAAATGGGAGCTCTGCGCCGTTTGATCTGCCTTACCGGAGCCGCGACTATTGTTTCTGTGATAGGGATTTTCGGCTCTGTCTTGGCGGAAAGATAGAAAAGTGGTTTCATCGTTGCGCTTTGACGCCCGGCTCAGTTCATCCGCCTTTCACGCATGGTTGGAAAACACCGGCGTCAGGCCTTTGGCCGCACTGCGCAGTTTTTCCCACTCTGCTTCGGACAAGGGCTCGTACTGGCCGGCGATGCGAACCGCTTGGTGAAAAAACACGGCCTCACCCGGCGGAATCGCCGCTGTGACACCCTGTGACAGAGTGAACCGCAGCGCGAGCATTGCTGTTTCCTCCTCCTCTATGGGACGATACCAGCATTTGTCATATCCGGATTTCTCGCCCGGATTCAGCCGGCGCAGAGCCAGGCTCTTTAACGCCAGAATGCCCATATCCCGCGATTTCGCCTTTTCCACCAGACGCGGGCCGAAATCTCCTTCCAACCAGCAGACAAAATTGATCGGAAACAGCACGGTATCGAAATCGAATTTTTCCAGAGCCGCCAGAGCGGCCTGCTCCGAGTGGGCGGAGAAGCCTAAAAACCGCACCTTGCCCTGTTCCCGGGCTTTGACCAGCACCTCCATCACCCCGTCCGCGGCAAACGCGGTCTCCACGTCTTCCAGCGTCGACAGGGAATGGAGTTGGTACAGATCAAAATGATCGGTCTGCAGCTTGCGCAGGGATTCGTCAAACTCTTTTTGCGCAGCCTCTTTTTTTCGCTCTGTGGTTTTGCACGCCAGAAAACTGTCCTTGCGATAGGGCTTGAGCGCAGGCCCCAATCTGTCCTGGGCGTTTCCATAGGTGGGCGCCACATCGAAATAGTTCAGTCCGGCGTTGAAAGCAGCCGCCACCAGATCGTTCGCGGCTTTCTGCTCCGCATTCATCACCAGAATGCCGCCAAAACCGATGATGGGCAGCGAAACCCCGGTCCTGCCCAGCAGCCGGCGGGGAAAACCCTGATTGCATTCCAGCATCGGGATCACGCTCATGGCCGCGCCGCTCACCACGGATGTTTCGATGAATTTTCTGCGGTTCATTGAACAGCCCTCCTTTGATAGGATAAGGAATATAATCAAAATGCGCCAAGCGTGAAAGCGCTTTTTATCTATGGCGCTGTTTTTCATTCAGCCGGACCAGTCGGTCAACGGCCAAGGCCTGATTCAAAGCAGAATTATTTTGTCTTTGAGAAATAATTTACAGATATTGCAGGGACCGATAACACCGAGACGAAAAACCAAGGAGCCTACTATGTCCTGCTGTTGTGAGATGAATCGTAGAGACTTTATGGCGCTGAGCGCGGTGGGCGCCGCCGGCGTCACCCTGGGACTGCCCCCTGCCGCGTGGGCGACAGGAACGAGCGAGGCATGGAATCCGGACAAACCCCTGGTACGCGTGGGCAAAAGCCTGAAAATACAACCGGTGCTGATGTACCGGGTCGCGCAACACCGGAACGAGTCCTCCTGGAAATCCTGGGGCGGCGTCCAGACCGACGAGAGCGCGAAAGAGGAGGTCAAACGCATCACCCGGGAGCTGGCCGACCTGAAGGCCAAAGCGGATTTCGCTGTGGAGGTTTTACCCGTCAAGACCGTGCAGACCGTCGAAGAGGCGGCCGCACTTCACGATAAGAGCTATGATGTGATCATCGTTTATCCGGCGACCGGCAGCGACAAGATGCTGCAGGCCTGTTTCGGCGGGCAAAAAAACACCATCCTTTTCGTGCGCCACAAATCCGGCCCGGTCTATTACTGGTACGAAGCGCTCAGTGTGGAATATCTGCAAACCGACAAACCCGGCGAGCGGCCGGGCAAACTGGTGCACAACGAAGACGTGGTAGTGGATGATTACTCGGAGATGCTGTGGCGGCTGCGCGCTTTCTATGGCGTAAAAAATCTGCTCGGCACGCGCATCGTCGCTCTGGGCGGCGCCTGGGGCAAGTACAGCGCCGAAGCGCCGCAGCTCAGCCGGGATCAGTTCGGCCTGCAGATCATTGAAACCGGATACGATGATATGGAAAAGCGCATCACCGCCGCACTGGCGGACCGCGGCCTGATGCGCGAGGCGGAGAAATGGACCGACCGCTACCTCGCGCTGCCGAACACGACCCTCAAGACCGAGAAAAAGTTCGTGGTCAACGGTTTTATGCTCTATAAGGTTTTCAAGGATCTGGTGCGCGAGAACAACGCCGACGCGTTCACCATCAAGAGCTGCATGGGGACCATCATCCCCATGTCCAAAACCACGGCGTGCCTCACCCTGGGTCTGCTCAACGACGAGGGATTGCCGGCGTTCTGCGAATCCGATTTCGTCGTCATACCGCCGGCGCTGTTGCTGTACCATATTTCCGGCAAACCGGTGTTTCTGCACAACTCGACGTTCCCGCATCAGGGCATGGTGACCTGCGCGCACTGCATCGGTCCGCGGCGCATGGACGGCGAGCATTACGACCCGGCGGAAATCATGACCCACTATGAATCGGAATACGGCGCTGCGCCCAAGGTGTCCATGCCCATCGGGCAAGAGCTGACCTTTTTGGATCCGGAATACAGCACGCTGCGCTGGCTGGGTTTTAAGGGGATTGTCAAAGACAATCCCTTCTACGAGATCTGCCGCTCGCAACAGGATGTCGAGATCGTCGGCGATTGGAAAAAATTGTTGGCAGAGGTGCGGGATTCCCACTGGGTGGCGGTATATGGCGACTATATGCGCGAGACCCAGTACGCGGCAAAACGCATCGGCGTGAAATGGGAGGGGTTGGGATAATTTCATTCAGAGGCGGGGCTTTCTCCACGCAGAAAGTCCCGTCTCCTGCTCTGTTGCCGGCAAATTCTTCTTCGACTGAGCTGCAGGCCAGTCTCCGGTTTCAGCATCAGTTTTCACCGATCCAGCGGACGCCCTTCGCTGATCGACGTGACCTGCACCCGCGTGTTCACGCTGTCAGGCCCCTGGCAGTCGAACGACAAGAGGTTTTCACCGGCCTGCAAGAAGGGAATGTCCCCTTCTATCTTGACATCCTGTATTAATTCTCCTTTCGGACCATAGAGTTTGCAATCCTCCGCAGAGTAAAATTCCAGGACCATGCCAGATTCCATTTTCGTCTTGAAAATCACTTTTCGGCCGGCCACCGTAATGGAAGGATTCTCGATCGTCGTGGACACCAGGGGCAGCGCTCTGATCGCGCTGAGATGACATTGAACGGTTTTGCCCGCCGGCAGATTATTGTACCAGATCTGAATTTTGTCCACTTGCGAGTACTGGATTGTGTGCCTGTAGGAATCATAGACGTAAAAACCTGAATCAGGCCAGATATAGTCACTGAAGGCCGAGGACTCGATCTCCACCAGTTCAAAATATCTCCATCCGGTAAAATCGATCTTGATAAAGTGGTCCCCTCTGGCGCCGTGCGACAGATGCTTCGGGCTTTCCATCCTGATGTTCAGCAGCTGCCCGTTGCCGTCCCCCTTGACCCACACTCCGAGCCCCTGAGTCTTTGACAGATCCAGCCAGGGTTCGAATTTCTTCTCCCACTTGATCCACAGACCCTCCTGCGGCTCTGCGCCCGCGACCGCGGCGCTAAACTGTGCGGCGGTTGCGCCCGGAAAAGGCGTCTCGTCAAAAGGAATCATTTCTCCGCTCACCCTTGAAGCCTTGCCATCGATGGGCATGGTATCAGGTCGAGAAAAATCCACCAGCACCGCATGAGATGAATCCGCATAAGGTTTTATTGCCATCAGCGCTTCAATCCTGAGTTTGATGGGCTGTTCATCAAATGCGTTCAAGATCCGCCACTCCGCCGAAGGGCCATCGCTCCCCCCCACTTTGCGCTTATGATAGGAGACGGGCTTCAAGCCCCATTCCGCGTTCTCCTGTTTGAACAAGGTAAACTCTTTGCCGGGCTGGCGAAGCAAAGCCCGGACCGACTCGCTGAAATAGTTCGCGTGACGAAGCTCCTCGTATTGACGGATCATGGCCGCCAACCGGCGAAACAACGGAGTGGCCTCGAGGGTTTTTTCATCCACCCCGCCCAGCATCGATACTCCTGCATTGTTGCCGATCATTTTACAGCAGAGATATTCCACGTCATCCGGAAAGGTGGGCTCCACCTGCGGGGGATTCCAGGTCTGGTTGCCCCACCAGCCAAGATGCAACGGCAACAGCAATCCGCCGTTTTCCGCCACGGCATATTTGTCGATGAGCGGTGAGTGGCCTCGCCAAAGACCATGTTCGTTCTCGTTCGCTTTTATAGCAGGGGTATGGAACAGCCGCGTGGACTTGATCGCCGCGGAGTGCACGTCGATAAATCTCTTGTACCCGCGTACCGGCCGGTCCCATGCCTGCCAGCGGGAGCGATAATGCCACCAGTGGTGCGACATGGAGCTCATCTCCATCCCCACCGGATGTCGGAGTTTTTTTGCGATTGTGAAAATAAATTTTGTCCCATAGTACCAGAAATACTCTTCTCCGCCCAGCAGGTCGCTGAGATCGATGGCGTCCAAATAAATCCCGTCAAAATCGCATTCGTTTACAATCTCCGCGGTCCTGGCCGCTATCTCTTCAAACAGAGGGGTGTCCGGTCCGGGGACAAACCGGTCGATGGCCTCCTTGAGATGAAACACCGCTTCGCCCGCCTGGTGGGAAAAGACACAGGTGCCGAGAGCGCCCCGTTTGCAGCCCATAAACCGGTACGGAGGCGCATCGGAGACCCGGCTGAAGGTGATCAGCTCCTGACCGATCCTCAGGGTGACGCTGTTGCGAACGAAAAAGCCGGTGATCGTAGAGATAGAGGCGGTTGACTCATGGACGACGATTACAGTGTCGTTTTCTCCCACCGATTTGGCGAGGGTGAACCGGCTGAAAGCATCCAGGTCCTCGCTCGGCACAGGCGTCACATATTTCGAGTTCTTGTCAATAAAGAAAGCATAGGTATGAAAGAGGGAGGAGATGCCGGCCTCATGGAGGCGAGCGTTGATGCGCTTGAAAGAAGCCCAGCCGTCCGGCCATTTCTTCGGGTTGAGCTCAAAATCGCCGAACTTGAAAAAGTCTCCACCCCCATGGTTGTCGATCTGATTGAATCCCAGGCTGCTGCACATGCGGATCCATTCATCGACGCTCTCTTCGCTCAGCGTGCCAAAGTTCATCAGATAGGAACCGTAGCCCTCTTTTTGCATCAGCGCCCAGGCGCCGCCTTTGTCGGAAAAAGGCACACCTGGCGCCCCGGACATGACCTCACGTATCACCGGCAGAATCTTTTCCTGCGGAACGGCCAGTAGAGTCGCCTCAGCTCCCTTTAATCCAAACCGGGAATAGCAGGTCGTCCATAAATGGGTCTGCAGAGCAGGCAGTTGGCGGACATGAGTGAACAAGTTCATCGAGAGAACACAGGCGGCGAAGGGTTCATAGGGCATGCCCTCCAGCGTCAAGGGGATGTTTAAAAACGTCAACGCCTCTACCTCTCCCTCAACCTTGTCGACCCGATACACCCATCGGTCTTTATAGTTCTGCAGGACGATCTCTGCGCGCACTTGTGCATCGTCGAATTCCAGGTAAAGCCGGTCGCCTTTGAGGCGAAGCGTGGAAACAGGAAACTGCTTTCCCTTCTGCTGAATTAAAGCGCAGTGGGAAACCTTTTGCTGATCCAGATAATCCCGGCCTGAGGCGCAATCGATAAAATGAAGGTTTTTTCCGTCCGGCGCTATTTCGTACTTAAAAAAGCTGTTATTCAGAATGACGCTTCCCTCTGCCCGGACAGAGCCGGGGATAAAAACCAGGGCCGCCATCAGCGCCATGCCCCGGAGGACAAATCGTGTGCTCACAGGTATCATCTTGCTCCTCAAATAACCATCGGCGTTCCTCTGCGGATTTGACAGGCAAAGGGCGGTTCATCAAACCAGATAAAAGGCGAGAGGTCCGACTATGGAGTCTTTTTCTTTCTGCCCTGCAATATATCCTTCAAGGCGTCCTTTGCCCTGTTGGCAAGCGAGTCCTTGGTGGTTTGCACTTTATCCTGAGCCTGCTGTTTCAGCGAATCCAGTCCCAACCGTTTCTCCGCCTCTGTTTTCACCACTTGCTTGAGTGTGTCGCCCAGTGTGCGGGCGATGCGGGTGCTGAACTTGGGGTCTGGCGCAGTGCCGGAAATGGCGATATCCATATCCAGGGTCCCGCCTTTGAGCAGGCTGCCGGAACTCTGCAGGTACTGCGATAAAAGCGGATTGAGTTTTGCTTCAGCGGACTCGGTGGGAATCCTGGCCGTCAGGCTATATTCCAGGCTGAGGTCAAGACCATGGGATCCGACCAGGGAAAAAGTATAATCTCCCAATGTAAAGTTGAGCGGCCGTAAATTGAAGCGGCCGTCCTGGATCGTATAATGGGGATTGAGGTTCTTGAGCGTCGGGCTGCGCAACCGCTCGATGCGGGTGGCGTCTACCAATTTTTTCAGCAACGGCGTGTTTGCGACCGCCACCTGCGCGATGGACAGATCGCCGCGATGAAAAAATTGCTCCAATATCGGCATCAGGGTGATATCCATGGGCGTGTTCACCTGAAACAGCCCATCCACGCTGCCCTGCAGATCCTTGAGAAACGGCGCCAGCTTGGCGGGCAAGGTGATCTGCAGCAGGCCGCCAATCTGCAGCGCCGCGGCCTTGAAATTGAAATCGAGCAAAGGCCGCGCCGGAGGAATCCAGCGATAGCTGCCGTCTGCCTGCAAGCGGCCTTGAGCAAAATCCGCCTGCAGATGGTTGAGATGCAGCACCTGTTTGTCGACCAGCAAATCTCCGCTTACATCGGCAAACTCCATGCCCTGCATGAGCACCCGGTCGAACTCGGCCTTCAGGTCCAGGTGCACCAGGTCCGGCAGTTCGAAGGCCTGAAGTCCGCTGCTCGGCCCTTCGATGAACGGATCGAGATCCAGCAGATGGCTTTTAACCGTGAGCGTGCCGTTCAGACTTTGGCGGCTGAAAAGAAAGCCCAGGGGATTTTCCAGATCGCCGGCGGCCGTCAGATCGCTCTTGCCCATGGTGGCGGTAAAGTGGTCCAGACGAATGCGCGGCGGATTTACTTTGACAAGCGCGTCACTGATCTGCAGCGGCTGCGGCAGCGCCGGACCGGCATAATGGAGCTGCTGCACCTTGAGATAGCCGTTGCCGTCGAGCTGACCGAGCTGTTCTTTGGCGACAAGCCCCTGCAGGGTCAGATCAGTATCGATCCTGCCGCGCAGAGTGGTGCTGCTGGGCAGATCGATCAACTGAGCCAATTGAGCCAGATCCAGAATCCCCTTGACCGTGGTATGCACCCAGGGACGGGACACTGGATTTTTCAACTGCAAGGCCATCTCCACCGGCTGGCCGTTGAGCTTGAAATGCATGCTGCGCAGGTCCACGACCACATCATCTGTTTTCGTGCCTTTGTTGTTGACCGCCAGATCCAGCCGCACATCCTCCATCCTCGCCGCCTGGCCGCGATAACCAAAGGCCCCATCATTGACATCCACATTGATCTCAAAAGCGGGTAGGATCCCTTCTCCCATGGCGCCGTGCACCCGGCCGTTGATCGCCATCAGTCCGTCTGCATCCAGATCGTTGAATCTGTTTTTGTAAAGCACAGGGATCAGGGAGAGGATCTGTTTGAAATCTGTCTGCGGGCTGTTGAAGGTAATATCCAACTGGGGCTGTCCGTTTTGCTGCGCAAACCAACCGTCGAAATGAAGGAGCACCCGATTGATGCGCACCGAGTTCTCGCGCAGCTGAAAGTGCTGCCGGTCCAGGTCCACCGCAACGTTCAGATCCGCTGCCAGCTCCGCCTCGCTCAAATAGGTCATTCCGTTCAAGCGGACCCCGGCTTTGGGGATGGCCGTTTTGGTGGTCAGGACGAACTGCTGAGCGGAAAAATTACCGCTGCCTTGATGGGAAAGCCCCTCCAGACGCACCCGGCTGTCCTTCGCCGAATCGGTGAAAGAGATCGTAGCGTCGACGATGCGATAGCTCTGCAGCTCAAAACCCATCCGGCTTGCGGTCGTGTCTGTTGCAGCAGCTGTTTTAAGAATCTGCCAATTGCCCTGGCCCTGGCGGTTTCGCACCAGGTTGAGGACCGGTGCAACGACCTCGATCGCTTTGATCGAAATCTTGTCGTGACGAAAAAAACGGACCAGGTCAACAGCCAGCGAGATACGACCGATGCGCACCAGGGTGTCCTGGCTCAAGGGTGGCCGGGGGATCAGGCGCAGAGAGTCCAGCGAAACCCTTAACCGGGGAAACTCTTTGATCAGGCTGAGATCGAGGCGGTCAAAATGCACCTGGGCGTTCAATTGCTTTTCCGCCTGTCCCTTGAGAATGGCGCCCACCTGGCGGGTGAAAAAGCCAGGCGCCAACGCCACCAGCAGGATCAGCAGCAGCATAATAATGGCGATAGCGAGCAGTATTTTTTTCATCAGAGAATCCCTTCTCGATAATAGCGGGCAAAGAATGGGGCATGTACCGGATGGTAAAGGAAAGATACAATATGAGGCAGGAAAATTCAAGTTATTATTTTTTCAACCTGCGACGGCAGGCGGCTGTGTTGGGGCATTGGGGGAGGAGAATCATGTGATAAATAACTTGACCGCCATCTCGTAAACAGCTATATTTGAAAGCTAGTTAGCCTTCCATGAAATTAACCGTGATCGGCCGTTATCGCTTCGAATGGTGTATCTTGTGGTAAAATCGAGCACCGTAGTGCATGGAAGCAATATGAATGTCGGGGTGATCCGAACAGAAAGAATGTCTGCTTTATCAAATTGAGTTTAATAAATGAAAGAACCACACGGCTGCATGACGGACTGGCAAAACCTGCTGAAGGGCCTAGCGCCCCTTTTCCGTGAGGCCGGCAACATGGCGGTCACGAGTTTTGGTCGTTCAAGGATTCTTGACAACAAGTCCGGTGGTGACTTGACAACCGATATAGATCTACGGATCAATCAATACCTGATTGCAGGATTGAAGCGCCTTTTACCTGCAGCCGGCATCCTTTCGGAGGAATCCGGCAATGCCGGAGATGAACAAGAATTAACCTGGATACTGGATCCGATCGACGGATCGAAGCATTACGCTCGCGGTATTCCGTGGTATGCGATATCGGCAGCGCTTCAACGGAATAACGAGTTTGTTTTAGGCATGATCGGCGTTCCGGTCACAGGAGAACTTTTCGCGGCTGTCAAAGGGGGCGGTGCGACACGAAACAACATCCCGATTTCTTGCAGTCAGACGGAAAATATATCTCGGGCGATCCTTTGTATTGAATTGCCATCCCGTCATGGCGGCCATTCCTCTCTGCAACGTGCGCTGAACCAACTGCAGACGTTGATGATGGCCTGCCAGCGCATTCGTGTGATTGGTGTATCAACCCTGGGGCTATGCTACTGCGCTATGGGGTCTTTTGATGCTTATGTCAATCTGGGATCAGCCCCCAACGCCATATGGGACACCGCAGCGGGAGAGATCATCGCCCGGGAAGCAGGATGCGCTATATCACATAATAGCGGTCTCACAGTGATCGGGCCTCCAAAGCTCTATCAGCAGGTCTTGGACCAACTGGCATCAATTACAGCGCCGACGTCTTAACCCTATTTTAAGACTTAACCCCGTGAACAAGGTCTCTATCCTCGTTACAGGCAACGCAATATCCGAAACCATCCTATCTGCAACCAATCCTGTTCATTTTGGGGAAAAATATACTGTCCCTGCAACAAAGGGGATGGGGGGAAGTGGAATCAATTATGCACGTCGTCTACTGACGTGGGGAGCCGACGTGTTTCCCCTCTTGCTGATTGGCAACGATCCTGCGGGCATCACGATGCGAGACGTGCTGATTGCGGATGCCATACAGGGAAAGACGTCGGTGCCGGTTCGGACTTTTCTCAGCGAACCTGCGTTTATGGTACCAGGCGCCCGCACACTCCAATCGACGATTTTGCTGGCGAACGGTCGCCGCACCATCTTTTCGCATGAACCTCGGATTGGGGACAATTTTTTGCGGCATCTCAGTGAAAGAGCCCTGGCTGCCGAGCGTATGATTCATGGCGCTTCTTCAGCGATCATGATAGGGCACCTCTATGGGGATCGTGGCCGGAGGGACCCAAGCGCACAAGGCCTTTGCACGCATTGGTTGGTGGAGCATTTTCACGAACGCGCCTTCACCCTGATCAACTTTGGTCACACGCAGCTTTCTCTGGGCGCTCGGTTTTGGGAAAAGCTGTTGGAAAAAAGTGATCTATTTCAATGCAACGTGCAGGAATTGGGTCTTTTTTTTGCAGCGACTGGCGAAAGAGAAAGAAAGCTTTCGTGGATGATTGAATGGTTGCGGGAAAGAATGCCTGCGGTAGTCCTTACAGCCGGCATCCTTGGCGCCCTTGGTGTTTGTCGGGGAATAGACAGCAAAACATGCATGGCCGCGCCCAGTCCTCTCCCAGTCAAAGATTCAACGGGAGCCGGTGACGCCTTTGCCGCTGGTTTGGTTTCACATCTGGCTAAAAACAAGAATCCTACATTCGATAATTTGTACCAAGCCATGTCCACAGCCAGAACGTGGGCGGCCTTTGCTTGCGATGAATGGGGTGGCTCGAGCCCTGCTCCAGGACATGAGTTTCTGCAAAGGCTGAACGATGTTGAAAGAAATCAAGAAACAATTAAAGTTTTCCAAAATCCAATCAGTGCTTTGGAAGCATGGTATAAAAGCTAAGCCAGTGGGCCGCCCGCGCTTATTCCTGCTCTCTCCGTTGACTTTCAAAATGTTTGAGTGTGGAAAGAATTTTTTCTCGACCCAGGTGATGGTCGGGAAAATAAAATCCCAGTCTATTCGCTTCTTTCTGTTTGACAACCCGCAATTTTTCGATTGTGTACTCTCTGGAATTGCTCTCTTGAATAGCTTGTTCTTCCAGTAGCATAATGAATTCCTGGTCAAAACTATTGATTAATCTGCGAGCCGAAGGAGCATGCAATGAAAAAACCGTCTGCCGATGACCGGTTCCTAGACGAATCGGAACAGAAGTAGCAGAAAACCAATCTCCTACCAGCGTCAAGGAATCTCCAGTGGCCGGGTAGGGGCTCAACATAGCATACACCTCTGAATGGGGCGGGTGTTCCAGAAAATCAATCAAACCCGCAAGACGGACAAGTTTGCTCGCCGGGCCATACTTGGCATAGTCCTGTTCGGCATGAATGATCAAACGACATCCCCTGCGCTGGACATGTTGATAGAGCTCATTGCGCTCTCGGCGAATCAATTCCAGATGACGTGCCTCGCGGTGGTTTTCACCACCGTAGCGCAGCACCCAGTAAAGGTGCTGCGGTTGCACAACATCCATGGTGCAAAAAGAGGTCAATCCCGTTTTTTGCCGCACCATTCCAAAATAACCTCGTGAACGCACCATGGCAGCGTATTCTGCGAGCAGACGCACGCGGGCATCGTTATCCCATACGAACCGGCAGAGTGTTGCCTCATCCCGGTTGGCGGATGTGCGTACCAGTTCGTGGATCGTCTGGCTGGGAAGTCGCTTGGCTAAATGGTCCCGGCTTAGCGCCTGCGAGATATGGTCTTGGACGCTTGACCCAACCTGTGTTGCTGATCCGCGATCCAAACGCACGGCTTCCACACCGCTGATAATTCCAACGGGATCTGTCCCTATCGCTATTGGCAGGATAGGAATATTAAGAGCAAGGGCATAACCGATTTCCTGCTGAACCCAGCCCCGCAGATTGGAATGGTTGGTTACAAAAGCGATAAAAACATGAGATTGAACAATCAGGTTTTGAATTTGAGAGGTAAATCCCTCTCCCGGCTTTAGCTTGTCGTCCCAGAGTGTTTGGAAGCCGCACTCTTCAAGATAATCAACCAGCTGCTCGACATAGCAGAGGTCATCATGAGTGTAGCTGATAAAGACTCGAATTTTTTCTTCTGGGTCGGTCATGCAGGCGTCCTTTCAAACCTACTTAGTAACCAAATGTTCTGAGACAGCCTAATTGACAGTACCTTTTGCGATAAAATAATTAACAAGGGGCTGATAATCAACACATTTCCCCCGATCGCCAGGGGAATCTTTCCCAAGGCGGAACCATTGTCCGGGCCTACTTAACAATTTTGTGGGCCTCTTTTACCAAGTGCGGATCAAGCGCGAGATATAGATGGGCAGTCCCGAAAGCGCTCCGCTTTGAAGGTTACCCTCTCCCCCTGCTGGTGATCTTTGGTCCTGCCGGCTTTCATCCTCGGCTTCTCTTGGCTGCCCCTGCAGTACTTAGCCCTGGCCGCGGTTCAGGCATTGCAATAAACCACCTGGATGTTAAAAGCCCCTGATCGGTTGACTTGTTCAGGGGCTTGGTTATTTCCAGGTGCAATCAGCGGTGAGGAGCTGCGCTATCTGCGGTTCGGGTTGTACCGCACCGGTTTGCCGGCCACCCGTTCGATGGGATCGTTGACATAGACCTTGCCAAGTCCGATCGCTGAGGTGAAGGTTCCTCCCTTTTTATCCTCGCTGATCCCGTCCGAATAGCCCAAATCCACAGGTATCTTGCCACGTCCGCCCTGCGCATCGATGACAAAGGTGGGGCGTAAAAAGCCGGTGGTCGCGCCGCAGAGGTCCCGGCAGATCTCCTTGCCTTTGTAGACCTCGGTGCGAAAGTGACCGGTACCCTCGACCAGATCGGCGTAATAGAGATAATAGGGCTTGATGCCCATGCGGCCGAGGCCGTGCATCAGCTCGCGCATGATGTCGGTATCGTCGTTCACCCCCTTGAGCAGCACCGTCTGGCAGCCGATGGGGATGCCCAGATCCCGCAGACACTTGACCGCCTGATAGCTCTGCTCGGTGATCTCGTTGGGATGGTTGAAATGGGTGTTGATGAAGAGCTGGGGATCTTTCAATGATTTGGGTGTATGTTTCTTGAGCATCTCGAGGAATTCCGGGTCCTCGTAGATCCGCATCGGCCAGACGCAGGGGACCCGCGTACCGATGCGGATGACGTCCAGATGGCTGATCCCCCTAAGCTTGCCGAGAATCTCATCGAGCTTTTTGTTGCTCAGCAAAAGGGGGTCGCCGCCGGAGATGAGCACATCGCGGATATCATCGTGTGTGGCGATATACTCGATCCCCTTGTTGATCTCCTCGTTGGTGACATTCTTGTGTTCATCGCCCACCTTGCGCTTGCGCGTGCAGAAACGGCAGTACATCGCGCACTCGATCGCGACGAAAAGCAGGACGCGGTCCGGATAGCGGTGAATAATGGTCCTGGGACCGCCCAGGGGAATGTCGCCCTCCTCATCGAGGGGATCCTCGCTGAGATCCATGTAATGCACCAACTCCTCAACATCCGGCACCGCCTGTTTCCAGATGCCGTCGTTCATTTTTTCAATGAGGCTGAGGTAATAGGTGTTGATCCGCATCGGATATTTCGCAATGACCTCCATGAGACGTGGATCGACCCGCGCCTGTTGATCGGTGAGCCATTTTTCCAGATCTTCATAACTTTTCAACGAGCTTTTCAGGATCTCTTTGAATTCCATGGCACTTCTCCGGTAAATGACAGTTTTGAGGTCAACCACCCATGATCGTCCGGGGAATCTTTCCCCACGCGATCCGGGATCTGTAATCGCCCATCCGAAATCTTTTATGTTGGTCTTGCATCCCTCAATGCCAGTCCACCGAGGGAAGTCTCGCGGTATTGGCTTTGCAGGCTGATCCCGGTTTCATACATGGTTTTTACCACTTCATCAAAGCTGATCCGGTGACGGCCATCGGACATGAGGGCATAGGTGTTGTGGGCCAGGGCGCGCTGTGCTGCGAAGGCATTTCTTTCAATGCAGGGTATTTGCACCAATCCCTCCACCGGATCACAGGTCAATCCAAGGTGATGTTCCAATCCCATTTCAGCGGCGTATTCTATCTGGGTGATGGTCCCGCCCATGATTTGTGCCGCGGCAGCGGAGGCCATCGCACAGGCCGTACCCACTTCCCCCTGGCAGCCGACCTCAGCTCCGGAGATGGACGCATTGGCTTTTATCAGGCTGCCTATCAATCCGGCAGTGGACAGGGCTTTGAGAATAACGTCCTTTTCCATCTTGTACACTTTTTTATGGTAATACAGCACGGCAGGCAGAACTCCGCTCGCGCCGCAGGTGGGAGCGGTTACGATCTCCCCTCCAGCCGCGTTCTCTTCGGAAACAGCCAGGGCATAAGCAAAAATCTGCGCCATGCGCTTAAAAGGACCTGAATACTGACCTGCCTTTGCCCTGATTTGACTTGCCTTGCGCGGAAGTTTCAAACCGCCGGGCAAAATACCATCCGACACCAGACCGCGATGAATGCTCTCCTGCATCACTTCCCAGATGTGTTCCAGAAAACCCCAGATCTCCGTACCCTCGACTCTCTCAACATATTCCCAGAATTTCAGTCCGTTATGGAGACAGTACTCCAGAATGGAATCCATGGCGGTGTGCGGATAGATGGCGACGGTCTCCAGACCGGAGGCCTCATCCACCACGGCGCCTCCCCCCACACTGTAAGCGGTCCATTGATCAGTCAATGATCCGGCCTGGTCCAATGCGGCAAATTCCATGGCGTTGGGGTGCCTGGGCAAAAATACACCGGGCTCCCATTTGATTTCCACCCGCCGGCCTGAAAAAACGTTCTGAATGACCAGATCCGTCAGGTGTCCTTTACCAGTGGCTGCCAGACTGCCAAATAAGGTAACTCTGAAATGGTCAGCTTGACTGTTTTTTTCAAGAAACCGTTCAGCAGCCTTCCGAGGTCCCATGGTATGGCTGCTTGAAGGACCATGGCCGATTTTATAAATCTCTCTGATTGATTCCATGAGGATCATTGAATATTTGATTTTGCTGGGGAGAAGAAAATGAATGACACTAGAAAAAGAGCTTTTGCTGAGGGTTTAAAAATCGAGGCCATCAACCTTTATCAGGCGCCTGATACCCAGCGATTTCCCCATTTTAACAGCGCCCGCCATCTCCGGCGCCCACATCGTTTTCAAGCTGCCGAAAAATTAGCCAACATAAACCTGAAAAGCAAACAAAATTCCCATCAAGTACGCAAACAGGCCTCTTGCAGCAGGATCGACTTGGCAGCATTTAAAAAAGGACCCTTTCGCTGCAGAAACGGACTCGACGATCGCCCGCGCGATCTGGCCAACGATGAACCGGCTTTATCTCCATCACTCCAGCCGTTTGACATAAATCAGCAGATCATCGCCCTTGTTGTAGTAATCCGCTATCCTCGCCTCGAGCGCGAACCCCGCGCTGTCATAAAAGGCCCGAGTCGGCGAATATTGGTCGCGGCCGGAAGTCTCGGCGATGATCATCGTGCAGCCCAGCCGTTTTGCATGACGATAGGTCTCGGCCAGCAATTTTTTGCCGATGCCCTTTCCTCTGAAATCGGCGTGGGTTGCGATCCAAAAAAGATCAAAGCTCGATTTGGTCATTTCGATGGGGCCAAAGCACGCATAGGCTGCGGTTGCCCCCTCCACTTCGGCAAAGACGAAGTGATAGCCCGACGATTCGCCTTGGCTCAGGCGTTCTTCAACCAGTTCAGCCGCCACGTCAATTTCAAAATCATAAAAAAAATCGGTGGAGGCGACAATCTCTCTGACTCGTTGAATGTCCCTTCTTTCAGGTTTTGTTCTAAAAGTCACATCCATATCGATTACCCCTTTTCCGGAAAGTTGTGAGTCGCCTGGTTCCTTCTCCGTTTTGTGCCGAATCTCTTCGCGGCCGCCACTCTTGCCACGGTTTCAATGGCGATCGCTGCGAACGCGGCGCCGTAATCCAGATCAATGTTTTCCATGGTATCTTTGCTGTCATGATAGCCGCTCCGGTTAATGTCATAGTTTTCCATAAACAGCACAATGGGCAGTCCCACATCCGACATCACCTGGCCGTCGGTATTGAAAATTGAGCTGTTGGGATCATACTGGGTGCGCACTTCGCCATGGATGGCGAGATGCTTGGCCGGGGCGGGTATCTCCTGGTTGCCGCTGATTCTCTCTCCTCTGTGGAGCGGCGCTCTTTCCGGCGATCGATTCCAGATGGGAACGTGGTCATTCCACATCCGGTTGGCGATATGCGCCTCTTGGGCAAGCTGAAAGGAAGCAGCGCTCTTGCCCGGTGAGATTTGAAAAATATTTTGATCGTCATCGCGGTTATGTCCGATCATATCCATCACGTAAACCCCGACGATCTCCGTGCCGGAGAGATCGATCCGTCCGCCGTCCTCGAGTTTGATTTGAATGTTTTTTTCGACCAGTGAGCGGCAGAAATGCCGGGCGCCCATGGAATCAGCGGGAAACTCTTCCCCGGTAAGATGCAACAGCCAGATGTCTCGTTCGAGCTTGCCCTCCTTGGCCAGGCGGAGAAAGATCGGCGCAGCCTGCAGTAGGGTGGCGCCGGCGGAGCCATTGTCGTCCGCTCCCTTGGCAGCGAGCCTGGCGCCGGAACCGCCGGTCTCTTTTTCGAATACATCCTCCATATAGGCGGTATCATAATGATCGCCGAGAACCACTGCCTGGCCGCGGTTCTTTCCAGGGATGATCACCAGGATATTTCTTTCATGTTGGGTGTTGTTTTGGTTTCCAACCCATCCGCCGTACAACCCATAATCAAAATCAGTGTCCCACTTGAACGGCATTTCGCCGCACAGGGCGATGCCTTCCAGACCGGCCTCGGCAATGGCTTGACGATGTCGCGTCATGAAATAATCTCCCAGCCTTTCAAGATCACGATTGGGACGGTCTACCTGACTCCGGGTTGCTTTGTCGGTGGCAATATCCGCATTGTCTTTATAGCGAAAGGGATCCTGACTCATGAGTCTGATATCGTTCCACCAGTTTTCTTCAAAACTCCGCTTGGCGGTGCAAGTAAAAGTAAGCGGTTTGGGCGGAACGTCCGCTTCATTCCAGTCAATTATTTTTAAAAGATGCTTCCTCATTCGAGCGGCGGCGGCAGGCTTCCGGGTATGCTTTTTCAGTTCAGCCAGCCATTGCTCGAGCGTTTTATTTTTCGCGATGTTCAGCATCGCCTGGGCAAAGGATTTTGCCAGCGGTTTTTCCCCCTGCATGTGATAATACTCAAAAAGCGATAAAAGGTTTTTCGCAGTCTGATGCGCGTAATAGTCCTCCTCGTTGTCGAAATCCCACAGGGCAGAAAGATAGATATCCCGTCGCTGCATTCTGGGCCACAGTTCCACGGGCGCGGCCATTTTTAAATCCTCTTCGTGATAGCCGGCGATATATCCCATGAGCGCATCGGTGAGGATGGTCGCTTTTTCAGCGCGCGGCGGGAGAAATGCGATCAGCGGTCGATGCCAATAGATGCGGTACCGACCGGTCTTCATCGGCGGGTAAAAAAAACGGTAACCGAAAAGCCCGCCCTGAAGAATCCGTTTTTCCGTTTCATGAATTTTCTGCCGGTCTGCCCGAGGGCCGTTCAGGAGCAGATTGAAATCATCATCCCATAGCTGGCAGTTCCGCGCCAATGGCTTGTCATAAAGGTCTAAAGCCTCTGCGTCGGTGCTGAATAGCGCTCGGGCGATCTTGACGTCCTTGACCTGCTGATTGAGTTCATCCTGATAACGATGAATCTTTTGCCATCGATGCGTGCGGTGAAAGGAGTCAATGATCAGGTCTGCCTGGATTTCGTGTTTCAGGTTATCCGGCCGTGTCTCCTGAAACCAGCCGTCCTGTGCCGACCTCAGGCCTTCGATCCCCTGATTACGTGCGACCAGGTTGATGAGCGGGATTTGTCCGGCATCGGCGAAAGCCTCTGTCAATTTGTTGTAATTTGGCATTCCCCAGAAGACCAGGCTTCCGGGGCAGGGCAGAAGAGCGAGTTTCTCCGCCAGATAGCGTTCTTTCACCTGGTCGGGAAGAAAGCTGAAGGGTCGAAAAGTGAGCAGGAATTTGATCGAACGAAAATCAGCCGAATCACGCACTAAAAAATCTTGCGTCCATTTCGGCAGCGCGGATGGATCGGTGGATGGAAGAATGCGAAATCCCGCTTGCAGCAGTGAACGCTTGGTTGAAAGCCGTTTGCCGTAGGCTTGATTCAGCAAGCGGGCGAAGAATCGGCTGAAATAACGCGGCGGCATTTCAGTTTGCGGCGAGGTGTAAAAGCCTTTCCAGAAGGTCGGTTCAGGCGCATGGATGCTGTTGCCGAAGAAGGTCCAGATCACCCGGCCTTTATCGTCCTGGGTACGGGATAACATCATGGGCAGGAGGGCGACGTAGCGTTCTTTGTGGAGATGGTTCGCTTTTGCGGCGAGCTCTTCCGGCCAATAGGGATTGTTTTTCAAGTTCTGCCCGTCCGGACCCTGAATGCGATTCGCAGATTCGCCGCGCCCCAATTTGATTATATTGTTCATAATCTGCTGGCCGAGGTGAGGGATGCCTGGTTTCAGCTCGTATTCCTCTTCGATCTCTGAGATCATCCAGCCATAGGGATCCTGGTCATTGAAAATTCTAGGATCAAGTTTGCCCAGGGGCTTGAGTCCCACCAGCGGGGAGGGCATGAACTCGGAATAGGCGGGGATGGGATACGCGCCCTCGCGATGGAACCAGGGGTACCCCTCGAGAAATTTTTTCCAGCCTAAAGCGACCTTCGCTTTCATGGCCAATTTTCTCCTTCCCTTTAGCTGAAAAAGGTTTTTTGGCTGATATCAAGATAACCACTTCGCCGGCCAGATGCAAGAAAAGAGTCGGATCCTGGCGAATCCCCTTGATTTTGGCTGTTCCATTGGCTAATTTTTGCCGTTAACGAGAGGAGTACGTCATGGAAGAAAGAGTCAAAAAACGATCCTGGGCCGAGCCGTTCAAGATCAAAATGGTGGAACTGGTGCACATGACCACGATGGCCGAACGAGGACAGGCATTGCAGGAAGCGGGTTACAACACTTTTTTGCTGAAATCCAAAGATGTCTACATCGATCTGCTCACCGACAGCGGCACCTCGGCGATGAGCGACCGCCAGTGGGCCGGCATGATGGTGGGCGACGAGGCCTATGCCGGCAGCGAAAATTATTATCATCTGGAAGAAGCGGTGCGCGCCTATTACGGCTACAAGTATCTCGTACCCACCCACCAGGGCCGCGCCGCCGAGCATATCATCTCCAAAATCCTCGTCAAACCGGGCGATGTCATTCCGGGCAATATGTACTTTACCACCACCCGCCTTCATCAGGAGCTGGCCGGCGGCACCTTTGTCGATGTCATCGTCGACGAGGCCCACGATCCGGATAACGAACATCCATTCAAGGGCGACATTGACCTGCAAAAGCTGGAGACGGTGATAAAAAAACACGGGGCGGAAAAAATCTCCTACGTCTGTGTGGCCACCGCCGTAAACATGGCCGGCGGCCAGCCCATCTCATTGGCCAACCTCAAAGCGGTCCGCAGCCTGACGCAGAAATACGGCATCCGCATCATTCACGACATGACGCGGGTGGCGGAAAACGCCTATTTTATCAAGGAACGCGAACCGGGCTATGGCGACAAATCGATCAATGAGATCGTCAAAGAGATCTGCTCCCTCACCGACGGCGCAACCATGAGCGCTAAAAAAGATGCGCTGGTCAACATCGGCGGCTTTCTGGCTATTAACGATTGGGAGGTTTTTGAGGAAGCGCGCAATCTGGTGGTGGTCTATGAGGGTCTGCATACCTATGGCGGACTGGCCGGACGCGATATGGAGGCTATGGCCATCGGCATCGGCGAGTCGGTGGATTGGGATCACATCAAGGCGCGTGTGGGACAGGTGATCTATCTCGGCAACAAACTGCTGGACATGGGCGTGCCCATCGTCAAGCCCATCGGCAGTCATGGCGTGTTTCTGAATGCGAAAAAATTTCTCCCCCACCTGAAACAGGACGCCTTTCCGGCCCAGGCGCTGGCCGCGGAGATCTATCTCGATTCCGGCGTGCGCAGCATGGAGCGGGGCATCGTCTCCGCCGGCCGCAACAAGGAAACCGGCGATCACTATTACCCGAAACTGGAATTGGTGCGCCTCACCATCCCGCGCCGGGTCTACACCCAGGCCCACATGGACGTGGTCGCCGAATCGATCGAAGAAGTGTATTCGAAACGGGAGAAGGTCAAAGGCTTAAAAATGGTGTACGAGCCCAAGTACCTGCGCTTTTTCCAGGCCCGGTTTGAGCCGCTGGGCTGAATCAGCCCCCTGTCATTGCGAACGGAGCAGACGCGGCTGTGAATCGGTGTAGCCTCGAATGGAGTGAATCCCCTGCGACAAGGCGCTGCGGATTAACCAACCGCAGCGTCCATTTTTTTCTGATCTGCAAAGCAGAGCTTTGCCGCCAAGGGCGTTCTCAAACACCGAGCCTGGGTTATAACTAAGCGAATCCAATGTCAACACATGTAATGATTTGATCCGCTTATAATTTTCCTCACATCGGCTGTGAGATTGGGAACGAGGGTAAACTCCGGGTCAGACTGCTTTCACACAGCTGCGGAGCTTGAATACAAAAAAAAAGAAACCAGTCCCTGCCGGCGAAACCAACGGCAACGATGTTCATTCCAACGCCGTCACTCGCAGCTTTGCGATGCGCGCCACCGCCTGAGCGCCGATGACCCGAAAACCGATTTTCCCCTGCCCGGGCGCCTGGGAATCAACCGCTTCACGGTCAATGAATCCCGAAATCACCTCGCCGTCCACTTGCAGCTGACAACGGCGGCCCTGTTTAATGATCGCGACATGATACACTCTGTTAACCTCGGTACAAGGATCCGGCCCCTGCCCCACCAGGACAAGCCCGGGATTGCGCCGCCAATTAGATACCCCGGTGTGAACGCCCTGATCATCATAACGGCTCAACGAAACATGGTAGGAGCGCACAGCCGCATCTTCGCCGGTGTATTCTGCAAACAGTCCGCGGCGACGAGGTACCCCGGTGATCGCATCCTCACCGTTCATTCCTTTCATTCCCAGGAACGTGATCAACAGGCCGTTTTTCTTTTCTATCAGCAGATCAAACTGCAGGCAGATCGAATCTGGCATATCCTCGCGCAATAAAGCATGGACGCCAATGCCTCCCTGCTGAGAGCCGGTGCAATCAAGCCGCAACCAGCCATCGTCCATCAACGATACGCCGTCGGTGTGACCCTCCAAATGCCAATGATCAAGATGGTCAAAGTTTTCCGTGAACAGGGTTTTCCCCTGCGGGACGATTTTGTGGTGCAGAATAGGATCTCCCAGACCATCGGTGTTGGAGCAAACCAGCTCCTGCAGAGGGGCGGGAATGGCGGCGATGCAGACATCCGCAGATCCCAGACGATATGAAGTAAAGATCACCTGTTTGCCGTTGCGGCTCCAGCTGGGGTGGGGATGTTCGCCGCTGCCATAAGTGCGGTGATTTTGCGTCAGCAGGTGCGGCCGGCCCGTGCGGCCTTCGAACAGCATGAGATCCCCATGCCAGTTATCCGCCACCACCCAGTGACCGTCGTCGCTGCCGGACGGGTGCCACCAGTTGAGGCGCGACATTTCCTCGGATGTGGCGCCGGGCCACCACGAACCGGCGCCGATGATCCGTACATCGCCCCGAACGGCGTCCAGCACTTTGACATGCGACCATTCCGTGTTCACCGGCGCCTGTGTCGCGCCGGTGAACAGGATCGTATCGTCTATCCACCACACCGCATGGGTCACCAGTTCGTTTTCTATGGCTTGATAGATATTCCGCGGTATCCCCTCCTGAATGTCGATCACCCAAAGCCGCTGGCAACGTCCCGGATAATCCGTAGGCCCGGCGGAAGGAGCGCGCGGTCCTGCGCGGAATTTATACGGTTCCATAAAAGAAGAAAAGCTCAACAGGGTGGGATTCGTCCGGCTCCATTGCACGTGATGGACAGGACCGCGGTCAGGCGGCAGGGAGACCAACTCCCGCTGCACACCGGTTTGAAGATCGATCACATGAATCATGGGTCCGCCGTTTTTGCCAAAACCCATGGTGCTGTAGGCAAGATACTTGCCGTCGCAGCTTTCATTCAGCATGCAGGCATGCTGAAGGGTCGGCGCGAGCGGAGCGATCACACGCATCCGCGCTCGAACTTGGGAACGCTGCGTCTCCGGGTTGGCGGAGAGGAAGGTTTGCCATTCGACTTCAACCGCGTTCTCGTTCCACACGGCATAAAGCGTATCGCGATGAATCGCCGCCGTAGCGCCGGTCAGCGCTTTTCTATCCGGTCCGGTTATGCGGACCACCTCTCCGGTCTCCAGCAAGCACGTCATCAATCCACCGGCCGGCCGGTCCGAATAGAATAACACCGCTTTGCTGTCTGAAAGCCAGGAACGCTGATGATAGTAGAGATTTATATCCTGCGCCCCATCGGAGGTTAGAAAGCGGAGCTCCGCCCGAGTTTGCGGATCTGTTATCGACCGGCCTTCCGGCGCCGAGACCTCGAGCGCATAGGGTGCGCCCCATTCTCCGGCAGACAGCCTTCCGGCTAAAAAAGAAATCTGCAAAATCGTCGCAGAAAAGAAAAACACTCTCAAAGGCTTTGGTTTCATCCAGCACTCCTTGGCTATGTAGGCTCAAACCGCAGCCTCGAACCTGCCTTTTAGCGGAAAACGAATAACCGGCGATTCGGCTATTTGTACTTTAACTTGATCTCCAAAGCATCATCCTTTTCCAGGCCCATGCGCTCGCCGATCATTCGCGAGTATTTCCTCTGCGCCTCATCGGACTGCTTGACGCCGTTGACCCAAAGCGCCTTGCCGGTCAGTTTGAACTCCACCGGATCAGTCTCACCGGCAATGATGCCATCCCTAACCAATTCCACCCTGATCTCCTCTCCAACCGCGATGGATGTTTTGGAATCCTCAACCACTCGTCCGCGCTCACGGCGGATGCGGACCTTTTTCTTGACGCTGTCACCGGAAGCGCCCCTCAAATCATGATCGTCTTCTTCAAGCCGGATCCAGAGTTTCTTCTTTGTCTTGTTATCCGCGCAGCTGTCGCCGGAAGCATCCTCATCCTCATCGATCTGCCAGAGATCAATATCCTCCTTATCCCCCTTCACCGTGACCATCACCCGCTTACGAATGCTGTCCTCGCTGCTGGATTTAACCGTAATAATCTTGGTCTCGCCGTCGCTGGTTTCCCACTGCAATCCTTCGTCGATAATCCCCTCCTCCTTGAGCTGGTCCAAAGGAATCTCCTTGCCGTTCTTGGTGGCGGAAATAATCTTGCCATCCTTGATCCTGATAATCTGTTCTCCCCGGTCGATTTTCACTACCACCACCTTTTCCATCTCTTCAGCGCAGGAGTCCGCAGAGGCGATTCTGACCGCTCTTTCCTCACCGCCTTTTTTCTCGACCTTCACCTCGTAGGTTTTGCTTCTTTTTTTCTGATCCACGGCCGGCGCAGCGGCAGCCGGGCTGAAGCATGCTGCAAACCCCTGCAGCGTAATGAGCACTCCGCCCAGGGCGAAGAGCAACAGCACTGAAAACCGTGTTGGACGCAGGTTCATCGTTCTCTCCTTTACTTTTGATAAACGGTAACAGGTTGCTGAAAATGATACGCTGGTGAGTACGAAAGGTTTCGTTTACCACTCAGGGCTGCTGCAGGAGCATCCTAGCGGGCCCATAGGCTGCTCGGAACGCTGCACGATCAAGCCGGCGATCTTTTCCGCTTTCCACCTTCTCCTGTTAGCCTGCCGACAAGACTCCACGGGGCCTTCGCGGCCTCCACTCTTGTCTTGCAGTTCTTTCCTATTTTTTCTATATTTAATGGGTTGTTGACAAAAAATTTTTTATTTGCCATTTTTTTTTGGAGATCCCATGCTGATAAAAAAACAGCCGACACCGCAAAACACGCAGCCGCCGTCCGGCCCGGGCAACAAAGCTCCCAACGCGCCGCAGCGGCCGTCGTTGTTCTCCGGCAGAGTGTGGCTTTTCTTTTTGATGATTCTGCTGATGAACTATATCCTGGGCCGGTTTTTCGCTCCGGATGCCGAGGCGCCGGTCATGGTTCCCTACACCCTGTTCAAAGCGCAGGTGGCGACCGACAATGTCCAGGCGGTCTTTAACAAAGGGGAGACCATCAATGGCAAGTTCCGTAGAGCCGTCACCTGGCCCAAACCGGATTCCACAGGCGCATCAACGGAGAAAGT
>DAIQOA010000007.1:0-51933 GCA_036788095.1 bacterium | reverse complement strand
AGGGCCGCCGTCTGGCCATCATTACGGACGATTCCAGGGAGATGGCGGAAAATCGCTGGCGTCATTGGGGCTATGATGGAGTTTTTGAACAGGTGATCATTTCGTCCGACTTGGGCATCACCAAACCCGATGAGCGCATATTTCTTCATGCTCTGGCGACCATGCAAGCGCAACCAGCGGAAAGCCTGTTCATTGACAATTTAGAGTCCAACCTGCAAGGGGCTGCCCGGGTCGGCATGCGCACGCTGCTGTTTACCAACGCCGTTCAGCTGCAGGATGATCTGAACCGGCTGGGTCTCTTTAATCCAGGGAGCCTGATGGTATGAAAAAAACAATTCGCCTGTTGTGTTTTGTCTGGACCTGGGCCTGGTCATTCCTGAACGCCGCAGAGCCTTCCTCTCAGGAACACAAGGCCTTTGATCAATGGTTTCAAAACGCTTTTGTCAAACAGAACAGCGTTGCGCCTTTTTCCTTCTCCTATGACGGCATTTCATCTTATGGTTTTCTGTCCGATTGGAAAAAAACAATTTCCTCCCGGCCGCTGGACGCCCAGCGCAAGAGTTATAGTATTCATTATGAAGACCCTGATGGACCGCTGGCGGTGACCGTAGAGGCCATGGTCTATCGCCGCTTTCCGGCAGTGGACTGGGTGGTTACGCTTACCAATCGCAGCAGTCAATCCACCGCGTTTCTGGATTCGATCCGTTCCCTGGACATGACCTGGCAGCCGCGCGACGGCGCCAAGTTTGTGGTGCACCCTTCGATGGGGGATTACAATTCTGCAGACAGCTTCCGGCCTCTGGCGCGCTTCCTGACCGTGGATTCTCTGCTGCTGGTCCGTCCCAAGGCGGGCAGATCTTCTGACGCCTGGATGCCGTTCTTCAATATGACTGATGGCGCTCAGGGCATCGTCCTGGCGATCGGCTGGAGCGGACAATGGCAGGCGGGCTTTCTGCGGACCAAAGGACGGGGATTGCAGGTGACGGCCGGTATGGAGTGGACCCATCTGAAACTGCTGCCCGGCGAAACGATCCGCACTCCGCGCACCGTGCTGCTGTTTTGGCAGGGCGCAGACGATCTGCGGGGCAATAATCTGTTTCGTCAACTGTTGATGGATCAGTATCTGCCGCGGCGCGATGGCAAGCTGGTTTACGCACCCATCTGCGCCAGCATCGACAGGGTGGATCCGGACGGTTCTTATGAAGGGCCGCACCTTCGCGTCATGCCGGAACTGGCGAGAAGAGGCTTTGAAGTTTTCTGGTCCGACATGGACCCGCAGCATTGGTATCCCGTCGGTTTTTCAGACGGAACCGGAACCTGGCAGCCGGATGTGAAAAAATACCCGCGCGGCCTGGCGCCCATCGGTCGAGCAGCCCATGAAAACGGATTGGAATATCTGCTTTGGTTTGAACCGGAGCGTGTTGCGCTGAACACGTATATCGATCGCGTTCATCCCGAGTTCCTCATGGTTCGTCCGGGCGAGCGAAATCGCCTGTACAAGTTGCAGGACTCTACCGCGCGCGCCTGGTTGATCGACCATATTGACGAACAGATCATTGCTGCGCAGCTGGATTGGCTGCGTTGGGACATGAACATCGAGCCCGAAAATTTTTGGCGTCTCGAAGATCCGGTCGATCGCCAGGGCATCACGGAAATACGCTATATCGAAGGCCTGTACAGCATGATGGATGAACTGCAGAGCCGGCATCCCGGTATGATCATCGATCTCTGTGCCTCCGGCGGCCGCCGGATCGACATCGAAGTTCTTCGCCGTGGTTTGCCGCTCTGGCATAGCGATTTGCAGTGCTTTGGTCCCCAACCTGAGGCGGAACAGCTTCAGAACGGCGGCCTTTATCGCTGGCTGCCTCTGCACGGATGCGGCAGCTTTGGTTACGAGCCCTCTTATGAATTTCGCAGCGCCATGACCAGTGGCAACATTATGGTTGGCCATAGTCGTGATTATCTATGGGAACGGTTTTGCCGTCGGGAGAAACAGTTTCTTGCTGATGCCGGTTTGCAACTCAGCCCTTGGTCTGCTGTCGGACCCTTCACCCGGCCATCCGGACTATTGTTCATCCACGCCTTTCCTCCGGAAAAAAAAGTCGACCTCGCTCAGCGCTATGAAAATGAAGCCCTGGCCTGGATAGCTCGTCCCGAGTGGCGGGACGCCAAGCCGCACTATTTCGAGCATACGGGCGAAGGGGCGTTTTATCTGTATCGGACCATCCACTCAGACTCTGCACAATCCATTAAAGCGTATCTGGCCAGCGATGATGGCCTTCACTGCTGGGTCAATGAGCGATTGATCTTTGTTCATCGCGTCCATCGTCCTCTCACTGCGGGAATGGATTCAACCGATCTGCCGCTGCAAGCGGGTGAAAACCGGCTCCTGCTGAAAATAACCAATCATAGCGGTCGATCTGGTTTTTATTTCTCCCTGCTTGCTCAAGATCCCCTGATCGGCAAACTGGATACCGATTTTCCCGAAACAGAGCAGGAGGTGAGAAGAAGCATTGCGCTGTACAAGAAAATACGCCCCTATCTGCTTGGCGACTTTTATCC
This sequence comes from bacterium, assembly GCA_036788095.1. Lineage (GTDB taxonomy): Bacteria > Zhuqueibacterota > Zhuqueibacteria > Residuimicrobiales > Residuimicrobiaceae > Anaerohabitans. The sequence goes on along the minus strand of DAIQOA010000007.1, from coordinate 49,371 downwards.
ACTGTTCCCGCATGATGCGGCTGAAACAGCTTGGTACGGATACCAGTTTCACCGGCCCCAACAGCGCGATGGGGTGGTAGTTCTCTTTCGCCGCTCCCAGGCGGTGAAAGAGAAGACCATTTGTTTACAGGGTCTGCGACCGGGGCAACTGTTGGACCTCTATTCTGAAAACACGGGCGGCACTGTATCAGTCACGAGCCCCGAGATTAACTGGACGATTACGGACGCTCCGGGGTCGGAGATACTATTCTATCGTTTAAAGAGATAACCTATGGATCTGGCTTTTTGCTTGGAAACCCTGTATACCACCCAACCGTTTTTACAACGCCTGGAAGCCGCCCGTAAAGATGGGGTCGACCGCATCGAAATCTGGGATTGGCAAGAAAAACCAGCGGGTCTGCCTGTTGCTCTGGCGCAGCAGAATCTGAGCCTGAGCAATCTCAGCGCGAACCGTCGATATGGCATGGTGGATCCCGGTGAGCGCGAGTCGCTGGTGGCAGAGGTGGAGCGATCGCTCCTTTTCGCCCGGGAGATCAAGAGCGCGCACATCATGTTGCTGTCACAGCCTCTGCAGACCGACGGCCAAGCGGTGCAGGCTCCTGCGAAGGATTTCCGCTGGCTGGATCATCTGCTGGAAACCATTTCCCGGCTGTTGATCCTGGCGGACCGCTACGGCGTTTCCCTGCTTATTGAACCGTTGAACGATCTGGAGGATCACCCGCATTACTTGCTCAACTCTTCGCGTATGTCTTTTGACATCATCCGGCAGTTTCATCATCCCCGATTGCGAGTGCTTTATGACATTTACCATATGTCGGTGATGGGGGAGGATGTGTGCAAGGACATCGAGGAGAATCTGGATGCCATCGGCTATTTTCATCTTGCGGACCTGCCCGGACGCACCGAGCCGGGGATCGGCCATATTCCTTATGAAAAGATCCTTCGCCTGCTCAAGAGCCTCGGATACAGCGGAACCCTGGGCTGCGAATTTTTTCCCAGCACAGGCCGGCATGATGTCGTTGTCCGCCGAACCCAAGAACGACTTCTGTCCTGGATCAGTTGAGACGCTATGTCATTTTAGCGGTTGCAATTTTAATTAACTTGCAATATATTCCTTGTTACATAACACAGGAGGACGCCTATCATGAAATTCTTTAGAATGGCTGGATGGCTGGCAACAGCAACTTGTATGTTCTGCACATGCACCTTCAAACCCGCATCCGCCCCTTTTTATGTGACCGCGCATCGCGGCGCTTCCGGCTGGGCGCCGGAAAATACGCTGGCCGCTTTCGCCAAGGCTATTGAACAGGGCTCGGATTATTCCGAATTGGATGTAAGGTTGAGCAAGGACGGGGTGGTGGTGCTTTCTCATGACGATTCGTTGCGTCGCACCACAGGCCAGCCGGGCGCCGTGCGGGATTACACGGTCGAAGAGCTCAAGGCCTTTGACGCCGGCTCCTGGTTCGGACCTGAATTTACCGGTGAGAAAATGCCCACTCTGCAGGAGGTCATGCGTTTGGTCAAGGGCAAAATGAAATTGAACATTGAAGTGAAAATCACCCGTGAAGAGCCTCTGGTGGCGGAAAAAGTGATCGAGATCATTCGTCAGGAGAAATTTGATAAGGAGTGTATGATCACCTCCTTTGATCAGGCGACGGTGGAAAAAGTGATCGAGTTGGCGCCGGACCTGCCGGCCGGTTTAATTTTTTCCGAAACCACCAAGGCCGATGTGTTTGCGGGACCGTGGCCGATCCTCAGCGTCCGCTTTTCGGCTGTGAATAAAGAGTTTGTCGCCAATGCGCGTAAGGCCGGCAAACAGATACATGTCTGGACCGTGAATGATGAACAAAAAATGCGCGATCTCCTCGCACTCGGCGTCGACGGCATCATCACCAATTATCCGGACCGGCTGCGAAAGGTGTTGGCGGAAACGCGCTCAGGATCCTGGGAACCACCGCATGTCTGCTGCCGCCTGCGGCGACCAGCCACTGCGCGCTACCAGGGCCTTCTCACCGCTGCGCTGATTTCGCGGACTTGACAGGACTATTCTTGCAGCAACTATGATCGGAACCATGATGAAACAGATTTTTCTCCTCCTCAGCCTTGCACTGCTTCTTTGCCATTGTTCTTCGCTCAAATCGAATGCCGCTTCAGATGAAATGACCGTAATGACCTTTAATGTGCGCTATGGAACTGCCAAAGACGGTGAAAATCGTTGGGAAGTCAGGCAGCCCATTCTGATGGAGTGCATTCGAAAGGTGCATCCGGATTTCCTGGCCACGCAGGAAGCCTTGCCCTTTCAGATTCAATCGATCCAAAGCGAGTTTCCACAATGGTCGGTTATCGGCCAGGGACGCTATTTCGGCAAGGAGATCCCAGAGCGTCCGCAGGAAAGCATGGACGGGGAATCCTGCCGTATTTTTTTTAATCGCAACGCTTTTGAGCTCTTGGATGAAGGAACCTTTTGGCACAGCGAGCATCCCGATGAGCCTGCCAGCATCAGCTGGGGCAATAGTCTGCCCCGTATCACCACTTGGGGCCGGTTCCGTTCACGCAGCACCGGCCGCTCATTCGTGTTCATGAACACCCATTTCCATGGGGGCGAGCCGTATGTCAGCCGGACGACGCAGCTGGTTATCGATAAATGGCAAGAGATCGCCGGTAATCTGCCGACTCTATTTACCGGAGATTTTAATTTAGCCCCCGACTCGGAGAGCCATCGTCGGCTGTGCTCACCCCCCGGCACAAAGCCTGACGCGCGCTTTTTCATCGACACCTGGCAGGCTCTGAACAAACCCGAAACCAATGCTGGTACGGGACACGGATTTAAAGGCGTCCGGGATGAAAAGCGCATCGATTGGATTTTATGCACCGATGAATTCAAGGTCCGTGAGACAGAGATCATCTACTATCAGCAGAACGGACGTTATCCCAGCGACCATTATCCCGTTTCGGCCAGGCTCAAGTGGTGAGCTAGATGTTCGGTCGTTTGCCTGCTGCTGCAGTTTTTTTGCGCCGGATCCTTTCCTTGCGTTGATACTAGTGCAAGAAAGACCGTATCGACCTCTTTCGTGGAACCGAGGCGCCGCTGCGCCCCGGTGTGCACGCGCTTTTCTTCCTGTCCTATAGAAACGAGATTCTCATCATGCTGAAATTTTTCGCCCGCGGACTCGATCAGCCGCTTATTCAAGACCAGAAGACGATCGATCGGTTGTATCGGAAAAAACGCACCGCTCTGATGCTTTCGATTACTTTGGGATATGCTTTTTATTACACCTGCCGTCTAGGACTATCCATCGTCAAAAAACCGCTCATCGATGCCGGTATTTTTACTCCCATCGATCTGGGTGTGATCGGTTCGGCGACGTTTTATGGCTATGCCGCCGGCAAGCTGATCAACGGTTTTCTCACCGATCACACCAACATCAAACGTTTTCTGCCCTTTGGCCTGCTGGTCTCTGCGCTCATCAATATCGTGATGGGACTTTCTCCGTATCTCTGGCTGTGGGTGGTCCTGTGGGGATTGAACGGCTGGTTTCAGGGATTCGGCGCGCCCGCCAGCATTGTCGGGCTCTCCAACTGGTTCAGCAACAACGAGCGTGGGCGCTACTACGGCATTTGGAACGCCTCGCACTCTATCGGTGAGACCCTGACCTTTGTCCTGGTCGCCGCACTGGTCAGCGCTTTTTCCTGGCGTGCCGGATTTATCGCCCCAGGCCTCTGCTGCTTGGCTGTTTCCGCGGTGCTCTTTTTTACTCTGCAGGACCGGCCGGAAACCATGGGATTACCGCCTGTATCCGTTTGGCGCAAGGACGGCCTGCCTCCTGAGAAAACCCTTGCTCCTGGGGCCGACTCGATAGGAAAACTGCAATTGAGCATTTTAAAAATGCCGGCCATCTGGGCGGTTGGAGCGGCCAGCGCTTGCATGTATGTCTCACGCTACGCCATCAACAGCTGGGGGGTTTTATATCTTCAGGAGGCCAAAGGCTATTCTCTGCTGGAGGCAGGCAGCATCATGGGGGTCAATACCGTCGCTGGGATCTTTGGCTGCGTGGTGTTCGGCTTTGTTTCCGACAAGTTTTTTAACGCCCGGCGGCCGCCGGTCAACGTGTTATATGGAGTGCTGGAGGTGATCGCTCTGATCGTAATTTTTACCGCTGCTCAACATCAGACCTGGCTGCTGACAGCTGCCTTTGCCGTGTACGGTTTCACCCTGAGCGGCTTGATGGCGTCATTGGGCGGTTTGTTTGCCGTTGATATCGCCCCCAAGCGCATCGCCGGCGCTGCCATGGGATTTGTCGGTGTGTTCAGCTACCTTGGCGCCGCCCTGCAGGAAAGGGTCAGCGGTCACTTGATCAACAAAAACCTTACAATGATCGACGGCGTACGCCATTATGATTTTACTCAAGCGATCTACTTTTGGATCGCCGCCTCTATGCTCTCGTTGATCATATCCGCCTCTTTGTGGCGAGTAAAGCCCGTGGATTAACCGATAGGAAAGCATAATGAACAGAATTAAAATCGCTGTTTTCACTTTTATGGTTCTCTCCTTGTGCCACTGCCGGCAAACAGAAAAAGAAACCCGCTTTATCCTCTCTGCGCCGGCTGATAAAAAATACGCGCAAATCAACGCTGATTATACTGCGGTACTTCCCAACGGCAGGCAAGTGACGCCGGTGGGTAAAAGCATTCGAGTAGCGCCGCACCCCTATGGATTGACTCTGAGTCCTGATGAAACAACGATCATCACCTCCAACAGCGGCACTTTTCCCTTTTCACTCTCCATCATTCGAGATTACGGCAAAGACCAACCCAACATTCGGCAGATCCAGCGGAAAGAGCAGAATCCTAAAGAAACACTTGAAACCGTTTTCATGGGATTGGCGGTCTCTCCGGATAATCGAACGATCTATGCCTCCTCAGGCGGCAGCGGTGAAATTATATTATTTGACCTGGGTACAGCCCAAAAGATCGATGTTATTTCCACGAACGGCCGTTTTGCCGACGGTGAATTTAAAGAGGCTTACCTGGGTGAACTGGTTCTAAACCGGGCTGGAACCCTTTTGTACGTCGTGGACCAGGCTAATTTTCGTCTCGTTGTAATCGACGTGGTCAAGCGCCAGGTGTTGTGCAATGTCCAGGTGGGCCGCTATCCGTTCGGCATCGCGCTGTCCAAGGATGAGTCCAGAATTTATGTCGCCAATGTCGGCATGTTTGAATATCAAACCATCAAAGGGTATGACCCGAAAAAACCGGTGAAGACCACGTTGACCTTTCCACCTTTTGGGTTTCCATCGCGAGAAGCGGTCGACGGCACGGTCAGCGAGGGAAAAACCGTACCTGGATTGGGCGATCCCAACGCGGCAGAGTCCTTTTCAGTCTGGACAGTGGATGTGACGGATCCTGCTCAGGGCAAGGTGATCGCCCGGGTCAAGACGGGCCATCTGGTCGGAGAAAAACTGGAGGAGTATACCACCATCGGCGGCAGCGGACCCAACTCCATCACCGTGGGTAAACGCTATGTCTATGTCAGCAACGGCAACAACGATTGTATCACCGTGTTGAACGTGGAGAACGGCGAGATCGTTAAAGATATCGATCTCGCCTTGCATGCTGATCTGAAACACCTGAGAGGTGTTTTGCCCTTTGGCCTGTGTTTGAGTCCGCAAGAGGATCGATTGTATGTGGCCGAGTCCGGTATTAATGCGGTTGCCGTGATCGATACGCGCTCCCATGATGTGTTGGGACGGATTCCGACTGGTTGGTTTCCCAGCAAACTGGCTGTTTCAAGGGACGGCAAAACACTGTACGTCGCCAGCGCCAAGGGGTTAGGCGCCGGCCCGAATGCCGGTGCGAATCATAATCCCGAGGATCCCCAAAACATCGGCCATTTAATGCGTGGACTGGTGACTATCCTTCCAACCCCTTCGAACCGGGAATTGAAACGTTTGACCCAGCAGGTGTTGGACAATAACGTTCGCCGCACTGCGCTGCGCCGTTTCAACGGTTCAATGAAAAATCCTGTTCCCCCTATGACCGGGCTGTATAAAAGTCCCATCAAGCACATCGTCTATATCACCAAAGAAAACCGCACTTATGACGAAGTGTTCGGCGCCGTGGCCAAGGGCAAAGGCGATCCAGAGCTCAGCCTGTATGGAGTCTACCGTGATGTGGTAAATGAAAAAACCGGTCAGGCCGTAGACAGCTGTCTCGCCATGCCGAACCACATCGCCCTGGCAGAACGGTTCAGCATGAGCGACAATTTTTACTGCGATTCGGACCATTCTGCCGACGGCCATCGCTGGCTGGTCAACACCTATCCCAATCAATGGGTCGAGACCTCCACCTCCGCTCATTATGGCAAAGGGAAACGGCATCAATCCATGGATGCCAAAGGCCGTTTGGGTTTTCCCGGCGCTTCAGGCGCTATTTATCCGGAGGACTATAACGAAGGGGGCGCCATCTGGGAGCATTTTGACCGGCATGGCATCCGCTTCGCCAACTATGGTCTGGGATTTGAATTTGCCGCCGGCTATGAAGAGCAACGCGATAAATACACCGGCATTCGTCTGGCCGCCAACTATCCGATGCCCAAACCATTGTATGACAACACCTCGCGCCTGTTTGCAACCTTCAACATGAATATTCCTGATCAGTTCCGCGTCGATATGTTTGAAGAGGAATATCAGAAACGCTGGGCCAGCGGCCGGGAGCCGTTTCCGCAGGTGATCACCATGATGCTGCCTAACGACCATGCCGGTAATCCCCGTCCCAAAGACGGCTATCCGTTCCACGCCTCTTTTATGAGCGATAACGATCTGGCTCTCGGTCGTGTCATCGAGTTGTTGTCGCACAGCCCCTATTGGCATGAGATGGCCATCTTTATTACCGAGGACGACGCCCAGGGCGGTTTGGACCACGTCGACGCCCACCGCAGCATTCTGTTGGTGATCAGCCCCTATGCCAAACCGGGTTATATCTCCTCCAAGCATACGAGTATGCCGAGCATCATAAAAACCATCTTTCTGATTCTGGATCTGCCGCCGCTGAACCTCTACGATGCCTGTGCCACGGATCTCGCCGATTGCTTTGCGAATACCCTGGTGAATCCAGCGCCGTACAAGGCTCTGCCGGTGGATGCGCGACTGTTCGATCCGCAAAAAGCGTTGGACCCTTTTGACAAAGAGTTCAATTGGAAAGCCATCAATGAATCCGAATCTCTGGATAACCCGGCCCTGCTGCGCCACGAGAGAGAGGAAAAATACCGTGAATATCGTCAACGACGGTCAGCGGCCGCACCCGGCGGCCAGTGAAAGCTGCTATTCCGCTCTCGCCCTGATCTGGGTGTTGGCGCTGCTGATCAGCTGGGTGGACCCTCTTTCTGCTGCAGGGAAACAGCCGGTGGATTATGTTCAGCCTTTCTTCAACACATCCGGAGATCATGGCCAATTATTTCCCGGGCCTGTGGCGCCTTTTGGCATGATTCAGCTGAGCCCTGACAGTTATCCCAGCGGTTTCAACCATAAAGCGCATTCCGGGTATGACTATGAGGATAGCCGCTTAATGGGATTCAGCCATGCGCGGCTGGGCGGAACCGGCTGCTCGGGCTCCGGCGGCAACATTCTATTTCTTCCATTCACCGGCAAAGCGCTGCTGAATCCCGCTGACTATGCGGCGGCTTACGACAAGCCGAGTGAAAAGGCAGAGCCAGGCTATTATCGGGTAGACCTGACCGATCCGCAAATTTCCTGCGAGCTCACAGTCACCCCTCATGGCGGTCTGCAGCGTTACCGGTTTCCGGCAAGCGACAGCGCACATGTGCTGGTGGATCTCAGCCGCGGTTTTACCCAGATCAGCGATGCGGCGATCACCGGACTGGACCACTCTCATATCGAGGGTTATGTAACCGGTCAACACATCTGCGGCAGCGCGGACAGCTACACGCTTTATTTTTGCGCCGAGTGGAACCGGCCCTGCAGCGGCTATCACATTTTTCAGGATGGTGTTTTACAGAACGATGAGCAGACCCTTCGCGGACCCGGTCTGGCCGTGGTCCTCGATTTTTCCTTTCACCGTCCATCGACGCTGATGATCAAATCCGGTCTTTCCACGGTCAGCAGCGCCAAGGCTTACGCCAACTATCGCGCCGAGATGCCAGAGTGGAATTTTCAGCACGTGCGCCAATCGGTGCGCAAATCATGGAACGATCTGCTAAAGACCGTGCAGGTTTCCGGCACAACGGAGAGGAAACAGCTCTTTTACACCGCGTTGTACCATTCCTGTCACATGCCGGTTCGTGCGGCGGATGTCGATGGCGAGTATCGAGGCACCGACAACGCAGTGCATCGAGCCTCGTTTCCGTATTATGACGCTTACTCGCTGTGGGATACGTTCCGCACTAAATATCCGTTGTTGTCCTTGATTCAGCCCCAGGTGCTGCAGGACATCGTCCGCTCATTTGTTCTGATCTATGAACAGGGCGGCCGCTATTGGCCGTATCCGACGACGCGGCGTGAGCACACCGTGGCCATCATCGCGGACGCTTATTATAAAGGGCTGCAGGCATTCGACTTGGAGAAAGCGTATCAGGGCATGCGGCGCGACGCCTATGAATTCCGCGCCGAGTTTAACAATGCCACCACCGGCGATAAAACCATGATGAGCGACTCTGCCATGAAGGCGATCTATGAAGAGTACCATCGTCTTGGCTATATGCCGCGGCGGCCTGATCGAACGCTGGAGAATTGCTATGACAGCTGGTGTGTCGCGCGACTGGCGCAATCCCTGGGCAAAACCCAAGAGCATCAGTTGTTCGCCCAGCGGGCGCTTTTCTATCGCAACGTCTGGGATCCGCAGATCCGATTTTTTCGCGCCCGGGCGGCGGACGGGACTTGGCTGCGCTTTCCCGATCCCCGGGTGATCGATGAAACCTACGTGTACGAAGCGACCATGTGGCAATGGCGATGGTTCGTGCTGCACGACATCCCCGGACTGATCGAGCTGTGCGGCGGCCGGGAGCGTTTTATTAAAGACCTTGATTTTTTCTTTGCCAACGATCTATACAACCATAATAACGAACAGGATCTGCACGTTTCTTTTCTCTATAACCTGGCCGGCGCCCCCTGGCGGACCCAGGAACTCGTTCAGCGCATCCTCACCGGTTCCATGCGGCAGATCTACGGCAGCCATGGGTTTTATAAAGAGCCCTATGAAGGCCGCATCTACAAAGCGGAGCCGGCCAGTTTTCTTTATGAGATGGATGACGACTGCGGCACCATGTCCGCCTGGTATGTGCTGGCCTCCCTGGGATTATACCAGATCTGTGTCGGTGAACCTGTGTTCCAATTAACTTCACCCCTGTTCGATCAGAGCGTGATCAATACGAATCCGGCCCTGCGGTCGGGCAAACGTTTTACCATCCGGGCCCGCCATCTTTCAGAACAAAACAAATATATTCAAGCTGCATGGCTGAACGGCCGGCCTCTGAACCGATGTCAACTGACCTATCAGGAGATCGCCGCCGGCGGTGAACTGGTGTATGCGATGGGCCCAACGCCCAATACCCGGTGGGGAGTGGATTGATATCCACTGCAAGAGCCGCTGCAGTCATGGGCTGCAGCGCGGGGAAAACGATCTCTATAAGGGAGAATGAAACATGTCGCGCTTGGTGAGATACTTTTTCTATTTCACACTGGCTGCCTACCTGCCGGCGGGATTCGCAACGCCCTTAAAACGTCCAAGCCCGGTTGACACGCGCAATCATTTTTATATGATCGGCCACGCCCATATCGATCCTGTATGGCGTTGGACCAAAGATGAAGGATTTGCCGAAGTGCTGGCCACGTTTCGATCGGTGTTGGACAGGATGAAGACCTATCCCGAAGTGGCGATGGTGGCCAGTTCCGCTCAATTTTATGAGTGGGTTCTTCAGGCTGATCCAAAAATGTTCGCCGAGATTCAACAGCGCGTGCGGGAGGGACGTTGGAATCTGGTGAGCGGTTGGTGGGTGGAATCGGACGCCAACTGTCCCGGCGGAGAGTCCCACGTTCGCCAGGGTTTGTACGGACAGGCCTTTTTCCTCAAACATTTCGGCCGCACCGCCACGATCGGCTTTGCGCCGGATACCTTTGGCCACCCATGGTCGTTGCCGCAGATTCTGCGCAAACAGGGCTTGGATTGCTATTTCTACCTGCGTCCTGAGCTGAATGAAAAACCGGATTTGCCTGCGCCGGTTTTTCAATGGCAAGGTCAGGACGGCAGCCAACTTTTAACTTTTTCCATCATCGAGGCCTATAGCGCCAAAGAGCGGGATATCGAGAGTCGACTGCAAAGCTCTAATCAACGGTTTCAGACTTTTCTGCCCAAGGCCCATCAGCTTGCCGTTTTTTATGGAGTGGGCAACCACGGAGGCGGCCCCACCATTGCGACGATCGAAGAGATCCAATCCTTGAAACGAGACGCTTATCCCACCATGCGGTTTAGCAGCCTGGAAACCTATGTGAACGATTTTCGCAAACAGCAAGTCGACGTTCCCACCGTGAACAGTGAACTGCAGCATCACGCCCGCGGCTGTTATTCGGCCTGTTCGGATGTCAAATTGTGGAATCGATCTGCAGAAACAAATCTAATGGTTGCGGAAAAAGCCGCCAGTCTGGCTTCTCTGTACTGTCAAGCGCCTTACCCTTCCGAAGAGTTGCGCACGGCGTGGAAAAAAGTTCTTTTCAATCAATTTCACGACATTCTGGCCGGCAGCTCCATTGAGCAGGCGTACGAGGACAGCCGTAATGATTACGGCTACAGCAACTCGGTGGCCCGAGAGGTGCTGACCGGCGCCCTGAACGCGCTGGTCTCTCAGGTCTCTACATTGGACAAGCGCTATCCCGCCAGCACGCCGTTCATGGTGTTCAATCCCTGTTCCTGGCCTGTCCGGGCGCCCATCGAGATCGAAATGCAGCGATTGGATCGCCGGATTCTGCCGACCCTGCGCGATGCCCAGGGAGAACCGATCCCTTATCAGCCGCTGCCCACCGCCGCGGTCAAGGTGAAAAGCCGCATTCGGCTGGTGTTTCAAGCGGATCTGCCTCCGTTGGGATATCAGGTTTTTCGCCTTGATGTCGCCCAAGCGGCAGACACCTCTGCGCTGAATCGGGTCATCGCCTCAACCTCCTTTCTGGAAAATGACTGGGTGAGAATATCTTTTGATACTTTAAAGGGCACGATCTCTTCATATTTTGATAAAAAAGCCGGTCGCGAGCTGCTCGGCGCCCCAGCCGGCTGCGGCGTTGTGTTAAACGACTGGGATGATACCTGGGGGCATCGCATCGTCAGCTACGATCAGGAGATCGGCCGGTTCGGCAAAGCGGCCGTACGCTTGGTGGAACCTGGACCGGAACGCGGGCGTATTATTATAAACAATCAGTTCGGCTCATCCGCTCTGACTCAAGAATTCTCGCTCAGCGCTCATTCATCCGAGTTGGCCTGTCGCGCGACCCTGGACTGGAAAGAAAAGGCGCGAGTGTTTCAGTTGTCCTTTCCGACAACGCTCAAAGATGGACTCCTGACCTATTCGATCCCCTATGGATTTATCCAACGGACTATGAACGGTGAGGAGGAACCCGGGGGAAACTGGCTGGATCTCAGCGGCAAAGACGGCAAAGGCGAATTTGGCCTGGCGTTGATCAATAATTTCGCCTGCGGCTATCAGGTTAAACAGGGGGACATGCGGATCACGGTGCTGCACAGCACGGCCTGGTCGCACCACAACCCGGAAGTCGTTCAGCCCACGGATCACGTGCGCTGGATGGAACAAGGCCTGCATGAGTTTACCTATCTGCTCATGCCGCACGACGGCGACTGGCGCAGTGCCCGTGTCAGTCAACGAGCCACCGATTATCTGCAAAGCCCGCAGGTTCTGCTGACCACTCAGCACGAGGGGAAATGGCCGCTCAAGCAGTCGTTGGTTTCTTTTCCGGCAGAGACGGCGGCGATCACCAGCATCAAGATGGCGGAGGACGAAAAGGCGCTCATTTTTCGATGCGTAGAAATGAATGGGACGTCCTGTTCTGTCCCCTTGTCATTGCCGCCGACATCAACAGGTTCTACTGTGGAGCTGCAGCCTGCGGAGATAAAAACCATGCGGGTTTCTCTGAATCCCGGAGAGCCCATCCGCTCAGTAAATTTGTTGGAGCAATGATATGAGCAAAGGACGCTGATGCCCCGGAAGGAATTAACCCGTTTTTCTGTTGCCAATGTCCCCTCTTTGCTGAATGCTGAATCGCATCTTCCGAAAAGAGCCCGATATCCGGTGGTGGATTTCCACAATCATCTATTTGCCGCCATGGACGGCGGCGACCTCGTGCAGGTGATGGACGAGGTCGGAGTGGCTGTTTTCAATAACGTCAGCGGCAATGCGGTTTTGCCTTATGTGGATAACGCTTATACCATCCAACGGGTTGATTTTTCTGATTTCGCCAATAATCATATAGAACGTTTTCCAGGCCGCTTTACCGCCTTTACCATGGCAGATTTCGCTCAGTGGCAAGATTTTGTTTTGATCAAAACGAACGATTTTGCCGAAGCGTGCATCCAACGCCTGGATGCGGATGTCGCCTTGGGCGCCCGCGGGCTTAAAATCACCAAAGAACTGGGATTGCGTTTTGTTGATGCCACCGGTTCCCTGGTGCGGATCGATGACTGCAGGCTGGATCCGATCTGGCGGCACGCAGAGAAGACCCATCTGCCGGTTCTGATGCATGTGTCCGATCCCAAGGGCTTCTTTCTGCCGATGGATCAGAACAACGAACACTATCAGACACTGCAAGAGTTTCCGTCTTGGAGCTTTTACGGTTCCAGGTTTTCCAAAGCTGAACTGCTCGAACAACGAAATACGGTGATCGCCCGCTTTCCACAGATCGCCTTTATCCTGCCCCATGTTGCCAACCTTCCAGAGGATTTGAGCTCCGTGGCTCAGCTGCTCGATGCTTTCCCCAACGTACATATTGATTTCTCCGCCCGCATCGATGAGTTGGGTCGCCAGCCTTACCGCAGCCGCGATTTTTTTATCGCCTACCAGGATCGCATCCTCTTCGGAACCGATATGCCCGTGTCGGCTGATGTCTACCGCTGCTATTTCCGTTTTTTGGAAACTCGCGATGAGTATTTTTCCTACCCGGATTACATCGGCCGTTGGGGGCGTTGCCGTTGGCGAATCTACGGATTGCATCTTCCCGATCACGTCCTACAAAAAGTGTACTATCAAAATGCGCAGAGGCTTTTACCCGGGATCCGTCTCTGAGCGCCGGCACGATGCAACCACCCGGCGACCGCATGGGTAAGCCTTTGCCCGAATCCTGTTACCACCATGATAAGGAGAACCACATGAACGAAATGACCCGACGTACCTTTGTACAAACCGTTGCCGCCGGCTCTGCGGGGTTGTTGATGACCCATCCCTTGCGTGTGGTCGCCGGCTCGACGCCGCGAAAAAGATATGCCATTGTGGGCACAGGCGGCCGGTCCTATATGTATCAGAAGGCCATCTATGACACTTTCAAGGAGACCAGTGAACTGGTCGGATTATGCGATGTCAATGCGGGACGTCTCAAAGCGGCGCAGGTTTATGCAGAGTCCAGGCAAGCGCCGCAACCGCCGGTTTATCGTGCGGATGAATTCGATCGCATGATCAAGGAAACCAGGCCAGACGTCGTCATTGTAACTACGGTGGACGGATTCCATCATCAATATATCGTACGCGCCTTAGAATTGGGCAAGGATGTCATTACCGAAAAACCCATGACCACGGAGTCTGGAAAAGTTCAGAAAATCATCGATGCCCAGCGAAAGAGCGGAAAACGCGTGCGGGTGACGTTCAATTACCGCTATTCGCCGGCGCGTACGCAGGTTAAAGAACTGCTGATGAGCGGCGTCATCGGAGATATTCTGTCCGTGGATTTTCACTGGATGCTCAACACCCATCACGGCACTGACTATTTTCGCCGCTGGCACAGCCAGAAAAAATTCTCCGGCGGTCTGATGGTGCATAAGGCGACCCATCATTTCGATTTGGTCAACTGGTGGTTGTCGGCCATTCCTGTTCGCGTCCAGGCGGTCGGCAAACGAGAGTTCTACACTCCGGCCATGGCCAAGCGGATGGGATTGTCCGGCAGCCATGAGCGCTGCCGGACCTGTCCGGAGAAAGCGCAATGCTCGTTTGAACTGGACCTGGAAAAGAACAGCAACCTCAAACGTCTGTATCTGGATAATGAGAGTTATGATGGGTATTATCGCGATCGCTGTGTGTTCAGGCCGGACATTGATATCGAGGACACCATGAACGTCCTGGTCCGCTATGACAATAACGCCACCCTGTGCTATTCGCTCAATGCGTTCAACGCCTGGGAGGGCATGTACGTGATTTTCAACGGCACGAAAGGCCGCCTGGAACACAAAGAAGAGGAATCGGTCTATATCAGCGGCGACGGCACGGTTCAAGGGGCGCTGAAAGGCGATGGGGTTTACACGCGCATCTATCCGCTGCGGCAGCCGGCCTACGAGGTGAAAGTGTGGGAGGGAGAGGGCGGCCATGGCGGCGGAGACGATGTCATGCTGGCGGAGATTTTCGGCTCGAATAAGCCGGCGGATAAATACCAGCGATCGGCCGATCATCGCAGCGGCGCTTACTCTTGCCTGACCGGCATCGCGGCCAACAAATGCTTTCGCAGCGGCAAGTCGGTTGCCATTTCATCTCTGGTGAAAAATTTGGCCTATCCGGATTATCCTGTCATGCCAACGCACGAGCAATTCTTGGGCATGCCGGCGAAAAATGCACGCGCTTGATCCAGCAGGCCTTATTCCTCCGGTCTGTGGTTGAAGGATTGATGCGCTGGCACAGCGCATAATCCTTCAACCAGCTCGTTTAAGGCAGAATAGTGTTGTGTTTAAGTGGCAAAGTAATAAATTATCTATATTTCTACCATCGGCAAAAGAGTAAGATAAGGAAATGGATGCTGTAATGAAACTTGATCAACACGCAGGTGGATTGCTGATATTCATGATTCTGACGGTTTGCGGCAGCGCTTTTTCCGCGGAGATTAGAGGAACAGTCGAGGATGCAAAGACCTCGAGCCCGCTCAAGGGCGCGAATGTACTGATCAAAAACACCACGTTGGGCCATTCAACCGACAGCGAAGGACGGTTTGTGATCAGCGGCGTGGCTGAAGGCCGCTACGAGCTGATGGTTTCTCTGCTCGGCTACCAGAGCAGATCGGTTAAACTGACGGTCGGCGCTGAAGGATCAGTTTCAGTGCAGATAAAATTGCCGCCCATACTGCTGCCCATGGACCCCGTGTGGGTGACCGGCGCCAGCTATCGCGATGTGCTCAGCGCTCCGGACTTAAAGTCAGAAGCCCTGGATCTGTCGGTCACCGAGATTCCACGCGTCACCATGGATCAGCAGCACTCCAAGACAGTGGTCGATGCCATGAGCTATATGCCCGGCGCCATGATCGAAAACCGGGGACGCAAGGTCAAGCAGTTCCTTTCGTTCCGCGGCCAGCGTTATCCCTATCCGGATTACGCGGTGGATGGGGTTTGGCAGAAAGAGTTCCTGGAACTGCCCTATTTTTTTTCCAGCCAGGATATTGAGACATTGGAGATTATGCGCTCCAGTGCGGTTCTCCTCACCGGCCTATCGACCATGGCTGGAGTAGTAAACGTCAAGACCCGGGAATATGAAGAGAGCGAAACGACGGCGCGTCTCGAGTATGGCTCTTATCAATCTATGCGCGGCCATCTCTCTCATGGCGGCAAGGTTAACGCGTTTTCCTACGCCGGCGGTTTGGGCTTTTCCAAAACCGCAGGACCTGAGAATAAAAATGCCGCTGAGCAGGTGGCCAATGCTTTTGGCAAAGTCAAATGGGAACCCAGCCGGAATTTCTATCTGCAAACCAGCGCATTCTACCTCACCGCGGACCGCGAGTTGCTCCTGGCGCAACCCCCGGCCGATTCCAGTTACTGGCAAAAGGTCGACGCCTATGATCCGGTCAAGGCGCTGCTGCTGACATTAGCCAGCCGATATCGCATGGGGGAGAGGGCGAGTCTGGAGGTTAAGGCCTCCTATGCCGATCGGAAACCGGACTATAAAAGCTACAGCACTCTGACCAATCAGACGAGCCGGTACAGCGAGCCAGATCATGAACTGAATCTTACGGTGATCCAGGCCGTCTCGCCCTTTCGCGAAAACACGGTCCGGGCCGGTTTTTTTTACAATCACTGGGCGGCGCCCAATGGAAAACGATTTTATTACGGCAAAGCCTGCGATACAGAAACCTTCGCCGGCGTGCTGATGGATGAACAGCGGCTGGGAAAACTTTATCTGGATGCCGGCCTGCGCTGGGAAAAAACCCATTGGAATCGATACGGCGCTTTCAGCATCAATGAAAGCGCAAAAGGATTGAACAAGGTCACGCCGGTGGTGGATGAATGGCAGCGGCCGATGCTGATGGGAACGCTGGGCGCGGTGTATCATTTCACCGAAACCGTCTCCCTGCACGGGCATGCGGCTTTCGGTCGGGTGCAACCCCGCGCCGGAACGCTGACCGCTGAACTGGTGGAGCCGCTGGATGAAAAGCAGATTAAAGCGGATCTCGGCGTACAAAAAATTGCTCCAGAGTTGGGCAAGTTTTCCCTGGTCTATTTTCTCACCCGTCAGGATAACGCCATTGCGTTGAGCGGCGCCACCAAAACCCTGAACAATCGCGTTATGGAGCTGTATCTCAATCGCGATCAATACCAGACCGGTCTCGAGTCCGAATGGCAGTCCGCATTGCTCTGGCATCAATTCCGGTCTTTTGTCAATTGCACGTATGTGGTGGCCAAAGAGAGTTCCAAGGGAACGAGGATCCGCAACGAAGAATACCCGCAATGGATCACTGCCGCCGGGCTTTTACGTCAAGGCCGGCTGTTGGAGCTTAATCTGCTGGGCAAATATCTTTCCGGCTTTAAAGGAAGTCAATTTCTGCCCGCCGGCGTTCCGCTGCAGCCGCTGGGCGATTTCGTCAACGTCGATGTTATTGTGACCTGGAATGTGATGCCGCAAACGAGAACGCGACTCTTTTTAGAACTGCGTAATCTCTTCGATAAAAAGTACGCTACCTCCGTCGGCTATCCGGATTTCGGCCGTCGTATGTATGCAGGCATCACCAAAACCTGGTGAGTCGTGATCGTGCTTTTATTCCAACCTATAGCCGCCCGTCTGGGTAGAATGATGCAGCGCCCGGGGCGGCTGATTTTAATCTTGGGCTGCTTTTCTGCTGCGCAGGCCTGCAACGTTCCGGTCTTTCGCTATGCGTTGGAAAAATGGCCTGCGGATCCCTACACGCTGGTGCTTTATCAAAAGGCAGGGACAGAGTCAAACGCCGCGATCGAGCAGTGGTTGCGTGAGCACCTGTCCGCCGGCACGCCCATCAATGTTCAACTGCAGACTGTGGCCGTCGATTCCGATGCCCGGGTGACGGCTGCCGCTGAGTCGATCACTGGCTTGCCCTGGCTGGAGGTTTATTTACCCCATCGGACCGCGGAAAGCCGGCCTATCTGGTCCGGCCTTGCCACTGCCGAAAATATCCACGGCGTTCTGCATTCGCCGTTGCGTTCATTGCTGGCAGAAAAATTACTGCAGGGCGATGCGTTGGTGTGGCTGCTGCTAGCCAGCGGAAACGACTCTTTGGATGCGCAGGCCTGCAACCGGCTACAGGCAGCCCTGGAACGTGCACAACGTGAATTGACCATCCCGGACACCGGGGTCGACAGCCACGGCAATCCGATTCCGGTAACCGAGTTCAAACATCTGCCGGTCCGATTCAGCTTTCTGGAGATGGACCGGCAAGGTGCCGATGAGGCGTTCCTGCGACATTGCCTGCTGCAGGTGGAGCCGGACCTGTCTTTCTTTGATGAGCCCATGGCCTTTCCGGTGCTGGGGCAGGGCCGCGTGCTCTACGCTTTAATCGGACCGGGCATCAATGAGAACAACGTCCTCGAGTCCTGCCGCTCGGCCATCGGCTGGTGTTCCTGCGAGGTCAAAGAGCTGAATCCCGGTCTGGATCTTTTGTTGGCCGCCGACTGGTCGCGTCCGAGCATGGGACGCCTGCTAACTGATGCACCTTCGCCCATTGTCGGATTGACCGCCTTTGTTCCCGACAGCGCCCAAACAGCGGACGCGCCGATGTCTTCGCCCGTTGAGACAACGCCGGCTGAGCGGAGCAAAGAGGTGGACGCATTGCCCCTGACGGAACCTGATTCCGCTGATCAGACGATCGCCCGTCCCTCGTCAGCTCCGCCTTCCTTGCTGTTCCGCAATCTGACGATTCTGGCGATCACAGCCCTCACCGTGCTGCTGGTAGCCTCCATGCTTTTGATGAAGCGAAAGAGAGGTCTGTTCTGATGGGCGTTGTTAAGCTGGTGATTAAAGAGATGCTGCACCGCAGGACTATTTTTTTTTCCGGCCTGGTATCAGTCATCCTGTCCATCGCCGTATTGATCGGCGTCCTGTTCACTCTCGCTATACTGGATCAGCAGACGGCGAAGATTTTGACAGAGAAAGAAAAAGAGACCGCCGCGCGCATGGAGGGGCTGCAGGATGATTACCGCAAGATCATGAAGTTGCTCGGCTTTAACCTTTTGATCATCCCGCAGAACCAAAAGCTCGCCGACTTTTTTGAGGAAGATCAGGTTCGTGAATATATGCCGGCCTCTTATGCGGAGCGGCTGGCGGATGCCAAGCTGGTGACGATTCAGCATATCCTGCCCAGCCTGCAAGAGAAAATTTACTGGCCTGAAAAAAATAGAACGATCATACTGATTGGCACCCGCGGCGAAATCGCTGCCGCCGATGCGCGAATCCGTGAACCCATGCTGGTGGCGGTTCCCACCGATCATGCCATAGTCGGATATGAACTGGCCCAAAGTCTGCGGCTGAAACCGCAGGATTCGATCACGCTGCTGGGTCATACTTTTACCGTGCAGCGCTGCAATGAAGAGCGCGGCAGCAAGGACGATATATCCGTTTGGATTGATTTAAAACAAGCGCAACAGCTGCTGAAAAAGCCGGAACAGATCAACGCCATCCTTGCGCTGAAATGCCACTGTCATGGAAATGACATCGATCAGGTGCGCCGGGACATTGCCGCGATCCTGCCGGGCGTACGCGTCATCGAACAGGCGGGCAAAGTGGTGACGCGGGCGGAAGCGAGGGACCGCGCCAAGGAGGAGGCCGCCGCCTCTCTGGCGGCCGAGATCGCCAACAGAAAAAAACTGCGCTCAGAACTGGAGCGGTCTTCCTCTTTGCTCACACCGCTGATCTTTCTGGTCAGTGCCGTGTGGCTGGCACTGTCGTTTTTTGTCAATGTTCGGGATCGCCGCAGCGAGATCGGCTTGCTGCGTGCCTGCGGCGCCTCTGATCGCACGGTAATGTCGTTGTTTTTGACAAAGGCGCTGATCATAGGCCTCGTCGGGGCGCTGATCGGCTACCTGCTGGGCGCCGTGATTGCCGTGATGCGAAATCCTGACGGCCGATTCATCGATATCGTAAATATTCCGTACTTGGGTTTCGCTATGATTACGGCCGTCCTTCTGTCGCTGATCGCAAGCTGGATTCCGGCTTTTTATGCAGCGCGTCAGGATCCCGCCTTGATTCTGCGGGAGGAGTGACGCAGTGCTGCATCTGCAAAAAATCAGCAAGATCTATTGGAAAAACGAGCAACGCATTATCGCCTTGCCGCCTACAGACCTGACCGTTGGGACGGGGGAGTTCATCGCCATTCGGGGCGCGAGTGGAAGCGGTAAAACCACTCTGTTGCTCATCGCCGGGGGATTGCTTCATCCAAATTCCGGACACGTGTTGGTGCAGGGCGAAGACTTGTATCGAATGCAGAGCGGCGAACGGGCGAATTGGCGGTCGCGGAACATCGGCTTTGTCTTTCAGCAGTATCATCTGTTGCCCTATTTGTCGGTGTTGGATAATGTACTGGTTCCGCAGCTGGCTGCGGAGGTTGACGGCCTTCAGGATCGCGCGGTTGATTTGATTGACCATTTCGGTCTGGCGCAGCGACAGTCTCATTTTCCTTCTGAGCTAAGCGCCGGTGAAAAGCAGCGCGTCGCTTTGGCGCGGGCGTTGTTGCTAAAGCCCAGGATCATCCTGGCCGATGAAATAACCGGCAATCTGGATGGGCATAACGCTGAAATCGTTCTGCACTCCTTGCATGAGTTTGTCGACCAGGGAGGCTCCGTGGTGCTCGCCACCCATGATGCCGGTGCAGCCGCACAGGCACATCGCATACTTTCGCTATCCATGGACAAGACATGATTGGAATGGAATGAAACGTCGTTATCAATTAAGAATATTCTGGCTCAGCCTCTCTCTGTTTTCCGGTCTTTTCGCCGCGGATTGGCCCATGTGGCGTTATGACGCCGGACGCACCGCCGCTTCACCGGAGGAACTGGCTTCACACCTGCATCTGCAATGGTCGCGCGCTTATACGCCCAGAGTGCCGGTTTGGGATGATTCCCTCAATCAGGATCTCATGCCCCTGGATCGTGTGTTTGAGCCCATCGTGCTTGGCCAACGGCTGTACGTCGGCTTCAACGATCAGGATAAAGTGGTGGCTCTAGACCTGAGCAGCGGCGCTGAGCTGTGGTCCTTCTACGCCGATGGTCCCATTCGTCTGCCTCTGGCGGGTTATCAGGGCCGGTTGTATTTTACCAGCGATGACGGATATCTCTATTGCCTTTCCGCCGCAACGGGCGAGCTGCTGTGGAAATTCCGCGGCGGCCCATCCGATCGGATGAACCTTGGCAACAAACGGATAATCTCCACTTGGCCGGCGCGCGGCGGTCTGGTGATCCATGACAATGTCCTCTATTTTGCCGCTGGCATATGGCCTTTCATGGGCATTTTTATGTATGCGCTGGAACCTGAAACTGGCAAAGAGATCTGGCGCAACGACGGCAGCGGCGCGCAATACACGGTCCAGCCGCATAATTCGCCCGCCTTTGCCGGCGTAGCGCCGCAGGGGAGCATGGCGATCAGCGGCGACAGACTCTTGGTGCCAAGCGGCCGTTCGGTGCCCGCCTGTTTTGATCGACTGACCGGTGAGTTGCTCTATTATCGGCTGGCCAACTATAACAAGACCGGCGGCGCTTTCGTTTGCGCCACGGATCAGCTTTTTTTTAACCATTACCGTGATCGCGGCACGGATCTCTACGACGTCCATAACGGAGATATGGTGGCCAGAAATCTCGGCAAGTATCCGGTGCTGTGCGGCACCGTTTTCTACATGTCCGGCGATTCCATCGTGGTGCGACATGCAAATAATCCCAAGCAGATTCAGCAGACTCTGCACGTGGATGCTTCCGGCGATCTGATAAAATCCGGATCGCGGCTTTATGCAGGTGGCGCCGGCAAAATCACCGCGCTCTCCATTGAATCCCACGGCGGCCTGTCGGTGGACTGGGTTGAGCCGATCGATGGCTCGGTCGGCCGTCTACTCTCCGCGTCCGGCAAGCTGGTGGCTGTCACGCAAGAGGGCAAGCTATTTGTCTTTGGCGAGAAGCCGCGCAGCGCGGTGGTCCTGCAGGAAAAGCGAAAAACTTTAAATCCCAGCCGCAAAGCCCTGGAACAGGTGTCGTCGTTGGTGGCGACCGGTGATCGTCCGGCAGGATATGCATTGATATCCGGCTTGCAGGATAAAGAGCTTCTGGCGGCTTTGGCTCAGGCTACGGATTACACTCTAATCGCCATCGATGCGGATGGCAAACGAATTTCCTCTCTGCGCACTTACTTCAATGAATGGGGATATCCCTCCTCGCGGATTCATTTTCTTAAGGCATCGCCCGCAAGCTTCTATATGGCCCCTTATTTTGCCTCGTTGATCGTGGTACATAACACGGAGGAATGGCTCCAGGCGCCCGAGGCCATAGATAAATTAATTTCTCTTCTACGGCCCTACGACGGAAGGCTCTGGCTGATGTTGAAAGGCGATCCTGCAGCAAGACTGCTGCACCAGCTGCAAGCACGTCACGACGCCGGGCTGTCCATGCGGGTCACGGACAACGGCTTACTAGTGGAACGGAAGGGCCAGTTGCCGGGAACCAGCAACTGGACGCACCAGTACGGCAATATCTCCAACACCGTTAAATCAGACGACGAACAGGTAAAGCTGCCTCTGGGCTTGCTCTGGTTCGGCGGTGTCAGCAATCTGGACGTTTTGCCGCGCCATGGCCATGGCCCTCCGGAACAGATCGTCGATGGCCGGTTGTTCATCCAGGGCATCAACAGTCTGAGCGCACGCGACGTCTATACCGGCAGGTTGCTGTGGAAGCGCGATATGGATAGTCTCGGCACCTTTGGTCAGTATTTTGACAACTCGTACAAGCTCACTCAACTGGTGGTCAGCACCAATCAAGTTCATATTCCCGGCGCCAATGCGCGCGGCGCGAATTTCGTCGCAGCCACCGATAATCTCTATGTCATCCAGGGCGATTCGTGTCATGTGCTGGACGTGCGGGATGGTCGTACGGTTAATTATTTCGCCGTCGCAAAACTTGATAGCGGCGGGGCGCGGGAGTGGGGCTACATCGGGGTGACCGGAGATCATTTGATCGTTGGACTTGATTTTGTTCCCTTTTCCTCCGCGAACTATCTGCAAATGACTGATGAGGAAAGAGCCACGCTGTCGACCAAAGAATTGGGTCGGCTGAAAAGCTTCGGGCAATTTGATTACACAGCCAGCCGGACGTTGGCGGTCATGGATCGCCGGACCGGACGGGTGAAATGGCAGATCGACTCTCGTCACGGTTTTATCCATAACGCCGTGGTCGTCGGAGGACGTTATCTCTATTGTCTCGACAAGCTGCCGCTGGGTTTAGAAAAGCGGTTGCAGCGGCGGGGCGCCGTCGTACCGTCCGATTATCGTCTTTTGTGTCTGGACATTCAAACCGGCGCCATCCTCTGGGAAAGGAACACGGATATCTTTGGCAGCTGGTTAAGTTACTCTGAAGAATACGATCTGTTGTTGCAGGCCACCCGTCCTTCCCGCGATATGGTGATCGATGAAAAAGGGGAACGCATGGCGGTCTATCGCGCCGCAAACGGCGAGCTGTTATGGGACAAACCGATCCTGTTCAACAATCCACCCATTCTTCATCATGACCAGATCATCACCGATAATGCCGCCTATGGGCTGTTGACGGGAGATCCCATTCAACGGCTGGATCCGATCACCGGAGAATCCATCCCCTGGTCCTATTCGCGCAATTACGGCTGCAATTACGCCATCGCTTCGGAGCATCTGCTGTCCTTCCGTTCCGCGGCCGCCGGATTTTATGCTTTGGATAACGACGGGGGCACCGGCAATTGGGGAGGATTCCGCGGTGGATGTACTTCCAACCTTATCGCCGCCAACGGCGTGCTCAACGCGCCGGATTACACGCGCACCTGCCAGTGTTCTTATCAAAATCAGACCTCCCTGGCCTTTGTTCATATGCCGGAGCTGGAATATTGGACATTTAACGATTACATCTGGAACGGCAAAAGAGTTAAAAGGGTGGGATTGAATCTGAACGCGCCTGGTGATCGCAGAGCGGATGATGGCACCCTCTGGCTTGACTTTCCCAGTACAGGCGGTAAATCGCCGGACTTGCCGGTCCAGTGGGACACCACGGGCGTCCAAAAGATCCGCCGTCATGCACTGACGGTTAAGCCCAATGGGTGGGAATGGGTGGCTGCCTCGGGTTTGGCCGGAACTCTGCGTTTGGCCGTTACGCTTGCCGGCGAGCCCATGCCCGCCGCACCCTACACCGTCCGGCTCCATTTTGCCGAGTTGGAGCAGCGCAAGTCCGGCGAGCGTAGATTTGATGTGTTTCTGCAGAAGCAAAAAGTGCTGCGCGATTTTGATATCGCGGCCGCGGCGGGCGGCGTGCATATTCCGCTGATCAAAACCTTTGAGCACATCGCGGCCGATCAGCAGCTGTTGATTGAGTGTATTCCCAGCGAAATCGGCGGCTCGCATCCACCGCTGTTGTGCGGCATCGAGATTATTCAGGAGGATTTATGACGCCCCTGAGACGCTTCTTACTGGCCGCGGTGTTTAAAATGACCGCCGTCCTTCCGTTTTCGCTGTCATCGCTCCTTCTCGCTAAAAATAACTGCGTGGTCTATGTCGGCACGTATACCAAAACAGACAGCAAGGGCATCTATGCCTTTTCTTTCAACACCGATGACGGCCGCCTGCAACTTCTTGGGCTCGCCGGCGAGGCTGTGCATCCGTCTTTTTTAGCCGTTCATCCAAGCTCCCGGTATCTGTATGCGGTGCAGGAAGCGCCTTCGCAGCAGGACCCGCGGGTCGGCCTGATCTTCGCTTTTTCGATCGATCCGCAGACCCATCAGCTCACGCGGCTTGGCAGCGTCTCCTCAGCCGGCGACGGCCCTTGTTATCTGCACCTGGACCGCAGCGGCCGGTTTCTTCTGACAGCTAATTATGGCAGCGGCAGCATCGCAGTGTTTCCGATTTTGGCCGATGGCCGCCTGGGTGAACCCTGCTCACAGGTTCAACACGAAGGAACCGGCCTTGATCCGGTCCGGCAGAAAGGACCGCACGCCCATTCCATCCGCTTTTCGCCGGATCAGCGGTTCGTCCTCTCGGCTGATTTGGGTTTGGATAAGCTGATGATCTATCGGTTTGACCGGCGGACCGGCGCCCTGACCGCCAACGACCCACCGTACCTGCATACGGCAGCCGGCGCAGGTCCGAGACATTTCGCCTTTTCTCCGGACAGCCGCTTGATCTATTTGATCAATGAAATGAACTCCACCATCGATGCGGCTAAATGGGATAGCAAAAACGGTCTACCGAACGTGGTTCAAACGGTTTCAACCGTACCGGAAGCCTTTTCCGAATCCAACAGCACGGCGGAGATACAGGTGCACCCCAACGGGCGTTTTGTCTATGGTTCCAACCGCGGTCATAACAGCATCGTGGTGTTTCGTCGCGATCGTCGCAGCGGTGCTTTAACGCTGGTCGAATATGTTTCGACTCGGGGAAAAACGCCGCGTCACTTTGCCATCGATCCCAGTGGAAAATGGTTGATCGCTGCCAATCAAAATTCTGATTCGATCGTCGTGTTCCGCATTGACCAGAAGACCGGCCGGCTCTCGGAGACGGGTCAACCGCTTTCCGTCAGCATGCCGGTATGCATTTCGTTTGTGGAAATAAAATGACTGGAAAGACAAACCAATGACCAGCAAAGAAAGAGTGCGGGCCGTGTTGAATCGCCAACCGGTGGATCGGTTTCCGGTCGATCTTTGGCACACCCCTGAAGTGGCAATTATGTTGCAGCACCACTTCGGCGTTGCGGATGATTTCGCTATGTGGAAATCGCTGGGATTGGACAAGATCGTCTGGGATTTCATCGATTACCGTACGGACGAGGGCAAAGCCGCCGGCGCTCAAGTGGGGGCCGGAGCGGAAGACAGAGGCGCTGTCAGGACCACCTGGGGCGTGCCGCTCAGAGCGGTCCAGGCAGGCGCCGCCCGTTATGATGAGGTCGCGGAACCGCCCATGCGCGCGTTTGAGGAGATCATCCAGATGAACGAATATCCCTTTTGGCCGGATCCGGATCGATTTGATTATAAGGACGCTGTGGCGCTGGCGCAGCGGGCGGCTGAGGATTATTGCGTCATCGGACCGTGGGTTTCATTTTTTGAGATCTACTGTCAGTTACGCGGCCTGGAGCAAGCCATGATGGATCTGGCCGTGATGCCGGATTTTGTCGATGCGACACTTGATCGCATCGAAGCCATCCAGACGCAAATGCTGCACCGCTTTTTCAAACAGGCGCATACCTGGATCGATCTGATTTTTATCAGTGATGATATCGGCGGGCAAAACGGCATGATGCTTTCGCCGGCCTCCTGGCGCAGACACTTGAAGCCGCGGCTGAAGCGATGGTGCGACCTGGCCCACGATTATGGCGTGCGCACCTTATATCACAGCGACGGAGGATTTGCTCCGGTATTGGAGGAACTTCTGCGCTGCGGAGTGGATGTGCTCAATCCCATCCAGCATCGTTGTCCCGGCATGGAGATGGAATCACTGAAGCGCAAAGTTGGGGACCGGGTTATTTTTCATGGCGGTGTCGACAATCAACGAGTGTTGCCATTCGGGACACCTGAGGAGGTTAGAGCGGAAACAGAATGGTGCATGCAGACGCTTGGCGACGGGGGGGAAGGATATATTCCTTGTTCCTGTCACAATGTGCAAGCCGGCACGCCGGTGGAAAACATCCTGGCCATGGTGCAAGCCGTGCAGAACAAATAGGTAGGCTATCTGTAAAAAGCGTCCCTGCGAAGGAGCCCTCGTCGAGCTCTTTCGCAGGGCAATGCGGTTACAGCGTTTCAGCCGAAAAAGTGTCGCCCTGGTCCAGATCGCCGGTTTTTAATCCTTTGGTAAACCAGCGCATGCGCTGCTCGGAGGTGCCGTGGGTAAAAGCATCCGGTACAACGCGTCCCGTGGTCTGTTTCTGGATTCGATCATCCCCTACCGCACTGGCTGCGCCGAGTGCCTCCTCAATATCTCCCTCTTCCAGAATATTGCTCATTTTATGCGCATGATGCGCCCACACGCCGGCCAGAAAGTCCGCCTGCAACTCGAGACGCACCATCAGCTGGTTGTATTCCCGTTCGCTCATACGGTTCTGGTAAGCGGCCACTTTGTCCATGATTCCCAACTGCTGCTGTACGTGATGGCCCACTTCATGAGCAATGACATAGGCCACGGCGAAATCGCCGGGAGCGTTATGACGGTTTTTCAGCTCTTCGAAAAAAGAGAGATCCAGATACACCTTTTCGTCCCCTGGACAGTAGAACGGTCCGGTGGCGGCGCTGGAGTAGCCGCAGGCCGATTCCACCATGTCGCTGTATAAAACCATAGTGGGTTTGCGATAGCTATAGCCGGCTTTTTGAAAGAGCGTGGTCCAGACATCTTCCGTGTCGCCGAGAACGACTTTGGTAAAACTGGCCAATTGGTTCTCTTCCGCGCTGGGTGTGCGCGACGCCTGTTCCATGCCGCCGGTGGGAATATTCTGCAGCACCTGTTGGGGATCGCCGCCCAACAGATAGACCAGCAGAACGACTACCAAAGTTCCGACGCCGCCGCCTACGACGCGCCTGGTCGTTGTGCCGCGACGGTCTTCAACGTTTTCGCTTTCTCTTCTACCTGTCCAACGCATGAGCTTTCTCCTGCAATCATTCAATTTTCGTTTCAAAGGCAACAATTTAATATACAAAAAAGTAGTGAAAAGCAAAAGAATATTGATTACTTTACAGGAACGGCCGTAAATGCAAGTCTTTCGGTCGCATGGAATGTCACTCACAGGGCGGAAAGCAAAAGGAAAAAGTGGTTATGAAGCTGCGCACGCGTTACCTGGAAACATTGCTCTTTGATCATCCGGACAAAGTTCCGTTTGAGCCCGGACAACCTCGAGAAACGACTTTGCTCCGGTGGCAGGAGGAGGGGTTGACAGACGCAAATCATTGGTTTAACCAACTGTGGGCCACTGCCGGCCTCGCTGGAGAAAGCCCCATTATCCATACTAAAAGTTCGGACGTCAATTTTCGCATGATTCCGACTTTTCCAGAAAAGGTGCTTGAGCACCGGGACGGGCACTATATCGTCCAGGACTGGATGGGCAATATCACCGAGATTTCAGACGCCTATGATGTTACCTATTTGAGAAATCCACGGGATTTTGTCACCCGCAAATGGCACCGGTTTCCGGTTGAAAACCGGCGTGATTTTGAGGCCATGAAACTACGTTACAATCCGGATGACCCGCTCCGCTGGCCCCGTCCGGCAGAGGCTTCTCCCCGGTTACCGGAAGACCAGGATCCGTTTGTTTGGCTGCAATTCTCCGGTGTCTTTTGGCAGTTGCGGGAATGGTGCGGATTTGAACCGTTGTGCCGATTGCTGGTTGACGATCCGGATTTTGTTCAGGAGATGGCGGACTTTTGGATGCAGTTTGTTCTGGCCGTCATGGGTCGTGCTTTGGCGACAACGGCCATCGATGGCCTTCATATCAGCGAAGATATGGCCTATAAAGAAAAAAGCATGATCAGCCCGGCGATGACGCGAAAATACCTGCTGCCCGCCTGGTCGGCCTGGATCGATCGAGCGAAACAAGCGCAGATCAAGATCTTTGACATGGACTCGGATGGATGCATCGATGAATTGATTCCCCTCTGGATCGAAGCGGGTTTCAATGTCTGCGATCCCATCGAAGTGGCGGCCGGCTGCGATATCAACCGGTATCGCAAGAGGTTCGGCAAAGCGATGGCGTATCGCCAGGGAGTGGATAAACGATGCATTGCCGCCGGCGGCACGGCCATGGAAAAAGAACTGGACCGGATCGCCCCGGTGGTGCAGGACGGCGGCTATATTCCTGGATGCGATCACGGCGTTCCTCCGGATGTATCATGGCCTGATTTTATTCAGTATGCCCGCAGGCTCGCCCGCATGACCGGCTGGCTATAAAAGATCCTCAGTCATGCGCATAGACGCAAATGCGGCGACGGCGTTGTTCTTTTTTGCAGTCTTTCAATTTGTACTTGAAACCTGTAAGAAAGGATGGTATATTTATTCAAGGATCTGTATGGTCGCTTGCGGCTGCAATGGGTGGCGGTACAGTGCGATCGCAAGGGCATATACGATGTGGTGAAAAAGATCTGCCGGAAGGCGGATCGGCCACGCTGCAACAATTATCTCATATAAGGGGAGACGATCATTATGCAACGACGCACCTTTGCACGTCTTTTATCTATGGCCGGCGTGCTGCTGTCCAGTGCATGCGAACTTGCTGCGCAAAAGTCCGCTCCGGTGTTGCCTGATCCGATGATCTTTGTCAAGATCAAAGAGCCCACAGAAGGGGCCTTTTCTTTGCTGATCCCCAAAGGCTGGCAATCGCAGGGCGGCCTTTTTTACGTTGATCCTAACACCACCAACGGCTATGCCAATTCGGTGGGGCCTAAAGGAAACTTTTTGGTAAAACGGGACCAGGAGGGCACGGTGATGCTCCACTGGCTGCCTGATTACTATTATTGTGATACCCGTTATTCACCCGCTGGGCAGATGGGATTGTTTCCCCAGGGCTCTTATTACAACGGCATGTACGTGATGCCCTGTCCGACCGCCCGTGATTATCTGCTGCGTTACGTTTTTCCCCAGCTGCGGCCCGGTGCAACAGAGGTGTCCCTTCTAACGGAAGAGGGTCTGCCGGAACTCGTTAAACACTACCGCCGTCAGTCAGTCCTCCCCGGAGCGACCTATGACGCCGCCCGGCTTTGCGTCCGCTATCGCCAGGACGGCGTTATCTATAAAGAACAGATGTCCTGTGTGATCGAGAATTTAGGACAGGCGGCGGCAGGCATGTGGCAGAACAGGCAAACTTTTTTCGCCCGCGCGCCGCTGGCCGACTATGGAAGCTGGGAAAAGGTGGGCGCGTTAATCTATTCATCGGTGACCTGGAATCCTCAATGGCTGGCGGCGGCACAACGTGCCACGCAGCAGCGCACTCAAAACGCTCAGTCGATGCAACGCTACCTGCAGGAGTCAGATCGGCAGATTGTGGAAAACCGGATGAACACCAACGCAGAAATCCGTCATGGGTCGTACCTGCTGCTCACCGGCCAGGAGGACTATATCAATCCGCACACCGGCGAGACAGAGATCAGACCGGATGGATGGAACTATCATTGGGAGAATTCATCCGGTGAGGTGGTGGTCTCCAACCTGCGCGACTATGACCCCAATCATGATGACGGCCTGCGTTTGATCAAGGATTTTAAAAAGAGCCCATTGCGGCCAAGATAGCCGCGATGGCATGCCGGACGGTCGGCTTATCGCATCAGCAGAACGGTCTGCCACGGCGACAGCCGCAGCGCCGCACAGCCGGATCGATCGCTGCTGGCCGTGGTGATGTCCGCGGTCACTGGATCCAACACCATCCAGTCGCCGATGTGCGTCCCGCTGACGACGCCTTGCCACTCCTGATCGCCCACATTCGTCAGCTGCAGGATATGACGACCCTCTCTTTGGAACCGGCTCAGCACTATTTTTCCCGACCATGGTTCAGGCAGAAATTCCGTCTTTAGGATTTGGATCAGGTCAGCCCCGGTAACAGGTATCAGGCCGTCATCCCTCAACAGCACGCCGCCCCGGTTGCGAAACAATGCCAATCTCTTTTCAGTTCCCGGCTCCAGAGTGCAGCCGGCCGGGATCAGCAACGCGTTAAATCTCAGATCGCCGATGCGCAATCCGCCGTTTACCCCCACCTCTGCGGCGGCCAGCCACTCATGGTCCACCAGCAAAAAGTTGATCTGATGCTGTTGCAGAGTTTGTCCCAGATGAATGAAGGAATCGACGATCTTGCGCGTCCGCGTCGATTGATTTTTCAGAGATAAATACTCTCCCTGCGGTCGATACTCTTCCCATAAATCTCGAATCGGATAATAAAGCAGAACAGAAGTGTTCGGCCGGCTGTCGGCCAACAGCGCATTCAGCCTGCCGACAAAATCCCCATAGGCCTTGACCTCTTCAGCCGGTCGCTGATCGATGTCATAGTACAGGGTAAAATCAGTCACTCCCCAGGCCGCCTGCCAGGCCGCGGTTGCGCGCATTTTGTCCAACGAAGCTGGTTCGTGACCGTTCAGGGTTTGGTCAAAATCGCTGACCTCGGTCATCACGCGCCGCCGGCCGTTTAGAATGGCGGCGGAAAGAGGCAGCGCCGCTGTGAGCCAGCCCTGGTGCAGCACCTCTTGCGGTTCAGAGGAGAGCATGTCCATTCCGGGGATATCCAAGCGGCCCAGGACCTTGAGGGCATTACCTTCCAGCGGAGCATGATGGATGAGAGACTCTTCGCGGAGAGTGTGTCCGGATGAAGCGATGCCGTTTTGAGCGCACCATTTCTGCAAAGCGCCGAAATACCGTTCACTGACCAGGTCCGCGACCAATGACCAGAACCGGCGACGGACGGTGCGGTCTTTTTCCGTTTCTCCACCGAACAGGCTGAGCCTGCGGCTCTGCAGTTTTTGGCCGTATTTTTCCTGATAGCGTTGCTCCAGATCATAAACCCAAGGCACAGATGGCAATTGCGGCAGAGCAAAGTTTGCACTATCTAGGACCGGCACTTTGGAACGAGATGGTTCCCCGATCTGTCCAAGGTCGACGGCGATGAGGGAGGGCTCATCAGTGAAAAAAGCCTGGATATTGTATTGCCGCAGATTCTGCAAGCGTAAAAGATATTGATCATGGGTCAAACGGATAAAGGATTGTACCGCTCGGTCGTCCATGATATTGATGTAGCGCCGCACCGCATAAAAGTTGTTCGCCGCGTGGGTGTACTCAAAAGCAGGGCGTTGCAGAAACGGCGATGATCGTTTGACATCATAAACCAGCTCCAGGGCCTCATATTGCGGGTTATTTTCCAGCACCAATCCGCCCGCTGCGCCGGAGGGATAGCCCTGTTCATCATAGATCCAGAAAATCAACCCAGCCTCTTTGCCGTGTTGAAGCCCTTGTACCAGCGTCTGCCAATGGTGTTCGCTGCGCATATAGTCCTCGAACGCAACATTGACCACCAATCCGCCCAGGCCACGCTCACGCACGGAGCGCATGGCCTCGGCAGCAGCCCGGTCAGGGGGGATACCATGGATGATTTTGAGCGGACGGTCTTCCGGCAAGGGGTTTCGCCATCGCTCTAGCCACGATTCGGGCAAAGGTTCGATGCCGGCATGCAAAACCGGCGCAACAGTTAAACTTGCGGCAATAGCAAAAAGGTAAAGGATTCGATGCACAGGTTGCCTCTCTAAATGGATTTATCCCGCATCCGGATTATGGCGGAATTGCGGGCGCAGAACATTCCAGCTTGACGCAAGCGGAAGTCTGGATCT
Source organism: bacterium (assembly GCA_036788095.1). GTDB lineage: Bacteria > Zhuqueibacterota > Zhuqueibacteria > Residuimicrobiales > Residuimicrobiaceae > Anaerohabitans. The sequence goes on along the minus strand of DAIQOA010000007.1, from coordinate 17,381 downwards.
GAGTTTCTGTTTACTCTAATAAAAATGTCGCGATCTCATGAGGCGCGCACTCGAAACGGACGCACCCCTTCCGCGGATGCAGCCGCTCGACAGGCTGTTCCAATAGATCGGTTTTGTGAGCCTTGCGGACATGTGCCGGCAGCTTGAGCTCAACTGTGTGGCGGCGGCCGGTGGTTTCAAATCCACGAACGATGACACCTCTTCCCGTTTGCGCGGGTTTCATGGCGGTCATGATAAAGCCCGGCGAAAAAGAAAGAAAGGAATTGGTCGACCGCCGTCCTGGTTTTGCCATCAACGGCACATTGATGGATTGGCCTAAAGAAAACAGGTCAGCTTTTTCCCAGGCGCCGGCGTGGCTCATGAGAGAATAGAAAAACCGGTGCGTGCCATGTTCAGCGGCAAGTTCCGTCTGTGTGCTGGATTCATATCCGGGAACCTTTTTACGCAACCCGGCTTTTTGATAATAGGTGTAATTGCTGAAGGAGCGAAGCAGCACCAGCTCCAGGTTCGGCCCTTGCAGCCAATAGCCAGGAGTGCCCTGGTTGAGCAAAGCGACGCCGTGCAGGCCGTCGGAGCAATCGACCCAGGTTTGTGCCGCGTAATGGCCCTCGGGCCTCGGCGTTGCCGCAAACGGCGTCTCATAGGTCCGCTCGATCTTATCCGCCCTCAGGTTAAGGGGGAACGACACTTTAATCATGACGTCGCCGCCGGCGAAATCCTGAATGCAAGTTGCAAAATCAATCCGGGGCAGATGATGATAAAGTCTGATCTGGCGCTGCAGCCGGCAGTCCTGAAAGGGACTACTGACGGATAGCGTCATACCCAAAGCATCTGCCGAGCAACGTATCGAGTCAGCGGCATACTCGGCAGTAGATTTTTCTTTGCCGGTAAAGTAAAGAGGTCCTTCCAGATCTGGGTTCTTTTCCTCCATGGCTATGAGGCTATTCCCCGGGCCCTGCAGCAGTTCGTGACCGAGTTTTTTATCATAGATGGATATCAGATCACCGGTGCCTGGATCCCATTTGATCGCAAAGAATTCATTTTCTAAACGATCTGTCTGCAAAATGGATGGTTTTGTTTCTGAAGCGGAGACGATGCGATAACAAACACTGGATAATGGGGGTAATTGGCGTGCCAGCCAAACGTACATTGGACCGCTATCAGTGTCTGTATCCGTCAACAATCGCAATGGATACAGAACGCCTTGATCGTCCTGCAGCGCAAAGGAAGACCCAGCCGGCAGGTCGAGTTCTGCAACCGACACTTTGCACAGCTCCGTTCGAGAAAATGACAAAGTGTTCAAGACGGTGAGGTGTTCGGCTTTGTCGGTTTGCACAGAGTTGCGGGCCATCGCTCTTGAATCGTTCAACACAGCCTGCAGTTCGGCCATGGCGTTCTCATAAACCGGATCGTGGTGGCTGCCGCCGATGATATCATGGAAATGGGTGAACAGCAGCCTTTCCCATAGTTGCTTCATGGCCTTAGAAGGATAAGCGTTTCCTTTTACGGCGGCCAGGGTTGCCGCAACCTCTGCATTGAACATCCACGCTTCAGCTGCTCTATTTCGTTTTTTTAATTCAATACGATTGTCATAAGTGCCGCGCAGGTCGGCGGCGCGATAGGGCGGATTGAAATCCCAATCCAGCCTGGGCAGATCCCCGGTGGAGGCCGCAATGAGCTTCATGTATTCCGTCGCCGTAACCACATGCATTTCGGCATCCGCCAAACCAAAGGGCGTCAATAGCTCTTTGGTTTTTTCTTCAATCGTGGTGAATTTTTCCGGCAGCCGGGCAACATCGCTGCCAAAGGGCACCAGGACATGGCCGGAAGGCTGATGCGCCAGATTGATTTCGAGCTGTTTGGAGCTGAAATCATAGCCTCCAGCGAGCCAATGAGTCAAAATTTCAGAGCCATCCGGAGATCGCCAGTAAAAGTTGGTCGGCATAACGTTGAAATCTTTCTCAAGAGGGATGTCCCGCCAAAAAAGATTATATTCATAGCCGCTGCGTGCCAATATTTGCGGTATTTGCGGGATTTGCCCAAAAGTGTCGATAAACCAGCCGCAGCGCGAACGCACGCCGAATGTTTCATTCAGCCATTGTTGTCCCACCAGAATCTGCCGGATCAAAGCTTCACCGCACGGCTCTGCCACCTCCGGCATGACGAACAAACCACCGACCAACGCCAGCCGGTCTTGCTCCAGCATGGCTTTGAAAAGCGCTTTCTCCTCATCGGAGCAGTTGTTCCAGTAATCCCGAATGAGATAGACCTGATCCTGGGAAAAACGAAAGTCAGGGCTCTCCTTGAACAGCTTCATGGCGCTGTCCATGATCTCCCGGGTCCAGGAACGCGTGGTCGCGTAGCTCCAATACCACTCTACATCGATATGGGAATGGGGCATAACCTGAAAAGTGCGGTTTGCGCTTTTTTGCTCATCCGCCAGAGCGATCGCTGCGAAGGTCATTGCGAACAACGCTCCGCACAGGCTTTTTTCCAGGAAGGATAAAATCGCGCCAATCGATGGAATCATCGGGCATCCTTTTGGTTTGGTATCTGGTGAAACGTCCCTTATGGCCGGCAGTCGGCGACGCCGAAATCAACGACTTGAATATAGGAAATCATTGTGCGGAATTCCATGATAATTTCGCTCAACGCAGCTGAAACAGGTAATATGGAATGCCCGGCAAAAAAAGATTGAGTCTGGCTGCAAAATGCCTTACTTTAACGAGGTAAAGGATTTTGTCTTTACAGGCATTGCACCAAAGCAGTTCTTCCTTCTTGTAGGAAAGTCATGAAAAGAGCCTTGACCGCGGTTCTTATTTGTCTCCTGGCGAGCTGCACTGTAAAGGAGCGTCACCGACTCTATGATGGCGCTTTGCGGCAAGCCGTAGTGCGTCAGTTTGAAGCTCAAAAACAGTTGGGCCGGAATCGGTCGACGGCCCTGTTTGCGGTGTTGGAAGACCGTCTTACCGACTCTGAGCGCGATGCGCTGCTTTGGCTTTATGCCTGGATGCCGCTCAGCGATCTGGCTGATTACAATGGTCCGTTCTACCTTCGTCAGGTGCGCGCCACTTTGCAGGCTCGACAAGAGATGCCCTGGGGTGCATCCGTGCCACGCGATCTATTTCTCCACTTTGTCCTGCCTCTACGGGTCAACAACGAAAACCTCGATTCCGCACGAACGGTTTTTTACCGCATGCTCAAGCCTCGTCTCGCCGGTCTATCTCTGCGTCAAGCCGCACTGGAGGTCAACCATTGGTGTCATGAGCATGTCACTTATCGGGGCTCGGATGGCCGCACCTCCAGCCCGTTGGCCACGATGAAAAATGCTCTGGGCCGCTGCGGCGAGGAATCGGTTCGAACGGTTTCGGCCTTGCGCGCTGTGGGCATTCCGGCCCGGCAAGTGTACGTGCCGGGCTGGGCACATACCGATGACAACCATGCCTGGGTGGAGGTGTGGGTGGATGGTCGATGGTATTTTCTCGGCGCCTGTGAGCCTGATCCGGACCTGAACATGGGATGGTTCAAAGAACCTGCGCGCCGCGCCATGCTGGTGCACACAAGAGTGTTGGGGCCCTATGTGGGACCGGAGGAGCTGTTGGATGCGAGTTCGCGCTACCGTGAGATCAATGTGCTGTCCCGCTATGCGCAGGCCAAACCGCTGGTGGTGCGAACTGTCACCAAAGACGGCCTGGCTGTCAAGGATGTCCAGGTTTCATTCGAACTGTATAACTATGGCGAATTTTATCCTCTGGCCAAGCGAATGAGCGATGCCGACGGTTGCTGTTCTCTGCAGACCGGTTTTGGTGATTTGCTTATTCAGGCCCAGTATGGTGCTTTGGGGGCATGGTGCAAAGCGCAGGTGGCCATGCAGGACACCGTGATCCTTCGCCTCGCACCTTTTCCCGGCCAGGACCGCATCGTCGATTTGGATTTTTCACCGCCTATCACTCTTCCCGCGTTGGATGACACCATTCCAGTGCAGACCTATGAACGGCACCGAGTGCGTTTGCGTCACGAGGATAGTCTGCGCAGCGCTTATGAAGCGACTTTTATCGATTCCTGCAGCGCAGCCCGATGGGCTCGCGATCTGGATTTGCCGGCTGACACGCTCTGGACTTTTCTATCAGCCAGCCGCGGCAATCATCAAGAAATCAGCCGCTTTATCCACGATGCGCTTCAGCACCATCGGCGTCTGCTGTGGCCCCTGTTGCGGGTTCTCTCGGAAAAGGATCTGCGGGATGCCGGGGCAGACGTTTTGCTCGATCACCTCGTGAATGCTGCAAAAACGATTGTCTTGGAACGCGATCCGGATTTTTATGCTCGCTATGTCCTCAATCCACGCCTGCGCAATGAGCGGTTGAGCTCTTGGCGGAGCCTGCTGGTGAATAACCTGACGCCTGCCTTTAGAGATTCCGCGACCGTCGATCCGGAGCTGGCCGTCGAGTGGGTGAGAAAGCATATCCACGTGGACGACCAGGATAATTACTATCATGTACCGCTGACGCCCGCAGGCGTTTGGCGTTTGCGCGTGGCCGATACGCTGTCGCGCGATCTGTTTTTCATCGCCCTTTGCCGCAGCCTCGGTCTACCAGCGCGACTCGATCCCGTGTTCGAAAAGCCGCAATATTGTCCTGCCGGCACACACCAATGGCGCAGTGTCTGCTGGGAGCCGGAAACTCGATTGCCGGCGGCGACCGCCAACTTGCTGTTGTCTTCTCAAGATCCTTCAATTCTGCGCCCGGAATATGGAACCCATTTCACTCTGGCGCGGTATCAAAATTCAGAGTACGTCACACTGCAGCTGGAGGGGCTTTCTCTGCAGAAATCTCCACTGCGGCTAAGTGTGCCTGAGGGCGAGTATCTGGCGATCACCGGCAACCGGCAAACCGATGGCTCTGTGCTCACCCGGATGATGTTTTTCCATTTGCCGCCGGCCGGCGAAAAACCACTGCGGTTGTCCTGGCGGCATACATCCGTGGTTGAGGGTCCCCTGGCCTTGTTGCCACCGGCATCCCGGGTTTATGGCGTAGACGGCGCAGAGATCGACCTGAATGATCTTGCTCATGATCGCGGTTTGATTCTCGCCTGGCTGGATCCGGGTCGTGAGCCTTCTCAACATGTACTGCGCGAATGGCAGGAACTGCGGCCATTGTATGAGAACTGGGATTGCCCCATCATCGCCTTCATTCAGGAGTCTCAGAGGGAGAGGTTGAAAGCGTGTCGTCTACCGAAGCAGTTGCAGCTTGCATCGGATCCGGAAAATGGTTTACACCGCAGAATAGAGTCAACACTTGGCTCTATTGCACTCAAGGAGGATCCGGTGTTGTTGTTGATCGACAGGGACGAGAAAATAGTCTTGATCCATCAGGGCTATCAGATCGGCGTAGGGCTACGTCTGTTGCAGCATGGGGCGCGGACAATAACTCGCTAAAAGCTGCATCCGGCTGTCCATCAACGTAAATAATATCCCGTAAATGCAAAGAAGGTTTATAAAGAGGAGAGAGATCATGAAAACGCGTCAACTGTTTCTGTTCGTCTTTGCCCTGCTGAGTGGAACCAGCGTCTGGGCGCAGCCATCATCCGACCTGATCCGGCTGCCGGCGCCGGATACTACCGGCGGCCGGCCGTTGATGCAGGTTTTAAAAGAGCGACGATCGATTCGATCCTTCAGTGATCGTGCCCTGTCCGACACGACGCTGTCCAATCTGCTCTGGGCGGGCTTTGGCGTGAATCGCCCCGATGGCCGTCGCACGGCGCCCTCGGCGCGCAATCGCCAAGAGATCGATATCTATCTGTTCAAGCAGGATGGCGTGTTTATTTATCAGGCGGCGGAAAACGCCCTGGTGCGCCTTTCAACCCAGGATCTGCGCAAATTGACCGGATCCCAGGATTTTGTCGCCACCGCGCCGCTCAATCTGCTCTACGTGGCGGATACGGCCAAATTGAATGGGGCCTCATTCGAGGAGGCCGCCCTCTACATCGGAGCGGACAGCGGTCTGATCGCGGAAAACGTGTATCTCTACTGCACCTCCGAGGGGCTGGGCACCGTGGTTCGCGGCATGGTGAACCGGACCGCACTGACCGATACGCTCAAACTGCCGGTGAATCTGCGCATTGTTCTGGCTCAGACCATCGGTTATCCTCAATGAAGGCGAGGAATATTGATACGAAAGCGTTCTTTTGGGCCCTGGAAGGCATGAAATCGAGTTTAGAGCAAATCGTGAGTCTTGAGCCATGGAAAGACTTGTAATAAATAGGGATCATCCGAATCCTGCGCGCCCTATTTAACCGCCGAGAAGACGCTGAGCAACGCCGGGGCAATTAAAAAATTTTAGAATATTACTTCTTGGCGTTGTTGGCGACCTTGGCGGTCCATCGGCTGCCCATTTGCCGGCTGAACCCTATAATTTAGTAAAGTGACAATTAATTCTTTTAATGTGAAAATTTTTTGACGTTACGCACTTTTGAAACAGGAGGCCCGCATGAAGAACAGGAGAGATTTTTTAAAACTGTCGGGACTGAGTGGGGTGAGCTTGGCCGGCAGCGGTTTGCTGCACTGTTCCAAAAGGGAGGATCCGGAGGACATCTCCGGTGTCAGCCGGCGACGGGAGAAAGCCCATGTACAGCGGTTCAATATGTCCGGTTTTGCCGCGCCGCCTTTGGAGATCGTTCGTGTCGCCATTATCGGAACCGGGCAACGCGGACCGGCGTATGTCAGAAACTTGAAACACATTGAAGGGGTGGAGATCAAAGCCTTATGCGACCTTCGTCCGGATAAACTGCAAAGCGCCAAAGCTCTGCTCGACGGCACTCCACACCATCCCGACCTTTACACGGGACCAGAGGATTGGAAGCGAGTCTGCGAGCGGAACGATATTGATGTGGTGGTGTTGACTACGCCCTTTTATATGCATGCGCCCATGGCAGTGTTTGCGATGAATTGCGGCAAGCACGCGGTATCAGAGGTGCCGGCTGCGGCAACCATTGAAGAGTGCTGGGACTTGGTGGAGACCGCGGAAAAGACCAAGCGTCACTGCATCATGATGGAGAATATGAGCTATCTTCCGTTTCAGTTGCTGACCCTGAATATGGCCAGGCAGGGGGCTTTCGGCGCCGTGGTGCACGGTGATTGCGCCTATAATACCTCCAAGATGACCAACAATTTCTCCAAGACCATGTATTGGGACATGTGGTGGCTGCGACAGTATGCCTCCCGCAGAGGCAATATCTATCCGACCCACGGTCTCGGGCCGGTGAGTCTGATCATGAATATCAATCGCGGCGATAAATTCGAATTCCTCGTTTCCGTGGAGAGCAACGATTTTATGATGCAGGCCAGAGCGCGCGAGCTCGCTGAAACGGATGGTTTCTTCAAGCCGTTCGCGGAAAAGACTTATCGGGGCAATATGAACGTCACCACGATCCGGACGACCATGGGCAGAACCATCATGCTGCAACATGACGCCACGGACCCATCCCCGCACGCCTACATACATGGAATTTACGGAACCAAGGGCTCTGCGCTTTTCGATCCGCAGCCGCCTCGGCTCGCGGTGGGCAAGCACGCCTGGGTCTCCGCGGAAGAGTTCAAAGAGCTGGAGGAAACCTATACCGCGAAAATCACCCGACAAATGACCGAGTCCGCCAAGCGTATCGGCGCCGGCCACGCAGGCACGGATCTCCTGGAAATGTGGAGATTGATCGATTGCCTTCACAACGGTCTGGCGCTGGACCTGGATGTGTATGATGCCGCCGCCTACAGCTGCATCGTGCCGTTGAGCCAGTGGTCGGTTCTCAATCGTTCCAATTCCATCGATATTCCGGATTTTACCGCCGGCGCCTGGAAAAGCAACCCGTTGAATATGGACATCAATCTGCAGCGGGGAGGAAACACCCCAATCATCGCCTGAACCATGGATCAGCTGGTGTAAGCGCCGTACGCTTCCACCAGCTCTGCCACTCGTCGAACCCGGTGCTCCAACGCATCCGGCGGCACTTGATCGGCCACACCCAAAACATATCTCGGCTCTGTCGTCATGATTTCAAGTACATGCCGTACGTGCCGTTCAAATTCCGCTTCCGGAATCAGCGCGGTGAAATAAACTCCCGGTAGACCGCCCCATAGAACGGTGCGTCGATTTCCCGCCCATTCCGCCCATTGTTCCACCGCCAGATCGCCCACCGGGGCAGGCGTCAAAGCTTCCAGAACCGTCACCGGCAGCGCGGCCTCTTGACGCAGCAATCCTTTCAGCGAACCGTCCATATGGATAAAGCTGTATTTGCCGGCGAGTTGGATTTTTTCGAGCCAATCCGTTTGATCCGCCTTTATATATTTTTCAAAAAAGGCGGGGCCCACCATTTCTGAGGAAAGGTTTTCCGGAATCATCAACGCCTCAGCCGGACAGCGGAGCGTGCAATCCACCGCCTCATTCAACTTTTTCTTCATCACCTGCAACGTGTGTTCCAATTCGTCGGCTGCATCAAAAGCCAGTTCGGTCAACGCGGCTATGCCGCAATCCACCACCAGCAGTTGCATCCACGGCGTATGCGGCAGGTAGGCCAGATGAATGCCGGCCTGCTGGACGAGCTCCTGGCGACGGAGCGCGAATCTGTAGTCCGGTTCGAAAAACATATGCTCGTAATAGTATCGCCAGACTTTCAGGTCCTGCACTGATTTGATGAAATGTTCGATCGGCGCCTCAGAAAAAGAATCAGGCAGATATTCCCAGCAATCCTGCAACGTACCCACAGGCGTGTTCAAAGTGGTCACTCTTTTATTGCCGTGATGCTCGACAACCAAGGTACACTCTTCCAGATTCGTTTGATAAGGATAATACCCCTGCAGATAAAACCCCACATTGAGCTGCCGATGCCACTGGATGTAATCTGCGCTGGATTTGAAATCCGCGGGTTTTTTCTCACGGCCGATCAAACCGGTGGCCCAATAATCCAGATCCGCATACCATGGAACGCGATCGGGCTTTTCGCCTTTGAACAGAGTCAATAGTCGCTGTCGTATGGTCATAGGTCTCCTTAAATTTTTTTTCGTAAGCTCAGATCAAGAATAACGGCAAGCACCAGAATAGCTCCTTGCACCACATATTGGTAGAACGAACCGATGCCCAGCAGGTTCATGCCGTTGGCAAATACCGCCAAAATCAGCGCGCCCAGCAGGGTTCCGGATAAAGTGCCTGCTCCTCCGGCCAGGCTGGCGCCGCCAAGAACGATGGCCACGATCACATCGAATTCAAAGCCGATGCCGACATTGGGGTCTCCGGAAGAAAGACGGGAGGCCAATAAAATCCCGCTGACGCCGGCCATGGTTCCAGATAAGGTGTAGAGCAGCAGTTTGATCCTTTTGACCGGGATTCCCGCTAGATTGGCCGCCTGCAAATTGCCGCCGATGGCATAGATGTGCCTGCCGAGCACGGTTTTGGTGAGCAGGAAATGGCAGATTACAATCACCATGGCCATGAGTACCACCAGTAGCGGCAAAGGCCCGAAATGGGTTTCTCCCACTACGCCGAAGCCATCCGGCAGGCCGTTGACCACCGCACTGCCGTTGCTCAGAATATAGGCCAATCCGCGGGAAATATACATGGTACCCAGCGTTGCGATCACCGGGGGAATGCCGGTGGTTATGATCAGCGATCCATTAAGAGCTCCAGAGACAACGCCGACTAAGACGCCGGCCAGGAACGCCAGTGGAAGCGGAAGCCCGGCCACGGACAACCGGGCGGCGACAACGCCTGCCAGAGCCAGTACACCGCCAATCGACAGATCGAGCCCGCCGCTGATCATAACCAGGGTGACCACGGAAGCAGAGATAACCGTCAGGCTGACCTGCCGAAGAATGTTCAGCACATTGTAGCCGCTGGAAAAATTCTGTGATGCCAGTGAAAGGACCAGAGAGACGCCGACGAGAATGAGCAGCAGGATCAGATTTTGCGAGCCATGTTTTTTCATCTCTGCTCACCATCCTTAGACGGATACTGAGCCTTCAGCCATTCCAAAGCTTGCTCCGGCACTATTTTGACAAAAGGAAGATACTGCAAGCGGTAGCTGGGATCGCCCTGCAGAACCCGCTCCAGCAGTGTCCAGCCGGCGTCCGCGATATCCCTGGGCGGATTGGCGACAGCAACTTTAAACGGCGATTCGGGCTTGAGCAGCTCTTTGATGATGGGTTCCGAGCCGCCGATGCCGGCGACCAGAATCCGCTTCAAGCCGCTTTCACGTACCGCGTCCACGATGGCCAGTGCCGTGTCGTCATTAATGCCAAAGGCGATATCCAGGTCCGGATGCGCTTGCAGCATGTCTTCCGCGGCGCGCAGCGCTTTATCGCGAACGCCATATCCATTGACTTCCTGCAGCAAAACAGCTTGGGGAAAAATTTTGCGCACTCCCTCGAGGAACCCCTGTTCCCGTTTGTCCACCTCGGCGATGCCGACCTGGCCTACTATACCGATGCGGGGGGATGTGCCTGAATGAGTTTTTCTCCACTCTTCGGCCGCCGTTTCACCGGCCAGCCGTCCGCCCTGCAGATCTTCGCCCACAACTGTCGGCGCCACAGGCTCGCTGGGATTGATGTTGTAGGCGATGACCGGAATGCCGGCCTCCTTGATCTTTTGCAGCATTCTGACCGCCATGCGACTGTCCAGAGGGGCGAAGGCGATGCCGTCGGGACGGCGGATGATCAGATCCTCGACGATCTTCATCAACCTCGCATTGTCGAAATTGGGGTCCATCAGAGACAGGGTGAAGCCATGGACCTGGCTCAGACGTTGCCATTCCGCGATTACCGCTTGAAAATAGGGATGGGCGCTGGTCATCACCGTCAGTACAATATGCGGTTGCTTGGCTGGCCGGTGGCAGGAAAACAGCATCAGCAGACTTGAAATAATAAGCAGTGGCTTGCGCATCGTCTACTCCGAAGAGATTTTCTTTGCCGTTCTTAGTAATTTTTTCCATCAGTGAATTTAAGCAGACTGGCCTTTTGATGCAAGCCAAGTTTTTCTAAGGAAGAAAGGGGAATGCGGCCTTTTTTGCTGAGTCTTCGTTTGTATTAACAGGGCGCTGGCAAAAGCGGCTGGAGAGGAAGATGGGCAAAGGATTCCGGTTTTTGTGAGCATAAATAATACGGCTTTATGCTTGATTTTTGTCCGACGAATCGCTAACTTGCGGCTTGTTTAACATCCGTGTAAACCGAGAAGTCTATGAAAAAAAGATGGATGGTCGTATGTCTGTTGGCTTGCTGGTGGACCGGCCTGTTCGCCCAGGCCGGTTCTGGTTCACGTTCATCGTCCGGCGGGCAGTCTGCATCCAGCACCCTGGCTGCGGACTCTAGCAGAGCGCGTTTTGCCCGATCGCCAGGCAGGCGTTCGATCTATGAACAGGTGCTGCCGATCGGAGAAAAATTGGCCTTGAGCGACTTTATCCTGAGGGTCGAGAGGATAGACGATCAGATCAATTCCATTGCCGACAGCACAAGATTGAGATTCGATGTCGTGGGCTTGAGCCGGCGTATCGATGATATTGCTCAGGACATCAGCCTGATTCGGCAGAACACCCGGGGGCGCACACTTTCACTGAACATGAAAAATCTCTTTCTCTATCAGAGCCTAGCCTCTGAACTGGATCAGGAAAACGCTCGTATTCGAATGCGTACTACGGAACTGTATGATCGCGTCTACCGCGCCAAGGTGAACTTGAAGTCTGTTTTATCCGATACGGTATTCAAGCGCCCATACGCCAACAACGGACCTCAGAACGAGTTAGACTTTAAACTCTTGCGTTTAAAACGAAAATGGACGCGCATTGATTCATTGACGCGAGTCAGCATCGACAGCCTTAATTCCATCAAAATCAGGACCGCAGACAATTCGATGAATTTGTCCTCCATGCTCAACATAATGGAGTTTCGACTGGATAGGTCCGGACAACAGCTGTTTGGGCCTGAGACCAGCGTGATATGGCGCAAAGCCGCCTCCCGTTCCACATCCACGGAATCAGGGAGAAAGCCGGTCTCTGTTTTCACCGGCGAGCAAAAGGCCATCGGTTATTACCTCCGGCATACAAAGGGAGAGCGGGTGGTGATCCTGGTTCTGGCCGGGCTGCTGCTCCTTTGGCTGTACGGCAAACGGAACCTGCTTAAAAGAATTGCCGGGCAAAGAGAGCAGTTCGATTTTCTGCGCTTGCGTTATTTGACCAAGCATCCGATCCTTGCTCTGCTGCTGATTGTGCTCTGTCTGATGCCCTTTTTTGACATGTATGCGCCCACCTCGTTCAACGCCATTGAGCATCTGCTGGTTCTGGTACTGGCGTCGGTCTTTTTCTATAAACAGGAGGAAAGCCGCTCCTGGAGTTGTTGGATCGGTCTGGGGCTGCTGTTTTTAGCCCTGTTCATCGCCCAACTCACGCTCGAATCTTCTTTAGCGGTCAGAATTTGGCTGTTGATTTTTTACGCAGCCACGCTGTGGCTGACCATCCGTTTTCAAAAGTCGCTCAAGCAACGGCGGCCAAAGGCTAAATGGATTGCAATCGCTGTCGGCATGGGCATGGTGCTGGTTGCTTTGGCCATGGGATGCATTGTTTTTGGCAGGTTTTCTCTGTCGGGCATCCTCGGGTTTGCCGGGCTCTATGCTATCACCCAGGCGATGGTGCTGCCTGTGTTCCTGGCCATCCTGGTTGAATTGATCATCCTGCAGGTGCAGAGCAGCCGAATAAAACGGGGCATTCATCACTCCTTTGAAGTTTCTCCGGTGATCGATAAAATCAAAACCCCGCTGTTTCTGATCGCTGCTCTCCTTTGGGCGATCATGCTGGTGTCCAATTTAAATCTGTATCATGTGCTCTATCAGCGGCTGGTTCAGTTTCTCACCGTCACACGAACCATCGGCAGCATCTCCTATAAACTGGTCAGCGTCCTCTGGCTGTTCGCCGTGATCTGGCTGGCCCATATTCTGCAATGGTTGATCAGCTTTTTCTTCGGCGATCCGGGAAACGATGCGGATGACTTGAGCCCGCTCGCCAAGAAACAGCAATCGAGGCTGTTGATCCTTCGCCTGCTGGTGCTGATTGGTGGATACCTGTTGGCTGTGGCTGCATCGGGACTGCCGCTGGACAAGCTGACGATTCTGCTCGGCGCCCTGGGCATCGGCGTCGGCATGGGCCTGCAAAATGTGGTGAACAACTTTGTCTCAGGCGTTATTTTGATCTTTGAGGGCGCTTTTCAGATCGGCGATCAGATCGAGATCAGTGGGCAGGAGGGCAAAGTAAAAGAGATCGGTTTGCGAGCCAGTACGTTGAGCACCGCCGATGGCGCTGATGTGATCATACCCAACGGCAGCATTCTGTCGCAAAATATCGTCAACTGGACCTACAGCAACGACGATAAGCGGGTGCTGATTCGCTTTGCTCTGTCCGGCAAAGAGCTGGATGCCAACCTGATCAATGAGGTCATCAACGCTGCTCTGGCGTCCATTCCGCAAGTGGCTGCAAAACGAAAACCCGTCATTCTGTATACGCGGGTTGCGCAGGATTCCTGCTGGCTGACCGTGCGCTTCTGGAGTACGGTTCATCAGGCTGATACGGTGAAAAGCGAGGCGATGCTGCGACTCAATGCCGCCTTTGCTGCGCACAAGATCGAATTTAAATGAATCGGATTGAATCATTTTTCATGGGAACTCACCCCAAGACCGGCCGCAGAAATAGAAAGGAAATTTAACCATTGGATCCTTTTGATGTTTTACTCGTAGGGCACGTAACCCGAGATATTTTGATCGATGGCGAAAAAGAAACCCGCCAGCCCGGCGGCGCCGTCTACTATGGGGCTGCGCCGCTGAACGCGCTTGGCAAAAAGGTGGCTGTAGTCACTAAACTGGCGCAACAGGACCAGGCGTTGCTGGAGGCATTTCATCAGCACGACATTCCCATTTTCGCTCTGCCGAGCCGGGAGACGACGGAGTTCACCATCACCTATCTGGCCGGCGACAGCGAACGGCGGAAATTTTTAATCGGGGCTTTGGCCGATCCTTTTGTGATTGAGGATTTTGCCGATCTTCAGGCCGCCATCATCCATCTCTGTCCACTGATGCGGGGAGAGATCTCCGCCGAGGTGGTCCGTGCTCTTGCTGAACGGGCAAAAGTTGGGCTCGACGTTCAGGGATTTGTTCGGATTCGAAATGGGGAAACGCTGCTCTCCTCTGCATGGGAAGAAAAGCAAAACGTTCTGCCTTTTATTCATTATCTCAAAGCGGATCAGCTGGAGGCGGAGATGTTAACCGGGCTGCATGATTTACATCAGGCCGCGGTACTCCTGGCCTCCTGGGGTCCGCGTGAAGTGCTGATTACTCATCAAGGGGGCGTTCTGCTGCTTGCGGATGGCCGTTTTTATTCCGCGCCATTCACCACTCGCGAGCTGACCGGCAGAACCGGCAGGGGAGACACCTGTATGGCCTCTTATCTTGGCAGACGGTTTACCCACTCTGCGGAACAAGCCTGTCGATTCGCCGCCGCTGTGGTGTCCGCCAAGCTGAAACAAGCAGGTCCCTTTCACGGGGATCTCCATTCCGAACAGGCCATACGCACTACCTTGGGAGACTTTTAATGAACCAAAGGAATCATGTCCATTTTGGCCGCCGCCCTTCTCGCCTCCAGGCTGAGGAGGGCCCAATATGAAACGCAAGTTTGCCGCGCTATCCGCGATTTGCCTCTGCTTCCCGCTTATCGCCCATTCTCCTGCAAACGAAAAGATTAATCGCCTCCTCGGCCTGACTAAAAATATGCCGTTCACTCTGGTGGACAAAATTGAGTGCCGATTCAATACGTATCATCCGCAGGGTCTGTTAAAAATCGGCGATCATTTTATTCTCAGCTCGGTGCAGATATTGGAAGGTGCCCAACCCTATGCCCAGCCTGATGAACAGGGGTATGATCGCTCCCCCGGTCGCGGTATCGGTCATCTCTTTAAAGTGGATGCGGAAGGGCGCTTGATCAAAGATCTGCAACTGCTGGAAGGGAACCAGTATCACCCCAGCGGCATCGATTTCGACGGCAGCCACATCTGGGTCAGCCTGGCTGAATATCGACCCAACAGCCGCTCCACGTTGTTCAAAGTAGACACGGATCTCGATCGGGCTGAGAAGATGTTCACTGTCCGTGATCACATCGGCACTGTGGCCTATAACCGGGATTTGGAACAGGTTTACGGCTTTAGTTGGGGATCCCGCCGAGTCTATTGCTGGACGACCGCGGGGATCGAGCTCTACCGATATAACAATCCCAGTCATTTCCTCGATTATCAGGACGCCAAATATGTCGGCAGGGAACTGGTGCTAGCCAGTGGGCTGAACAAATGGGCGCTTGACGGTCCCGGGGTTCCCAGGACTGTTGAGATCGGCGGACTGGCGCTCATCCGTCCCAGCGATGGAAAAATCATCCATGAAATTCCGCTCAAGCTCTGTGGAGGCGATGGAGGTACGGTCTCTCGCAATCCCATGGATATCGCCGGCGAAAATCAGAGCCTGCAATTTTATTTCGCTCCGGAGGATAGTCAAACCACCATCTATGTGTACCGGCCTGCGTTTTGACGCTGCCGTGATTCGAAACCTGCTCACGTTTTTCAGTAACGGGAAGATATGATGAAAAATGTTCTAACCTTTTTTCTCTCCGGAAAGGATCAGCCGAGGATCGATGATGACAACAAGGTGAACAGGCTTTTCAAGAACAAGCGCACCTCCGTCATGCTGGCCATTACGCTGGGCTATGCGCTCTATTACACCTGTCGTCTGCCTCTGTCCATCGTCAAAAAGCCGCTGTTGGATGCCGGACTGCTCTCCGCCACGGATCTGGGCAACATCGGCTCCGCTTTTCTTTACACCTATGCTTTCGGCAAGTTTTTCAACGGCTTTATATCAGATTATCTGAACATGAAAAAGGTGCTGCCCGCTGTCCTGCTGCTCTCCGCTGTGATCAACCTGGTTATGGGCCAAACCCTGTTGATCTGGTTCTGGATTGTGCTTTGGGGGATCAACGGCTGGTTTCAGGGATTCGGATCGCCGGGCAGCGTTGTTTCCATGTCGCAATGGTTCAGCAACAACGAGCGCGGCCGGTTCTATGGCATCTGGAGCACCGCCCATTCCATGGGCGAGGGATTGACCTTTTTGATCACTGCGGCTCTGGTGAGCGCTTTCGGCTGGCGCGCCGGATTTTATGGCCCCGGACTTTTCTGCCTGTTTCTCTCCCTGCCCATGTATCTGGCCATGGCGGATCGGCCGCAGACGCTTGGCCTGCCCTCTGTGGCCGAGTGGCGCAATGATCAGGGCGATGCCGGCGACGTAGTCCACGGCAAAACCTTGACCATCGCACAAGCGCAAAAGCAGATCTTTAAAATGCTTCCCATCTGGATACTTGGCTTGGCCAGCGCCACGATGTATGTCACCCGCTATGCCATCAACAGCTGGGGCATCCTCTATCTGCAGGAGACCAAAGGGTATTCCCTGGTCGAAGCAGGCGGCATTCTCGGCTTGAACACCATTGCCGGCATTGCCGGCTGCATTGCCTATGGATTCATCTCGGACAAGGTGTTTGCCGCCCGGCGTCCTCCCGCAACGCTGATCTTCGGGGTCCTGGAAGTGCTGTCGTTGATGATCATTTTCACCGCACCGGCAGGAAAACCGTTGGTCTTGACTGCCGCCTTCGTTCTTTACGGCTTTACTCTAAGCGGCATTCTCGCTGCACTGGGCGGCCTGTTTGCCACGGACATTGCGCCGAAAAAAGTGGCCGGAGCGGTTATGGGATTCATCGGAGTGTTCAGCTATCTCGGAGCTGCTATTCAGGAGCAGATCAGCGGCTACCTGATCAACCGCGGCGCCACTCTGGTCGACGGCGTTCGCCATTATGACTTTACTTATGCCATCTACTTTTGGGTCGGCTCCTCGATCGTTTCCCTTATTCTTGCCACGACGCTGTGGAAGGTCAAGCCGGCTGAATAGTGAGCAACCATCACCGATGCGGCGTTTTTCGACAAAGGAACTAATAAAGACCGTCGTTGCGAAGAAAAAACAGTCTAAAAAAGAATGTCATTGTGAGTGAAGCCGTTGGATATTCATATGCTATAAATCTATGTTGGAGCGAAGCATTTTTTAACGTTAGTTAAAGTCGCAATGCAAGGTGGTGCAGCCTCTGTTTGCAGACTCGTCGCCGAAGGATCTAGCGACGCATGAAAAAAGTGCAAGTGTGCAGTTTTGTGCGACGCTAGATTCCTCGCCCTGCGCGAATGTAGCGGCATTGTGGAAAGATGGGATTACGGCCCTCGCAATGACAATGCGGCTCTGTCATTGCGAGCGGAGTCTCGTTCCAGACACTCGCACCAGTCTGCG
>DAIQOA010000006.1:0-52057 GCA_036788095.1 bacterium | reverse complement strand
ATCGCGCTCGATCTTTCCCAGCCGGCGACCTGCCGCACCCGCAGTTCCACCTGAAAAGAGGGCGGCCGACCTTCACCCTTGACCACCTCCAGAGCGAGCAGATTCTGCCCGCTCACCAGACCATCGGTGAGCTCCACTTCCATCATTTTGTTCTCCTCATCCGCGCCGCGGGTCTGCCGGATGAGCTCGCCGTTGAGATACACTCCTACGGCATGCGCGGCCGGAAACGACACCCAGCCGCGGACCGGCAAGCCGGTCACGGTAAAAAACTTTCTTAAAAACATTTGGGGAACCGGTATCGAACGCACCACCAGGGAGTCGTTGGGATCGCTGACCGGCGCCGTCAACCAGACGGCCCGGCGATCCAGCGGATCCGCCGCTGCAACCCGGGACCACTGGGAGGCGTCGAAATCTGCGCAAGCCCAACCATCAAAATAGGTGGAAGCGGCCCGCCAGGTGGTATCGCTAACGGTCAGCTGCTCCTCCACTTGAAGGTTCATCGCTGCCGCATAGTTCTCCGGATCCACGGCCACCAGCAGAGTAAGGACATCTTTTGCCGCCAGGCTGTTGATGGCAAACTCTTTGGACAGACCATGGCCGCGCTCCAGCACCTCTTTTTCCACATGACGCAGCGTCGACCGGTTACTGTCAAAAGTAAACAGTGCCTCTTCAAAAATGGGATCCTCGGTCTGGGCAAAACGGCGTCCGGCCAAAGCGGCGCGTTCCCTGGCGTCCGCTGCAACCAGCTCGCAGCGATCGGCAAACTGAAAAACCCGCGACAGCAGGCTGTCCTGAAAGGCGGACGCTGTCGTTTCATCCACGCGCCAGCGGGGCAGCGTGAGCAGAGTCTGCCGAAAGCCCGCCAGGGCGCTGTCCATGATGGCATGGGAAAAATCCACCATGTTGGACATGTCCTTGGCGTAGGTGGCCAGAGCGTCGAGCTGGTCCTCGAGGGAGCGGCCGCTGTAGATCAGATTGGAATAATTAATAAATTGATTTGAAAGCGTCGCCAGCCCTTCAACGGCCAGACCGCTGAAGCCTTTGGGAATAGCGCTGTGCGCGGCGAGCAGCTTTTGCCTGGACAGAGCGACCCAGGGCGAATCATAGCCCATGGAATCGGCAGAGAGAATATTCGCCTGATGGCTGGCCAATGCCTGCTGCAGCAGTGGAATGGCGCCGATCTGCAACAACTGCTTTTGATAGACCAGACGCTGAAGGTCATTGAGCCCTTTGGGAACGGGAGCGTTCTGCACCGCCAGGGCGGACTGATGCCGCCATTCGCCCATGTTGTAATGAACTTCCGTCAGCCTATCCTTTGAACGCTCGATCCATTTATCGGCGATGTACAGAATGCTGTCCTGAGCTGCAGTGGAGGACACCTGAGCGCTGTCCGGGATGCCTTTCATCAAATCCTGGTAATAGCTCTCTTTCAACCGCGACAATCCCTTGATGGCGTTGCGATACACCACAGCCGCGCGTTCGGAGAGAACCACCGCGGCGTCATTAATTTCCTTCAGAGCGACGATCCGGCGGTTGCTCTCCATCTCCGGCAATTCCTGAGCGGCCCAGGTCTCGGCGAACCGTTGATAGGCGACGCCCACCAGGTGAGTGGCCTCATACACACGGGGCGTGCCATAGCCGGCGCAGTTGCCCAGACGGCGGACGATCTCGAGCAGCAGCTCCTTTTTGCGCTCTTTCGCCGCTGCCAGATCAACCGGCGGCAGCCGGAAGGCAATGGCGTCAAACGCCTCGGTCTGAATCGCGGCGATGGCGAACTCGGCCTCTGCGGCATAATAATCGTTACGATCCAGGCCTTTGCGATGCAGGGCTTCGCTGAGGTAAACGGCCTGAAGGAATTCCTGCAGCGCTTTGCCCGACTGGCCCAGCTGATGAAAATGGCGGCCGCGCAGATAACCGGCCTCCACTGTACGCGGGGATTCGGGAAACTTTTTGATAAAATCGGACAGCGCGTCCAGGGATTTCTCCTGCTCGTTCATCCGCTGATAATACACCGCGATGTCAAAAGCCGCATCGTCGGCGTAGTCGTCGGTGGGGAAACGTTGCAAAAACGAACGATTGATCTTGATCGCGCTCTCCCAATCCTCCGATCGGGCGAAATAGAGCCCGGCGTTGTACAGCGCGTCGCGCGCTTTGAGGGCGTCCGTGTGTATCGAGGCCAGGCGTTCGTAGGTCAGGGCGGCGTTGCGATAGTCGCGCACCTCCACATAGTCAAAGGCCAGGTTATTCTGCGCATCCAGCACATAGGCCGATTTCGGCCGGGTCGTCAGCAACGCTCCGTAAGTTTCGATCGCCCGATTGTACTCATTGGCCTTGTCGTATTCCAGTGCCGCGTTGAACAACGCCAAATCGGCGAACGTGCTGTTCGGCGCCTCGGTGACCACCCGGCGATACTCGTTGCCCGCCTCCAGATGCTTGTCCTCCTCCGCCAGCATCTCCGCCGCCAGATAGATGGATTCCGCCAGACGGCGGCTGGCCCGGATTTTGGTCTCCTCGGATGCATCACTGTTGGCGATGCGGCGGGCGATGATCTCCGCGCTGCGAAAATCCGCTTTGCCGAAATAGCTCTCCATAATGGCGCTGCGGGCCTGGGCGAACTCTTCGCTGCCCGGGAAATGACGCAGCAGAGTGTTAAAATATTTCAAAGCCTCTTTATACTGATGGCGATGATAATACAGCGCGCCGGCGTTGGCGAGAAAAACCGGCGTCTCGGCATCATGCGGAAACAATTTGATATAATTGTCATAGGCCTGAGCCAATCGCTGCTCCTCGGCGGTGAGCTGGCGCGGCTCGAGCTTCATCCTTTCGCGGAACTTGACCCCCTGGGGGTTTTTGGTCTCCTTTTGCAGATCCGCCAAAGAGACGATCTGCTGCGCCGTCCGTTCAGCGTCGGCGATCTCCGTCAACGCGGCGTCGCGCGCCAGGGCCACGGCATTGGTGGCGGCGAAACGTTGATAGGGCGAATTCCAATACAGATTGCTGATGCGAAGATATTCGTCGAAAGCCTGCTGCGTCTGCTTGAGTTTGGTGTCCATGGTCAACGCCATGTTCCAGTGAATCAGCGCGGCGCTCGAGTCCGCGGTAAAGCTGTCCAGGTATTTCCGGCTCTGCAGCACCGCCTGTTGAAAGAATTCAATCTGGCCGGTTTCCTGGCCGCGGTTCAGCAGCACGGTGATGTTGTCGCGCAGCGCGCTCTCGACCTGCAGCAGCGCCCGTTTGCGCACCGCGGCGTCGGTATTCCGGTTCCACCAGTCACTGCCCTGGCTATAGGTGGTGTACAGAACCTCACGGCTGCGAAAGGCCTGCGCCTGATCCTCCAGGCGGCGATGACATTGCACGATGCGGTCCTGCACCACCGGCGCCAGCGGGTCGTTCGGATACAGCGTCAGCAGCAGGGTGAACGCTTGCAGGGCGTTGGGATAATCCTCTTTCTCGTTGAAATAGGCGTCACCGATGCGCTTGAGCACCTGAACGCCATAATCGCGGCCGCCGATTTTCTGCAGATATTCGGCCGCCCGGCTCGCGCCGCCATAATCCAGGAACGAAAGACCGATGTATTCCACGGATTCATCCGCCAGAGAGGGATTGGTGAATTTCTGCTGCGGATCGAACTGGCGGGCTTTCTCGATATCATCGGCGAGCCGGGTAAAATAAGAGATTGCCCGCGGGTAGTCGTTGACCCGGTAGTAACACCACCCGAGGCGATACAGGGCTTCGTTGTAGCGCGGGCTGTCGTAAAAGGGCAGGATGCGTTCGAAATAGGCGATGGCGGTCTCCACCGCATTCACCGGCGGATTAAAATAATACTCGCCCAGCCGCATCAGCGCATCCGGCATGAGGCTGCTGCGTGAAAAATCATTCACCACTTTTTCATAGAACGCCCGGCTGCTGTCCGCAAAGCCGGCCTCTTCCAGCAGAAAGCCGATGTTGAAAAACGCATCGTCCACCAGATCGCCGTGGGGATATTTTTCCACCACCGACACATACAGGTCCAGGGCTTTGCCGATGTTTTTCTGCGGCTCGGTGGGCGGCGCCGTCAGCTGGCCGCGTTCGTAGAGCGCGTAGAGGCGGTCGTACTCTTGCATCTCCAGCTGAAAATCATCCTGCGCCTGCTCATAATACAGCTCGGCCAGGCGCATCATCACCTTGTCGCCGGATTTGCCGGCGGGTTTGCGCGAAAGAAACAGTTCGCCGTCGCGGATACCGCGCTTGCGCAGTTCCAGTCGTTCGTTCTGCAGCCGGGTGATCTCGCGCGCATAATGGGTGCGAAAGCGCTCCAGTTCTTCCAGCGAAAAGGATTTGATCACAGAATCGCGCATCGCAAGAAACGCGCGGGCTGAATCGCCGGCGGTACGGGTATCGGCCGCCCGGCCTGGTCCGCAGAGGGCGCACCCCCACAGCCCCAGCAGCATTGCCCGGATCAGAATGCGCCGTACGGTTTCATGGCTGATGAATTGTCCTGGTACCACAATGGCCTCGGTTATACGGATAGTCGCCGTCTGCAAGTCAGCGGTGAAAAGCTAGGGCGTCTGCGTCCGGTTGAGTTGCTCTTCCCACCCTTCTTGCTCCTGCTCTTTCTTGTCGAAATAAAACTTGTCAAAATAGGTCTGCCGTTCCAGCTGTTCCAGTTGGATTTTTCTGGACAGCAGGCTGTCCTGCAGTCTACGAATGTCGTTTTCATAGCCCTGCAGCCGCGATTCGATCTCGCTCCTGCGTTCCGCCAGAACCGCCTCAATACCCTTCAATCGATCGGCATACTGATCGATGGTGTTCAAACGGCTTGAACGTTCTTTGTAAATGATGTCGGTCAGGCCGAAACCGGCCAAATCGTTCCACAACTCGGCATTGGCCGTCACGGGTTCGGGCTGGACGTCGGCCACGCTTTTGCGCAGCATGCTGAGACGATCCCGCAGATGGGTCAGGTCGGTCTCGAGCAGGTCCAGGTCATTGCGGCTGCCGGCATCCCCCTTGTTCCGGCTGAGCCGCTGATACTCTGAGACCAGGTCCACATTGCGCTCCAGACGACGTTTTTCCAATTCCAGGTCGCGAACCACTTCAGTCAGATTGCTGCGCTGATACTCCCGGCTCGCCTCCTTGGCGGCCAGTGGAAAATCGAGCAGGAAAGCGGTGTTCACCACCTCCTGGTCAGAGCGATAGGTTTCCAGCACGCGGACAATCCGCGCCAGCTGTCTGCGGGCCTGCTCAGCCAGATCCGGCCGGTCCTCCTGTTCCGCTATTTCGATCACCACTTCCAAATCATCCAACTGGTTGAACAGCTCGAGCCGTTCATCGTAATAATCCTGCAGCAGCAGGCTGCCGCTGTCCGTGCGGCTATTGACCACCTCCAGATGGCCGCTGAGCTGTTCCTTGATCTTGTCGATCTCTGCGTACAGGGCCACCTGTTTTTTATCCAGAGCTTCGCTCTCCAGGCGGTTCAGCTCACGCTCATGGGCGGCCGCTGTCTCGCGCTCCAAATTGTAGGCTTGTTTCTTCTCCGTCTCATTCTGGCTGCGGACAACATAGCGATAGGCGTTCAACGCACTCAGCGGCTGCTGTAAAAGCCGTTTGCAGTGTCCGGCCAAAGTCAGCGCCTCATAGGTGAATTGAGAGGCGAGAAAATCGTTGAGCAGCTGAGAGGAACGCGCCAGAGAACGGTCGTAATCGCCCAGGCGCAGGCTGGCCCAAGCCTGCCCGATCAACGCCTGATCATAGTTTTCAAAACCCTGAGAGACCCGTTCGAAATAGGAGAGCGCGTTTTGAAATTCGCCGCGCTGATAGTAGATCAGGCCCAATTTCAACAAGGCGGTGTTGCGGATATAGGCGGTCTGCAGATCGGTCCAGGGATAGCTGGCCTCGTCGGTCAACGATTGCAGAATGGGAATGGCCTTGGCGAAATCATTTTGATTCAAGTGTACAATAGCGAGCAACATCTGCGCCGGCATATGGTATTCGGAAGAAGCGGGGATGGCGGCGATGGCGCGGCTGGAGGCGGCCAGATCGTTATCCGTGAAAAACCGGTTGGCCGCCAAATAATGGGCGAAGGCCCGCTGCTGCGCGTCGGCCTGCGGTTCCTTGAGCAACCGGTCATACTGGGTGAAAAAATCCTGCTGCAGATGAAAGGTGGCGGCGTACTGCATGAGTCGGATCAGACTGGCGGCGCGATAGCGGCTTGAGCTGGTGTCCGCGGCCAGGTCCGCATAGAGATCACGCGCCGCATCATAGGCCTTGCGGTGATACTTGCACTCCGCCAGATAATAATTGAGCGGCACAAAATAGGAATAATAGGGGCTGAATTGCGCTTTAATGCTCTCGATCTGGAACTCGGTCAGGCGGTACTCGCCTGTGGAGAAATTCACCGCCAGGCTGCCGAGTTCGCGCTGCAGCATGCGATCGCGCTGATCCAGCGTGGCGGATTCCAACAGCCGTTTTTGCATGATCTGATATTCGGTCAGCCGCGTGCGGACGTCCAGCAGCCGCTCTTTTTTCCAAGCGTCGATGTAATCCGAAACCGTGGGATAGGCGGTGAGAGAATAGCCGGCCTGGGTCAGCAGGTCGATGAGGTTTTTGTCCACGCGGTTGAGCAGTGCGGATTTTACCGCCTCCAGCCGTCGGGCCTCCTGGGCGCCGCCGCTCCCTTTCAGCGAATCCACCTGCTGCATGACCAGGCTCAGGGATTGCGCTTCATGGCGCAGCCGCAGCATCGTGGTGTCGGCCATGGGGCCCAGTTTGTTCCAGCCGCTGAACACCTGAAACAGCCGCTTCTGCTGCTCGCTGATGCTGTTCAGAGCATCCGCGTTGTTCTGTTGCTGCGCCCGGCCCCGGGCCCGTTCCAACGCATCATAGATGTTGAGCAGAGAATCCAATTCGCTGGTGTATTCATCCAGCATGCCGCCGACGCGGCGGCTGCTATAGATCCCTTTCTTATAGAGCGCGGGATCGTCCACCGAGGCCAGCAGTTCCTGTTTGCTGCCGGCCACCTGATTCAGCAGCCGTTCGTCGCCGCGGTAATCCGCCACCCGCTGCAGCTTTTGCAGGTCGTCATAAACATCCACCAACCGCGCCAGTTCCCGTTGATAGGAATGCACCAGGGTATCCCGGTGATCGTAGATCTGATGAAAGCCGGCCTGATCAGCGGCCAGCCCTTCCGGTCCGCGGGCCTTGATCTCCGCATGGAGGTTTTGCACCAGTTGCAGCACCTGACGCTCCTGGGCCAACAGGTCGCGCACCGCATCCCGGGTTTTGTCGTTGAGATAATAGCGCAGTCGTTCTTCAAAGGGTATTTCAGGAGAAGGGCTGGTTTGCGCCCAAGCGATAGAGCGCAAGGCGGTCAGCAGGAGAAGGAAGAGAACCACCCCCCCAGGGCTAAGCAGTATCGGAACCCGTCGCCAGATGCAGAACACGGGATGAAAGCGGAATCGATTCATGCGCTGCCCTTTCCACACACAAAAAGTGAAAACGGCGCGTAAGGGTGTTTGGCGCCGAATTCATATTTGAAATAATATTAAAGATATTTTTATTCTCTGTC
Source organism: bacterium (assembly GCA_036788095.1). Lineage (GTDB taxonomy): Bacteria > Zhuqueibacterota > Zhuqueibacteria > Residuimicrobiales > Residuimicrobiaceae > Anaerohabitans. The sequence continues at coordinate 44,514 of DAIQOA010000006.1, read as the reverse complement.
AAGGGAATAATTACGCGCTGGCACGGTTCCTTTCTAGCTTCGGGCCCGTTGTTCGGCCACAGTCAATCGATTGATGGCACGCGCCAGAGCCGCCTGGGCCCTGGCATGGTCGATATCCGCTGTTCGCTCTTCGTGCAGCCGTTTCCAAGCGCGTTCGCGGGCAGCCTGGGCCCTTTGCACGTCGATCTCACTCGCCTCCTCGGCGGTTTCCACCAAAATCGACATCTTGTTTTCCATCACCTCGGCGAACCCGCCGCTGGCGGCAAACCATTTTTTGCCGTTCTCGGTATCCACCTCAATCGCGCCGATCCGCAGCGTGGTCAGAAACGGGGTGTGATTGTAGAGGATGCCAAAACGGCCGCCGATGCCCGGCGCCTGAACCTGACGCACCGGGCCTGAGAAAACCACACGCTGCGGCGTGATAATTTCAAGCTTGAATAATTTATCCATAATATCTACTATTGGGTTAGGATCGCAATGGCGGTCCGGGCCGCTCCGCCGGTCGGCCCGTCACCGGAGTTAGGCTTCACGCATCTGCTTGGCTTTTGCCACCGCTTCATCGATATCGCCCACCATCCAGAACGCCTGTTCGGGCAAATCATCGTGCTTGCCCTCGATGATCTCGCTAAAGCCGCGAATGGTGTCCTCCAGTTTCACGTAACGGCCTTTAAAGCTGGAGAATTTTTCCGCGACAAAGAACGGCTGCGACAGAAACCGCTGGATGCGGCGGGCACGGTTCACGGTCAGCTTGTCTTCCTCAGAGAGCTCTTCCATGCCCAGGATGGCGATGATGTCCTGCAGATCTTTGTACTTTTGCAGAATCTGCTGCACCGTGCGCGCCACGCGATAGTGCTGTTCGCCGACCACGCGGGGATCGAGGATGCGCGAGGTGGAATCCAGCGGGTCCACCGCCGGGTAGATGCTCATCTCCGCCAGCTGGCGGCTCAACACCGTGGTCGCGTCGAGATGGCTAAAGGTGGTGGCCGGCGCCGGATCGGTCAAATCGTCGGCCGGCACGTAGATGGCCTGAACCGAGGTGATCGAACCGGTCTTGGTGGAGGTGATGCGTTCCTGCAATTGGCCCATCTCCGTGGCCAGGGTGGGCTGGTACCCCACGGCCGACGGCATGCGTCCGAGCAGAGCGGACACCTCTGAGCCGGCCTGGGTGAAACGAAAGATGTTGTCGATGAACAGCAGCACGTCCTTGTGCTCCACATCACGGAAATACTCGGCCAGGGTCAACGCCGACAGGCCTACGCGCTGGCGCGCACCCGGCGGTTCATTCATCTGCCCGAACACCATGGACACTTTGCTCTGCGACAGGTCTTGCATATTGATCACGCCGGCTTCCTGCATCTCCAGCCAGAGATCATTGCCCTCGCGCGTGCGCTCGCCGACGCCGGCGAACACCGAGAACCCGCCCTTCTGAATGGCGATGTTGTTGATCAACTCCATGATCAATACAGTCTTGCCCACGCCGGCGCCGCCGAACAAGCCGGTCTTGCCGCCCTTGGCATAGGGTTCGAGCAGATCGATGACCTTGATGCCGGTTTCGAACATCTCGGTCTTGGTTTCCAGCTCTTCGAACTTGGGAGATTCGCGATGGATGGGCCAGTAATCCATGGCCTCCATGGGACCCAACTCGTCGATGGGATCGCCGATAAGATTGAGCAGACGGCCCAGGGCGCCCTTGCCCACCGGCATTTTGATGGCCGCGTCGGTATCGATCACACTCTGGCCGCGCTGCAGGCCGTCGGTGGAATCCATGGCCACACAACGGGTGGTTCTCTCACCCAGATGTTGGGCAACCTCCAGCACCAGGCGCGATCCGTCCGACCGCTTGATTTCCAGCGCATTATTAATAGCCGGCAATTTGCCCGCTTCAAAAAAGACATCTACCACAGGTCCGATGATCTGGGTGATGCGTCCGGTATTAGCCATTGATACACTCTCCATAATTGTGGCGCCGGAACAGGACCAGCCCGCCGCCGGCGTAGATGGGTTTATCCGCGCAGAGCGTTAGCGCCGGCGACGATTTCGTTCAATTCGTTGGTGATGGCCGCCTGACGCGTTTTATTGTAGAAAAGAACCAGCTCTTTGATCATGTCCTCCGCGTTCTCGCTCGCCGATTCCATGGCCGTCATCCGGGCGCCGCATTCAGAGGCGTTGCTCTCCAAAAGGATGCGCCACATCTGCGTGTTTAAATTCAGCGGACACAGCTGGTCAAGCAATTTGGCCGGCTGCGGCTCAAAGAGAAAACCCACCGGATACCGTTTGGGATTTTCCGGCTCCATCGCCGGAATGGGCAACAGCTGTTCCACCACGATCTTTTGCTGCACCGCGGATTTAAACTCGTTATAGATTACCAGAACCTGATCGACCTGTTTATCGGTGTACATCTGCATCAGTTTGGCCGCAATGGTTTTGGCGTGATGAAAATCCAGACTGTTGAACAGGTCGATAAAATGAGCGGGGATGGTCGCATTGCGGCGGCGAAAAAAATCATAACCCTTGCGGCCGACCGGCATCAGCATTTTCGACTTGGTCGGATTCTGTTCCAGCTCGCTCTGGCAGCGGCGGATGAGATTAGAGTTGAAACCACCGCACAATCCGCGATCCGCGGTCACCAGCACATAGAGCACTTTATGAACCCGGCGGCTCTCCAGCAGCGGGTGCGCCCGCTTGCGCAGCCGCGACGTCACATGCCGCAGCACCTCAAGCATCTCATAGGCATAGGGCCGCGTGCTCACCAGGCGGTTCTGCGCCTTGCGCAACTTGGCCGCCGCCACCATCTTCATGGCTTTGGTGATCTGCTGCGTCGAGCGGACGCTGGCGATGCGGCGTTTGATGTCCCGTAACGTCGCCATAGATCAAGCCGCCGCGCTAAAGGTTTTGACGAATGCCACGCAGGCGTCCGCCAGCCGCTGATCGATCTCCTCGGTCAGCTCTTTGCGGTCGCGCAGATCGCGCAGCAGCGCCTCATGTTCCCGATCCAGAAAGCGGATGAACGCCTCCTCCGCCTCAGCCACCCGCGACACCGGAACTTCATCCAGGTACCCGCGGACGCCGAGATAGATGGCGGCCACCTGCTTTTCCACCGGCAGAGGCTGATACTGGTTCTGCCGCAGCAGTTCCACCAACCGCTGACCGCGGTTGATCTGCCGCTGCGTCGCCTTGTCCAGATCAGAGCCGAATTTGGCGAACGCCTCCAACTCGCGGTACTGGGCCAGATCCAGGCGCAGGCTTCCGGCGATCTTTTTCATCGCCTTGATCTGCGCATTGCCGCCGACGCGTGAGACCGACAGACCGGCATTGATGGCCGGGCGAACGCCGCTGTAGAACAGGCCGGGTTCCAGATAGATCTGGCCGTCGGTGATGGAGATGACGTTGGTCGGAATATAGGCGGAAAAATCGCCGGCCTGGGTTTCGATGATCGGCAGAGCGGTCAGCGAACCGCCGCCGAGCTTGTCGTTCAACTTGGCCGCGCGTTCCAGCAGGCGCGAATGCAGATAAAACACGTCGCCGGGATAGGCCTCGCGTCCGGGAGGACGGCGCAGCAGCAACGACACCTGACGGTAGGCCCAGGCGTGTTTGGAAAGATCGTCATAGGCGATGACCGCGTGCTGTCCGTTGTCGCGGAAATACTCGCCCATGGCTGCGCCCGTATAGGGCGCGATGTACTGCATCGGCGACGGCGAATCCGCGGTGGAACAGACGATGATGGTGTGATCCAAGGCGCCGTTCTCTTCCAGGGTTTTGACCACCTGGGCCACGGTGGAGCCTTTCTGGCCGATGGCCACATAGATGCAGATCACGCCGCTGTCCTTCTGATTGATAAAAGTGTCGACGACAATGGCGGTCTTGCCGATCTGACGGTCGCCGATGATCAGCTCGCGCTGTCCGCGGCCGATCGGGATCATCGAATCGATGGCCTTGAGACCGGTCTGCAGCGGCTCCTTGACCGGCTGTCGCTGGACCACGCCCAGCGCCTTGCGCTCGAGCGGACTGGTTTTCTTGGCGTTGATCGGACCTTTGCCGTCGATCGGTTGTCCGAGAGGATTCACCACGCGACCGCAGAGTTCCGGCCCCACCGGCACTTCGACCACACGGCCGGTGCGCTTGGCGGTGTCGCCCTCTTTCACTTTGGCGTCTTCGCCAAAGAGCACGCAGCCGACGTTATCCTCTTCCAGGTTCAGGGCCATGCCGTACACGCCGTTGGGGAACTCGACCAGTTCCATGGACATGATGTTTTCCAATCCATAGACGCGGGCGATGCCGTCTCCCACCTGGATCACTTCGCCCACCTCTTCCAGGTCGACGTGCTTTTCAAATGACTCTATCTGTTTTTTGAGAACAGACGTGATTTCTTCAGGTCTGATTTCCATGAAAAATCCTGTAACCTCGTATAAGGTTCACTATAAGGTTGATTCGAATTTGGCTTGCCCCAGTTCCTTGCGCAGGCGATCGAGCTGATGGCGCAGACTGGCATCCAGCACCCGTCCGCCGACGCGGATCACCAGACCGCCGAGGATCGTTTCATCGATGGTGTTCTCGATCAGCATTTCGGCCTGGTAATTCTCCGCCAACTGTTTGCGCAGAGACTCGAGCTGCTGCGGGGAAAGCGCCACCGCCGACGTCACAACCGCCCGCAGCCGATGATGCCCGGCGTCGTACAAAAGCCCGATCTCGTATTCGATCTCCTGATACAGCGATTGGCGTCCTTTGCGCAACAACAGCAGCAGGAAATGATAATACAACTGGGACACTTTGCCGGCCAGCGCTTTTTCCAGCATTTGGGCTTTGAGACGCCGATCCACCTGGGGTGAAAGCATAAAGGCGCGCAGGCGGTCATCATCGGTCAGCAGTTGGGTGAACATCTTCACCTCCTGCATGATCTGCGTTTCCGAATGGTGCTGGCCGGCCAACTCGTAGAGCGCCCGGGCATATCGTCGGGCTATAGGATGAGGCCTCAATTTACATTACCTATTTTTTGCAGCGATTCTTTGACCAATTTTTCGTGATCTTTTTTATCCAGAGATTTGCCGATCAGCTTGCCGGTGGCGGTCATGGAGAGTTCAACCGCCAGGTCACGTAATTCCGATATCGCTTTGTCGCGGCTGAGCTGAATCTCACGGGTGGCGCGCTGGATCAATTGCTCCGCTTCTGTCTGGGCTTTCTGTACGATTTCAGCCTTGCTGACTTCGGCGGCCTGACGCGCTTTGGCCAGTATCTCCTGGCTCTCCCGGCGGGCTGCATCGAGGATCTGGGCCTGCTCAGACAGGGTCTTTTTGGCGTCCTGAGAGACCTTTTCCGCCTGCTCCAGAGAAGCCTTGATCTGTCCCTCCCGTTCATCGACCATGCCAAGGATCGGTTTCCACGCCAGTTTGCGCAGGATCAGCAGCAGGGTGAGGAACGTGAGGATCGTCCAAAAAATCGCACCACTGTTCGGGGTCATGAGTTCCATGAGGTAACCCTATTCCTTTTATTTGAAGGCCAACATAATGCAGATGGCGGCGGCGAACAACGCCACGCCTTCGATCATACCGGCGGTGATGATCATGGCGCCGCGAATGTCGCCGGCGGCCTCCGGCTGACGGGCGATGCCGCTGATGGCGGCGCTGGCCAATTTACTGATGCCGTACGCAGCGCCGAAGGTGACGCCGGCTGCGCCAAGACCGGCTGCCAGGAATGCAAATGCTTTGGGATCCATACTTCCTCCTTGATGATGGGGTGAGTGTTATGTGAATGTAATGGTTGCTTCTCCTCCGGCTCGCCGTTCCGGACTCTAGTGCTCAGAGGCCAGAGATCCGGCGATAAAGACCGAAGACAGAATGGTGAAAACATACGCCTGAATAAAGGCGATCAGAATTTCCAGGATGCTGGAAAAAACCATGATCGCCAGCGGAAACGGGGCGATGAAATAATTTTTGAAAATAAAAATGATGCTCATCAACGACAGAATCGTCAGATGGCCGGCGATCATGTTGGCGAAAAGTCGAATGGTGAGAGCGAAATGCTTGGTGATCAGACTCATCACCTCCACCGGCACCATGACAAAGCCCAGCCACCAGGGAATGCCGTGCGGCATGAACTGGCGGAGAAAACCTCCCACCCCGTGCGCGCGAATGCCGGCCAACACCACGGTCAACAACGTGAGGATGGCCAGCCCCGCGGTGACGCCGATGTTGCCGGTGGCGGTGGCGGCGAAAGGAACCAGGCCGAGCAGATTGCACAACAGAATAAAAAAGAAAGCGGTCAACAGATACGGCGCGTACGCTTTGCCCGCCGGCCCCAGATTGGGCATAATGACGTCATCCCGAATGTACAGCACCAGGGCTTCCAGCGCGTTGGCCATCCGGCCCTTTGGCACCAATCCCTTGCGCCGAAAGGAGAGGCCAAAGGCCAGGATCAGAATCAGCGACACGATCCACATCATCACCGTGTGGTTGGTGATGGTCAGATCGATGCCCAGGACCGTCGGCAGCTTGATCACCGGCTGCGCCATGATGTGATGCATCATAAAACCGACGCCGGTCTCGCCGCCATGCTCCGCGGCATGCTGCACCGCCCCGGCGCCGTGCTCCGCGAGTTCCGCCGTTGCGAGAGAACCATGATCGACGATTTTTTCAACCACTTCTTGTGTCATTGCTTATCTTTTTTTAATGTTTCTTGGACCAGCCGCACTTGTTGCACTTGCAGCACCAGATAAAACAGAACGAACGAAACAAAAAATCCGCTGACCGGCAAAGCCGTACATCGCATCAGGATGATCATGCTCAGGCAAAAGAGCGCCAGGCGGAACAACATCCCTCCCCAGACCACCTTGTAAAAGGTTGCGCTCTTTTTGTTAAAGCCCCAACGGACGGAGGCCACTCCCAACAGGACGGTGACGAGGCAGACAAGATAACCCAGAGTGAAGGAGTAAACAAAAGGCAAGCTGGTAAGATAATATACCAACGGCAGAGTTACCGCAAAACCGATCGTCGTAAAGAGTAAAATCCGTAGCTCGCGTTTCGTGCTCTCAGTTTTTGTTGCCATCCTTGGTTCTGTCATGAACAGGGTACACCGCGCGATAAATGTTCAAAAAACCCGCCGCCGCTCCCAGCATCAAGCCCAGCAGCGACAACACAGGCGTGGTATGCAGCTTGTTATCCAGCCACCAGCCGCCCGCGAATCCCAAGCCAAAGCCCACGGCCAACTGAAAGCCTAAATCGAAAAATCGGCCATAAGCCCGCATATTCCATTTGCTTTTCATCAGAAGGAACGCTCTTCTTCTGCAGTTTGGGATTCTGCCATGCGGCAGAATCCTACTTGATGATGGAATCGTCCTCTTTGGCCGACGCCTCTTTCTTTTTGGAATCGACGCCTCTGGCCGATTCGCTCATGGAGCACTTGCCGTCAAAGACAGCGCCTTCGTCGATCACCAACTTGGAAGTCTTGAGATCGCCGTGGAACTCGGACTTGCTCTCGAGCACCGTGCGCCCCGGAGCGGTCAGGGATCCGAATATCTTGCCGCCCAAAATCAGATTTTTCACCGTCACTTTGCCGGTGATCTCGCCCTCGGCTCCGACGATCAGGGTGTCGGTGGAGGTGACATCGCCATTGACCTTGCCGTCGATCCGCAGAGAGTGTTCGACCTTGAGATTGCCGTCGACCACCGAACCACGGCCGAGAATAGTGCTCAGTTCCCCCGGCTTGTCCAAGTTTTTCATCTTGAGGTTCCGTTTTTTTAATGCCGGATCGTCAACCGATCACATGCGTGCAAAAGCTAGAATATATTTTTTGGGGTCCTGTGGGACCCCGTCCTTCCAGATTTCAAAATGCAGATGCGGTGCGGAGCTGATGCCGGAATTGCCCAGCAACGCGATCACATCAGCCTTACGGACCAGCGCATTGCTTCCGACCAGCAGCGACTGGTTGTGGCCGTAAAAGCTGAAATAGCCTTTGCCGTGGTAGAGAATGATCAGATGGCCGAGGAATTCGGTCCAGCCGGAAAAAACCACCACCCCATCGCCGGCCGCACGAACCGCGGAACCGCGCGGCGCCGCAATATCCACACCCCGATGGCTGGAGGCAGAGCCTCCGCCGGCAGAGGCATCGTAATCGTTGGTCAACACCCCTTCCACCGGCAGATAGGTGGGCAGATCACGCAGATACTCGTGCAGGTCGCTCTGCGCGCCGGCCTGGGTCATGATGATTTTTTCACCCACGCGCACCTGCTCCGGGGCAGAGCTTTGGCCTGCCCTTTGCGACCGACCGTCTGCATACGGCCGCTCGAGCGACAGGGCGATTCCGGCGGACCTGGGCTCTGCCGTACCGGGCGATCCCTGGCCGCCATGATCCAAGCCCAGAGCGGCTTGAATTTTAGCGTCCAACTCTTCCATGGATTTGAACGCCGTGGACAACTCGTCGATGCGCCGGCTGTTTTCATTCAACTGCCGGTTGGCCTGCTCCAGCGAACGGAGGCGCAGACGATCGCGCGAGATCGCCGCATACGCGTAAAAACCGAACAGAATATGCAAAACCAGCAATACAGCGGCGATCTTGAGGATCAGCATACGCCGTGGTGTGAGAACAAACGTCCTGGGCTGAACCCCGCCCTCCGGAACCAGCAGAACCTGCAGGCCGCGGCCTGTTCTTTGTTTTCGCGCTTTGGGACGATATTTATCTATGTTGAATTCCACAGCCGCGCTTTATGTGCCTTTAGTGCTTTTTATGCTTTGTATTCTTTTTATGCTTTTTTGTGGCTTTTATGCTTTTTGCGCTTTTTTGTGGCTTTTGTGCTTTTTGCGTTTTTTTGTAGCTTTTGTGCCTTTTGCGCTTTTTTGTGGCTTTTGTTCGGCTTCATTAGCCCGGCTCGCCGTCGTCCCTGCCGCGCCCTGTCACTCGCCTGATATCAGCGCGACCAATCGGTCCAGATCGTCCGCCGAATAATAATCTACTTCGATAACGCCCCCCTTGCTTCGGCTCCGCACGGTCACCTTGGTGGCCAGACGCGTGCGCAGCTTGTTCTCAATGTCCTGAATGAACACCGCCTGGGTCTCGCTGGCCCGGGATTTGGGCTTACTCTTTTTACTTTGGCTGCGCACCAGGTTCTCGACCTGACGGACTGAGAGCGACCGTTTGATGATCGTTCGCCAAAGATCGATCTGTTCCTCATGGCTGTCCAAAGCGAGCAGGGCGCGCGCATGGCCCATGGTCAGCTCGTTGTTCTGCAGGCTCTCCTGAATGCGCCGCGGCAGTTTGAGCAGACGGAGAAAATTGGCCACCGACGCACGATCGCGGCTGACTTTGACCGCCACATCCTCCTGGGTCAGCTTGCATTCATCCATCAAGCGCTTATAGCTGGCCGCCAACTCCATGGGATTGAGATTTTCCCGGTGGATGTTCTCGATGATCGCCAGTTCCAGCAGTTCCTCATCCGTCTCCACATCCACGAGATAGGCCGGGATGGATTCCATGCCCAGATCCCGCACTGCGCGCAGCCTGCGCTCCCCGGCGATCAGCTGATACCCGGCGCCGTGCCTGCGCACGGTCACCGGCTGAACCAGGCCTTTTTCAGCGATCGATTGTTTTAGTTCGGCCAAAGCTTCGGGCTTGAACGTTTCACGCGGCTGAAACGGATTGGGCGAGATTTTGTCCACTTCGATGAACTGAATGGATCCGGATTGCTTTTCTTCCGCAGGAACATCAGGGATCAGAGCGCCGAGACCCCTCCCCAGCGCTTTTTTATTCGCCATTCTTGATTATTTCCTCAGCCAAACTCATGTAATTTTCACTGCCGGACGATACCGCGTCATAAAGAATAATCGGTTTGCCGAAACTCGGGGCTTCACTCAAGCGCACGTTGCGGGTGACGATGGTGTCGAAGACCTTGCCTTCAAAATAACGGCGCACATCCTCGGCCACCTGCCGCGACAGATTCAGGCGGGCGTCGTACATGGTCAGTAAAACGCCTTCGATCAGCAATTTTTCGTTGAGATGCTTTTGCACCAGACGAATCGTGTTCAATAATTGCCCCAGCCCCTCCAGGGCGTAATACTCACATTGAATCGGAATCAGCACCGAATCGGAAGCAGCCAATGAATTAAGCGTCAACAGCCCCAACGAAGGGGGACAATCGATCAGAATAAACTTGTAATCATCACGCACTTCGCTGATCTTGCGCAGCAGCCGGTGTTCGCGCGAAAGGACCGAGACCAATTCCACCTCCGCGCCCACCAGATTGATCGAGCTGGGCACCAGTTTCAGATACTTAAGCTCTGTATCCACCACCGCCGCCGACAGTGCTTCCTCGTTGATCAGGACGTCATAGATGGTTTTTTTCATGTCCTTTTGGTTGAAACCCAACCCGCTGGTGCTGTTGGCCTGCGGATCCATGTCGATCAGCAAAGTGGGATATTCAGCCACAGCCAGACACGCCGCTAAATTGACCGAAGTGGTGGTTTTGCCCACCCCGCCCTTCTGATTCGCTATCGTGATCACCTTCCCCATCCAGGGGCGTCCTCCATAAAGGAATAATGTGCTAATATAGCCTTTCCTGCGAATAAAATCAAGAAAATGTTTCCTGATGAAAGGTCGGAGTTTTGACTTGACTTTAAGACAAAAAAAAATTAACATGAAGCGCATTTTCCGGACTCCCCCTCGATCACTCTTGGGAAGGAACAGACTATGAACCTGTTTAACCACCTCATCGTTGCTTTTCTCCCGCTGGTGCCCAAGCCGATCGTCCGATGGATCTCGCGACCGTACGTGGCGGGCGTCGAACTGGCGGATGCGGTCCGTACCGTCAGACAGTTGAATCGGCAGGGCATGTGCGCCACGCTGGACGTGCTCGGCGAGAGCACCCAAGACCCCGCGCTGTGCGAAGAGGCCATCGCGGACTATCATCGTGTGCTGGAAGCGATTGAACAGGAAAAGCTGGACTGCAACATTTCTCTGAAACTCACCCAGTTGGGGCTGCTGATCGATCGCGAACAATGCCGGCAGAACGTGCGCCGCATCATGCAGAAAGCGGCCGCCAGCGGCGTCTTTGTCCGCGTGGATATGGAAGATGCCGGCGTCACCTCCGCCACCCTGGAGCTGTTTCAACAGCTGCACGCGGAATTCCCTAACAGCGGCATCGTGCTGCAGGCCTATCTGCGCCGCACGCTGGCGGACTTGAAAAACCTGACGGCGCAAAAGACCAATTTCCGCCTGTGTAAGGGCATCTATATAGAATCGCGCAGGGTGGCGTTTAAAAATCCCCAGATCGTCAACGAGAATTATGCCCTGCTCCTCGAACACGGCCTGCAGGCCGGCTGCTATGTCGGCATCGCCACTCACGATGAAAAACTGGTATGGCAGGCGCTGCGCCTGATCGACGCCCTGGCCTTGCCCCACGATCGCTACGAATTTCAGATGCTGCTGGGCGTGGATGAAGAGCTGCGCGACCTCATCGTCCAGGCAGGCCACAAGCTGCGCGTCTATGTGCCGTTCGGCAAACGCTGGTACGCCTACTGCACCCGGCGGCTGAAAGAGAATCCGCAGATCGCCATCTATGTCCTGAAAGCGCTGCTGGGCATCAAGACCAAATAGACGGCGTCCGCTGGAGCCATCACGGACGTAAACTGAAAAACCGCACACTACCCGAACGACATGCAAGACCCCGAAGAAAAAATTAAACGCCTGCGCGAGCGATTGGCCGCGCACAACTACCGCTACTATGTGCTGGACGATCCCGAGATCTCGGACGCCGAATACGACCAGCTGATGCGCGAACTGATCGCATTGGAAGCCGCGCATCCGCAATACATCACCCCCGATTCGCCGACGCAACGCGTCGGCGGCCAGGCGTCCGACGCCTTTGAGCCCCTGCCGCACTCGATCGCCATGCTCAGCCTCGACAACGCGCTGCAAGAGAGCGAATTCCTCGAGTTCGATGAACGCACACGGCGGCTTCTCGGCCGGGAAACCGTGGACTATTTTTGCGAACCCAAGCTCGATGGTCTGGCGGTGGAGCTGATCTATGAGAACGGCGGTTTTGTCGCCGGCAGCACCCGCGGCGACGGCCTGGTGGGCGAAAACATCAGCCAAAACCTGAGAACCATTAAAACCATTCCCCTCAGCCTGTTTCAGCCGCTTCCCCGGCTGGAGGTGCGCGGCGAAGTGCTGCTCTCCAAACAGGCGTTTGAAAAACTCAATCGCCAACGCCAGGCGGACGGCGAGCCCCTGTTCGCCAATCCGCGCAACGCGGCCGCAGGCTCGCTGCGCCAACTGGACCCGCAGATCACCGCCTCACGGCCGCTGGAGATCTTTTGTTACGGCGCCGGACAGGTGACCGGCCTTGACTATGACTCCCACCAACACCTGCTGGAGACGTTCAAGAAACTCGGGCTGCGCGTCAACCCGCTGGTCCGGCCCTGCGCCGGCGCCGAGCAAGTCATCCGCTATCACCGCGAGATGTCGGAGCGACGCGAACAACTGCCCTATGAGATCGATGGCATCGTGGTTAAAGTGAACCGGCTGGCGGATCAGGAGCGGCTGGGCGCCAAAACGAAAAGCCCACGCTGGGCCATTGCTTACAAATTTCCCGCGCAACAGGAAACCACCCGGATTCTCGATATTATCGTGCAGGTGGGTCGCACCGGCGTGCTGACGCCGGTGGCGGTGATGAAGCCGGTGAAGATCGGCGGCGTGGAGGTGAGCCGCGCCACCCTGCACAACCAGGACGAGATCGATCGCAAGGACATTCGGCTGGGCGACTGGGTGCTGGTGCAGCGCGCCGGCGATGTGATCCCGGAAGTGGTCAAATCCATCGCCTCGAGAAGAAACGGAGCGGAAAAAAAATTCACGCTGCCGGAAACCTGCCCGGAATGCGGCAGCCGCACCATTCGGCCCGAGGGCGAAGCCGCCCAACGCTGCATCAACCTCGCCTGTCCGGCGCAATTGCGCGAACGCATATTCCATTTCAGCAGTAAAAAAGCCATGGACATCGATGGGTTGGGGGAAAAACTCATCGAACAGCTGGTTGAAAAAAAGCTGGTCAAAGACGTCAGTGATCTGTACTTTCTCCAGGAAAAGGATCTCAGCGCTTTGGAACGCATGGCGGTAAAATCAGCGAAAAATCTGCTTCAAGCCATCGACGCCAGCCGCCGCCGGCCGCTGGATCGCTTGCTCTTCGGCCTGGGCCTGCGCTTTGTCGGAGAACACTTGAGCCGCGTGCTGGTGAACCACTTCGCCGGCTTGGACAAACTCGCCCAAGCCAGCGAGGAAGAACTGCTCGGCATCCATGAAATCGGACCGCAGGTGGCGCGAAGCGTGGTCGATTTCTTTTCCACTCGAGAAAATCTCGGCATCCTGAAACGGCTGCAAAAAGGAGGGGTGACCATGCAGTGGCAGCCGGACACGGACACCACTCTGGCGGGAAAAAGTTTCTGTTTCACCGGCGGCCTGCAAAAATATTCACGCGAAGAGGCCGAAGCGCTGGTAATACAGAGAGGCGGCCGCGCCGTCTCCTCGGTCAGCGCGAAAACCGATTACGTCGTGGCCGGAGAAGCCGCAGGCTCCAAGTTGGCGAAAGCACAAACTCTGGGCGTCAAAATCATCAGTGAAGAGGAATTTGAACAGCTGGTGAAATGAACGCCCTGACTGCGGCCGCGACCTCATTGCACTCAACCTTTGATCGACGCGTATGAAAAAATTACTCCTCATCGCCTTGACCCTGTTGTCCTGCGCCGGCAGTCAAAAAACCGGTACCCTCAGCTTTGTCACATTGGATGAAGAAGCAGCGCTGGGACGCGAAATTGCCGTACAATCGCCCAAACTGCTGCGCCTGGTGCGCAATCACGAGATCAGCGACTTTTTTAATCAACTGGGCAAAGAACTCGGCGCCAAATCAGATTGGACCGGCCTGGAGTATACGGTCTTTATCGTCAACGAACCGGATTTGAACCATTTCTCCCTGCCCGGCGGGTCGATCTACATCTACCGCGGACTGGTCGAAAAAGCCGAAACCGCCCATGAGGTGGCTGCAGTGCTGAGCCACGAGATCGCCCACATCGGCCGGCGCAACGCGGTGAACCGGATGGCCAATAAATACTCTTATGCCTTTGCCGCTCAATCCGTGTTCGGCCAGAATCCCGAACTCGCCATCCAAATCCTGCAAAATCTCTTTACCGAGGATACGATCCTCGATTACCCGGAAAAAGAAGAGTATTCGGCCGACGCATTGGCGGCCAAGTACATGTGGAAAGCCAACTATGATCCTGAAGGCCTGCTCACCCTGGTGCAAAAGATCCGGCTGCAGGACAAGGAAAACAAAGACTCCGTGGCTCTGTTGCGCCGCACCCATCCCCCCTTTCTCAACCGCATCAACCGCATCCGCAGAGAGTTGACCTCCATGCCCCACCACGACGGGCTGCGCCGTGACCTGGCGGAATTCAGCCGCATCCGTGATCAACTGATGCGCATTCCCCGCTGATTCTTTCTACCCTGCACTCCACGGTCCATTGCGAACCCCGGATTTAGCGACGCCTTTTTCAGGCACATTTTTTGCACCTAGGTTTAGTGTTCCGATAAAGGGAACACGAAGGGCGAATATCAACTGGCCGAATATGATTCACCTGTTTTAATATCGGCCGGCTTTTCTTTTCCTCCCCCCTCCTCCTTACCAGATGCAAATGGAAAACCCCCGGTTTCTCCGCCGGGGGTTTTCTATGATACCCTGTAAATGAACGTCCGCTGGACGTTTTTTTATTTCACATAGAGCATACGCCTGGTCAGGCTGTGACCGCCGGCGTCCAGCCGGTACAGATAGAGTCCAGCGGCCACCGGTTGGCCGTGGTCGTCACAGCCGTCCCATTCGGCCTGATGCACACCGGGCTGGCGCCGCCCCTGCACCAGCGTGCGAATGCGTTGACCCAGCGAGTTGAAAACTGCCAGCTGAGCCCACCCCTCTTTTTGCAAGGAGAATGGAATCTGGGTGGTCGGATTAAAGGGATTGGGATAGTTCTGATCGAGCTTGAACTCCATTGGAACGCCCCTCTGCTGGTCCACCGCCGTGGCGCCGGTTAGTGTGAATTGATTGTTGATGATCTGAACCGGCAACGACACATAATTCTGGCCCACCACAATGGCCTTGGACAAATGCAGGGCTACTTGCGTCAGCGTGTCGGTCTGCTCCGCGACCGTATAGCTGATCCGCAGCACCTCGCCGCTGCCGGGCGCCAGATATTGATTGCCGGAGATCACAATGATGTTCAAATTGCCGTCGACATCGTTGTAATAGACGTTAAAGTCGCTGCAGCGCTCGGTCAGCCATACCGAGTCCGGCCGCAGACAATTGGGCGAATCGGCGATCTGCACCTGCATGCTTTTCACTGGATCCGCATTTTCCAGCGACATGGAGATAATATTATTCTGCGTGCCCGGCGCGCCCATACCGCCCCCAAGACGGACCACCGAATCCACGGCCAACGCTGTTCCCGCCAGCATCAGCGAACTTGTGAGCATCAGCCAGTAACGTTTCATGGTTTCCTTTCCGAGTAAAACACCCCGGTCTTTTCTAAACGGCAGCCGGAAGAGAGCGCTGCTCCGACATTCGCCTCTTTTAAAACGACCGGGGATTCGGTTCATAGGACTTTGCTTCTTGCGTCCCTCCAGGCCCACCCCTGATCGCCGGAGCACAGGGGTGAGCGGTGAGACTTTGGCAATCAAATCCCCGGAGGATAGACGATGTTGAACACCGCCATGTAATCGAACAGGTCAATGTCGCCGTCATGATCCATATCGCCGGCCATCAGCTCATCGCCGGTGGGCGCACGCCGTTTTAACACCAGATCGCGCAGAACGTCAAGATCACTCCCATTCACCAGGCCGTCAAGGCCGGTCACATTGCCCATGAGGACATAGTAAAAATTGCCATTCACCAACTGCGGCGAGACGAGCTTGCCGTTGGCATCACTGATGGTCACGTTTTCCAGCGTCATGGTCGAATGGGTGCCGACCGGGGCGCCGCCGGCGGTCGTGTAATTGATCTGAGCGATGCTCCCGTTGCCGGTGGGGATCACCTGGCCGGACATGTGCACCATGGCCACGCGAAGACGAGAACCGGTTTCGTTATAGCTGACAGTGAACCCTGAGGCGCGGCCGATGGCGTTCACCCGTTCGGCGGTCAAGTGATTGTCGGTATCCACCAGATCGAAAAAGATGCCGCGGATGTTGATCTGGTTGTTCAGCCACAGATAGACCACGTTGCCGGTGGTGCCTGCGCCGCCGCTGGCATTGGCCACGGTCAGCTTGGCGTACGCCGAGATGCTGAAATAGGCGTCGTTCTCATCGGACTCGAGGATCTCCGCCGTATCGCTGACTTTGATTTTAGCGGTCTCGGTGAACTGGGCGGGCACGGTCCATTCATAGGTGCCGTCATTGGCCGTGCTGCTGGTGATGTCAGTCCAGGGATCACTGTCGCGAATGCGGTAACGGATGCGCACATTGGCGGAAGTAAAACCGGACCAGGTGATGTTGCGCGCCGTGTTGGCGATCCAGATTTCACCGCCGTTGGGCGCTGTCACCGTGGGGATCTGCGCCTGGCCGATGGTAAAGTTGCTGTTGCTGAGATCCCGGGGCGTGGTGTTGGTGGCGCTGGAAATGCGTATCCGGCAGCTGGTTTTGGGCAGCGCCGGAAAAGTCGTCACCGTCCAATCATAGGTGCCGGTGTTGGGCGCCGAGGCGGCGATCACCGCGGCAATGGTGGCGCCACCGTCGGTGGACAGCTCGATGGCCACATTGTCGGTGAAATTGGTCGACGTCCAGGTGATGTTGTGATGCGAGCCCGCGAACCAGCTCTCTCCGCCGTTGGGCGAGGTGACGGTGAGGGTGGAGGTCGTCGACAGGGTGACGGCAAAGTTATCGATATTATTGGTCCGGCTGCCGTAGAGAATCACGCCGCTGTACAGCGTGGAAACGTTGCCGTACCGTTTCGCGCTGTCCGTCAGGCGCGCATCAAAGACGTTGTTGATATAAAAATCAAAATGATGGCCGCTTGCATCCGTGGATGGGATGACTTTGATGGTGCTGCCCGGCGCCGGATTCGCCTGTGTCGGAGTCGCGGAGAACAACGAAGTGGCGCGATCCATCACGCCGTTGATCACCGGATGCAAATCCAGGGTGCCATAGCGGCGCATGACGGCGTAGCCGTTGGCGGTCACCGACGGCGAATCCAGATAAAGGGTGATGGCGCCGGAATTGGCGCCTTCGGTATCGCACAGGGGCGATGCGGCCCAGGTAAAAGCGACCGAGGTGGGATTCGCCACGGCGTTGTATACGGCCATATATCCCCATGAGGCGGTGGTGGCGCTGTTGTCCAGCGTATTGCTCACCAGCACATATTCAGGATCAGCCGTCCAATTGCTTCCCAGGCTTGTCCGGTTGAAATCATCCACCGTCTGCGCCAACAACGGGACGCTGAACAGGGCGGTGATCGTCACGAACAAAAGGGTGATCGTTCCTTTGTATCTCATTTTTTATTTCCTCACGCTAATTGTCGTTTCGTTCATTGAAAGAGTTCGGTTGATGCCGAATCCCGCACGGCGAACTATTTCATCACCGCCATTTTTTTAGTTAGAATCACATCGCCGGCGATCAGTTTGTAGAAATAGATGCCGGAAGCGACATAGCGGCCCGCATCATCCCGGCCGTTCCAGACGATGGTGTAGCGGCCGGCGTTGCGTTGTCTGTCCTCCAAAGTACGCACCAGGCGTCCTTGAGTGTTGTACACCAGCACTCGGGTGCGCAATGCATTCTGCACCGAAGCGGGAATCTCATAACGGATGGTGGTGGACATATTGAACGGATTGGGCGAATTCTGCGCCAGGGAATAGGAATCCGGCGCCTGAACTTCCATGGCGTTGGACCGCGCATAGATCGTCTCCAGGCGGCTGGCCGCCTCAGAGCCCGCCTGGGCGTGTTTGATCGCGATGGTGGTCGCTTCCGTCTGCTGCTGCAGCAGATTCACCGGCAGCGTCAGCAATTCGCCTTCGCCGGCCGGCATCGGCTTGCCGTCCGTGCTGCACAGAATCACGTGCAATTCATCGCCGCGCAGCGACGACTGCATGGTCATATTCTTGCTGAGCAGGGTCTTTTTCGGCGGCGCCAGCTGGTAGCGCGCGGCATCGGTCTTGAACACCAATTCGATGCCGCTGATCGGCGCTGAAGCACGATAGTAAATCGGCACATCCAACTCGCCGACATAGTTTTGCGGCAGGTCCACCACCTCGAGACGGACGCTGCCCACCGCGGGCGAAGAGGCGGCCGGCGGCGCAGCGGCTTTTGAGCTGGCCACCACCATATCCAGCAGAATGCTGATATCGATGATATCGATCAAACCATCGCCCAGGATCGAGGGATTGCTGGGATTAGGGCTAAGGTCGCCGGCCCATAGCTCATACTCCGTGGCCGGAGGGGCGATTCCTAGGGCGATGTCGATCAACCGCAGCACATCGAACAGGTCGACGGCCATGGATTCATCGAATTTGACATCTCCTTTGGTGCCGAACCAGAAATAGCCCGTCTTGGTCTTGACCGTCACCGCCTGATTACTGACATTGGCCGCAGTGACCGAATCGAGCGAGACCGTGGCCTTGGTGCCACCGGGTGTGTTGTCCTTAACTGTCACCACCACTTGCAGGATAGCCGTGGAATCCGGTATTAAAGCAGGGGTACTGGCGTTGGTCGGCACCAGCAGAATTCGGGCGCCCTTGGCGACCGGCTCCATGGACACGGTATAGGCGCCGGCCCTGAGGATCGGATTCACCGCGGTGATGACCAGCGAATCGGGATTCGCCTGCAACCGGAAGGCCAACGCGCGCAGCGTAGTGGCGTTCTTCAGCGTGATGGGAATGAGATACCCGCCTATCCCCGGCCAGCCGCTGCTGTTCTCAACTTTTAAGGTATCGCCGGTCAATGCCGGCGCCTCCGGCGCCTGCAGAGCGAGCAACACCAAAGCCAAACCGATAACAAGGCTTTTGGATAAATGCTTCATCACTTCCTCCCTAACTATGGTGTGAAAGATTGTCTCTACTTGAAACGATTGCTCAGCACAATACAAAACACTCACAACTTGCCGCTTCCCATTGCCCGCCTCAGCGGTGGCTTCAGTTTTTCGCCCATGGAAGCGTTTTCAGTATTATACTATTTTTATTAACATTGAAAGGATCACTCTGTCACGCTCCAGCAGGCCTGCCCCTGAATCGCTCGGCCGGCTGTCGAACCATCTCTCCTCACGATACCTTTTTTGCAACTAGCATGCCATCAAAGGGATTGCAGTTGATATAGATCACATCTGTGTTTTTCCTTGGATGCGTGCTATTTTTTCATTAAGTTATCAAGCATTATCACCAAAAACAGGATCGATCTGCTCGCAAGTGTCTATGGAGCAATGGTCAACTTACAAGAAAGGCGGTTTTACCATCACTATGTTCACGTTGCGCACCTTTAAAGTAGTCCCCTCCCTGCCCGTTGAGCTGGCCTGTTTGCGCGAGCTCGCCTATAACCTGTATTGGACCTGGGATCATGATGTCCGCTCGCTGTTTCGCCGGCTCGATCGCGACCTGTGGGAAGAAACCGGGCACAATCCCATCCTGCTGCTCGGCAGCATCGATCAAAAAAAGCTGGAGATCCGTGCAAGTGATGAGGGCTACCTGTCTCATCTGAACCGGGCCAAAGAAACCCTGCACGCCTATCTCACCCGCAAAACCTGGTTTCAGGAAAAACACAGCCAGGTCGCCGGCTTTCAGGTCGCTTACTTTTCCATGGAATACGGCATCACCGAGGGGCTGCCCACCTATTCAGGAGGCCTTGGAGTGCTTGCGGCGGATCATTTAAAGTCCGCCAGCGATCTCGGCATTCCCCTGGCCGCCGTAGGCCTGCTCTATCAGCAGGGATATTTTAATCAGTACCTGAGCAAAGATGGGTGGCAGCAGGAGCTCTATCCGGACAACGACTTTTACAATATGCCGATCAGACTGGTGCGCGATGACCAGGGCCAGGTGCAGAAAATATCCGTTCCGATTCAGGACCGTGAAGTCAGAGCGCAAATCTGGCTGGCGCAGGTGGGGCGGGTGCCGCTCTATCTATTAGACACCAATCTGCCGGAGAACAGCGTCTCCGATCAGGATATCACAGACCAGCTGTACGGCGGCGACAACGACATGCGCATCAAACAGGAGATCGTGCTCGGCATCGGCGGACTGCGCGCTTTGGAAAAGCTGGGCATACGTCCCAGCGTGTGCCATATGAACGAAGGCCACTCTGCCTTTATGGCGTTGGAGCGTGCGCGCACCCTGATGCAGGAACGAGGGGTGAACTTTGCCGAGGCGCAGGAGGCCACTCGTTCGAGCAATCTGTTCACCAGCCACACGCCGGTGCCGGCCGGCATCGATGAATTCGATCCCGGGTTGATCGACAGTTACCTCGGCGGCTATTTTGGCACCCTGCAGCTCAGCCGCCAGCAGATCCATCATCTGGGGGGAGTCGATCGACCCGAGACCGGCGGCAAGTTCAACATGGCCATCTTTGCCATCAACATGTCCGGCGGCATCAACGGCGTCAGTCGGCTGCACGGCAAGGTGGCGCGCAGAATGTGGAACTATCTCTGGCCCGCTCTGCCGGAGGAAGAGGTGCCCATCGGTCACGTCACCAACGGCATTCATATTCCCACGTGGATTTCCGAGGACATGGCCGAGCTGTACGATCGCTACCTCGGACCGCGCTGGAAACAGGATCCGGCCGATGAAAAAGTGTGGCAGAGCGTTCAATCCATTCCGGTTGAAGAGCTTTGGCGCACCCATGAGCGTCGGCGGGAACGGCTGGTGGCTTTTGCGCGCCAGCGGCTGGCTCAGCAGCTGGAGAACGCCGGCGCCAATCCCGGAGAGATCGACGCGGCCAAAGAAGTTCTGGATCCGGAGGCGCTCACCATCGGATTCGCCCGCCGGTTTGCCGAATATAAACGCGCTAAATTGCTGTTCTACGATCTCGAGCGAATCAGCCGGATCGTCAATGATAAAGAACGGCCGGTTCAGATCATCATCGCCGGCAAATCGCATCCGCGCGATAACAACGGCAAAGCCATCATTCGCGACATCATCAACATTCTGCGCAGAGAGGAGTTTCGCCATCGCGTGGTCTTTCTCGAAGACTATGATATGGAGGTCGCGTCATACATGCTGCAGGGCGTGGACGTCTGGCTCAACACCCCCCGGCGCCCTCGGGAGGCCAGCGGCACCAGCGGCATGAAGGCCGGCGTCAACGGCGCCCTCAATTTGAGCGTGTTAGACGGTTGGTGGGATGAAGCGTACCGCAACACCGTGGGATGGTCGATCGGCCGCGGCGAAGAGTACGCCAACAGTGAACAACAGGACAAACACGAGGCGGAATCACTTTACTATGTACTCGAACACGATATGGTGCCGCTGTTCTATGCCGGCAACAACGGCCTGCCGCGCGAGTGGATCCGCATGATGAAATCAAGCATTCAAGCCAACAGCCCGCTGTTTAACACCCATCGCATGGTGTTGGACTATTTCAACCAGTATTATATGCCGGCGTCGCAGCGATGCGCGTACTTTACCGAGGGCAGCCTGCAGGCGGCCAAAGCGCTGGCCAAGTGGAAAGAACGCATTCGGCAGCATTGGGAAAAAATCCGCATTCTCGAAACCCGGACGGAAAACGGTCACGAGCTCAAAGTGGGTGAAAGTTATCCCATCAAAGCGCTGGTGGCCGTGGACGGATTGAAACCGGAGGAGCTGCGCGTGGAGGTGTACTATGGCGCCCTGGACGCGGACGGCCGCATTCTCCACGGTCAGTGCGTGAGCATGACGCAGGAAAAAAAAGAGGGCAACGGCCAGTATTTGTACAGCGCGGCCATCCTCTGCGAAAGCACCGGCCAGCAAGGTTTTTCCATCCGCATCACCCCCTCCCATCCGGACATGGCCTTTCAGCATGAGACCGGCCTGATCACCTGGTACCGTGAATAAAACTAAAAAGGGGTGCGGACAACGTACCCCTTTTTTTTTGTAAAAAACCTTGATTTTCTATTTTTATTTTCGTACATACTTGCGTCGGTGCAGCGACACATCAGCTGCGCCGATCCAGCATCGGCATCCTAGCCAGACATCGGGACGGGAGGCGGCACGCGAAAGCCTCGCTCCAATATCTGTCCATCTTTTCCATCAATGAACTGAATCACATCCATCCATCGCACCGTGTTGACAGGGGTCCTAACACCCGATCTCAACCACTGTTACGGCACTCAAGGGACTATCTCATCGAGCAGTCTATTCAAGGAAACCAGGAGTCCGCTCATGAACGGGCATGGCCGTATCTTTGCCGTGTTATGCTTTGCCCTCGCGACCCAGGCCGCGGTATCGGGTGATTTACATTCTCTGCAGATTGGGGCGTCCGGAAAAAAGACGTACGGATTCTGTTCGCTGGGCCGGCAGGCGTCAATGGGCAGTTTTTTTCTTCCCTGGCTGGTGTATCAGGTTAAAAGTAAAATCCACTCGCCCGGCCCTGACCAATCGATCCCCATCACAACGGCCGGCATGGGGAATTCCGCGGCCGTTCACGCCATTCCAGCGCCGGCCTCGGCTCAAAGTACACCGGTGATGACCGCCGAACAGACGGCCGGAAACCAGTTGCTCGTACACAGCCACAGCGATCTGTTCCACAACAAAACCTTTTGGTCCTGGTATCTTGCGCAAGAAGGTGTGGTGAGCATCACCGTGTTCGATGCGACGGGAAAAAAGATGACCGGTCCGTTGCTCAAACATAAATTGCCGGGACGTCATCACATCATGTGGGATGCAGGGCAGTCGCCGAACGGCGTATACATTTGTTTGATAGAGACCCAAGAAAAATCAGCTTGCATCAAGTTCCCTCTCGTGCGCTAAAGTTTCAGCATGCCATTCACCGCGGCGCCAGCTTGGTTAGCAGCCCTTCACACGTTGGATCAGCCGGTGATCGAATACCCGCCATCGATGACAATCGTCTGTCCCTGAATCTGCGCGCTCAATCCACTGCAGAGAAACAGCACGGCGTCCGCCACGTCCTCCGGCGTAGTCAATCGGCCTGTGGGCGTCCGCTCCGCGGAATGGCTGAGCAATTGTTCCCGGTTGGGAAAGTGGCTCAAGGCATCGGTGTCGACCACACCGGCTGACACGGCGTTGACGCTGATTTTTTTCGGCGCCAGCTCCAGTGCCAGATGGCGGACGAGCGATTCCAGAGCGGCCTTGGAAGCGCCCACGGCCGCATAATTGGGTATAGCGCGCACCGAACCCAGGCTGGAGACAGCGATGATATGGCCGCCCCTGTCGCCCATCAACGGCACGGCGTGCTGGGTCAGCGGCAACAGCGTGCCGGCGTTGATATCCATGGTCCAGTGCCAATGCCTCTCTGTCAGCTCCAGGGCGGGCTTGAGAACGCCGGAGGCGGCGTTGGAGACGAGAATATCCAGCCGGCCAAACTCCTTTTTTATTTCTCCCACCATCTCCTCGATGGCCTCATGCTCCCCCACGTTGGCGCGGATGGCCAGGGCTTGCCGTTCCAAGGCGCGAATGGCGGCCACGGTCTCTTCCGCCGCGGTGCGCTGTCGCAGATAATTGATCGCCACATGGGCGCCGGCCTCAGCCAGCCTCAGAGCGATGGCACGACCGATGCCGCGCGAACCGCCGGTGACCAGCGCCACCTGCCCCTGCAAATTAATCTCAATGGATGACATGGCTTTCTCCTGTGTAGAATGTCAAGAATCGATCCCTCCTTGTAACCAAGGCTAATCCAGCACCACCAGTTTTTTCATGCTCGACGCCATGGGATCCTGCAATCGGCAAAAATAGACGCCGCCGGCGACTCTGGTCCCGGACCGGTCTGTCCCATCCCAGGACAGCGTATAGACGCCCGCGCTGTACTTGCCGTCCGTCAGAGTCGCCACCAGTCCGCCGCGGCAATCGTAAATCTTGACAGTTAGCGGAAGGGCTGCATGCACCTTCGCCACCTGCAGCTGCCAATGCGTCCAACCATGCGTTCGCACTAGAAACGGATTCGGATAATTGACGGTGAGGCCGGTCTCGCCGGCGGCTAGTCCGCTGGGCACCACCTGTCCGATGACGGTTATCTTTTTCAACAGCCACTTGTCCGGATCCACCTCTACAGTGACCGCCGGTTCCTCTATTTGATAGACAAAGGTTTCACTGGCGCGCTCCACCCATACCGTGTCGCGCAAAGCGCGGTTTCGCAAGCGGATCTCCACCTCCACCGGCGCTTTTATCGCAAGGCCGTTCCGTCCTCTCTGCTCGATAATGAGCTGCAGTTCATAGCTTCGGGGACCACTGGTTTCACATTGCCAGGTCGCCTTCCATTCCGGTATGTCGGGCCGGTACACCCACTGCTGAAAAAACCAATCCAGATATTGGCCATAGCTCTCAGAAACCACCCGCGCAAAATCAGCGGTGGTTGCATTTTTTCCGCCAAAATGGTTTCCATAGGTTTGCAGAGCATTGAAAAAACAAGAATCTCCGAGAAGAAAGCGAAGCATGTGCAGAATCCACGCGCCCTTTTCATACACCGTAGCGCCCCAGAGATACGTGGGATCATAGAGACTGAAATAACCCAGCCGATCCGCTTCCAGAAAATACGCGGCGGTAAAATTTTCCATCGTGGTTCGCAGACCTTGAGCGCCGTGCAAATGTTCCTGCCACAGCGCTTCGCAATAGGAGGCAAAGCCTTCGTTCAACCAGATATCGCGCCAATCCGCCGGCGTCACCCAGTCTCCCCACCACTGGTGACCCAGTTCATGGGCCACGATGTTCTCGTATTCGCCGCTGCCGGTGATCAGGTAGGTGGAAAAAGAGGTCAGGGTCTGATGCTCCATGGCGCCGCGCATGGGAACTTCTACCATGCCGTAGCAATCAAACGGATAAGGGCCGAATTTTTCCTCAAAGAACGAAATCATCTCGCCGGTGCGCCGCCAATCCGTTTTCGCCATGTTTTCGTGATCAGGCCGGGCGTAAAAGTTCAATGCGATGGCATCGCCGTCCAGCGAGACCACCCGATCCTTAAAATGGACCAGGTTGCCCGCAGTAAGAGCCATCAGATAAGTGGACATGGGGCGAGCCTCATGCCAGTGCCAAACCGCTACCGCATCCTGTTCCGTTTTCGCCAGCAGCTTTCCGTTCGACAGCGCCAGCACAGAGCGCGGCGCCGTTATCTCCGCGGACCAATACGCTTTGTCGGATGGATCATCATGACAGGGCAGCCAATAACGCGTCATCGAAGGCGGAGTCGAATAAATGCCCTGTCCCACGGTAAAGAGAACCTCATCGAGGTAAAAAAAGCCGCCAAAGCCGTCGTTGCCGGGCCCGCCGCGATAGAACACGGTAAACCGCAACGTATCGCCCGGCGCTAAACCGCTTTCGCTCTCGAGCCAAAGCCGGGGCGATAAAACACGAAATGTCAGCGCATGTTCCCGGCACACCACCGAGTCCACCTGCAGACCAACCAGATCAAGAAAAAACGTCGACAGCGTTTGTGTCGGCGTCAGGGTGATATCGACGCTTCCCTCCAACCACTGCCGCGGCGGCAAAAGCTGCAAGCGGGCATGATAGGACAATACGTCAATCGGATTGGCTTCGCTCGCCGCGCGTAACAGCGGCGCCATAGCAGCGATCGTTCTCTCCTTGCCCTGCGCCCACAGGGAGGAAGCTGTCAGTAGGAAAAAACAGAGATGCTTTATAGTCTGCTTCAGAGCGCTTATTCCTTTTTGAACAGCAGCAGATAGACGCCCAGGCCCAATAGGATAAACCACAGCGCTACCGCAAACCATTTGATCGGACGATCCCAGACAAACTCGTACAACAGTCCGGCGGTGCTGACCGCGGCATAGATCACACCGCGCTTTGCGTACTGTCCCAGCCGCACCGGCCGGTCACCCGTTTCCAAGTCCATGACTCTCATCCTTTTTTCCGCCGGCCAGCCGCCAAACATCCGCCGGGGATGCGACGAAACATGGCCGGACCTTTTCCCCTTAAAAACACTACCGGCCGCAGGTTTCTTCCCAATGCCGTCGGATTTCATAGATCGCCACGCCGAACGCCACCGACACATTGAGCGAATGCTTGACGCCATGCATGGGCAGTTCAATGGCGAGATCCGCCAGAGCCACCAGTTCCTCGGCCACGCCCTGATATTCATGCCCTACGATCAGGACCAACGGAAAGCGATAAGTGGCGCGGCGATAATCAACGCCGGCGGTGGTCTGTTCCAGCACGACGACCTGACGCCCCTGTCGCTTGAGGTCGTGGACCAGGCTGACGGGATCCTGGTGATAGGACCAGGGCACGCTCTCTTCCGCGCCAAGGCTGGTTTTGCGGATTTCATCTCGCGGCGGAGTGCCGGAGATGCCGCACAGGTGCAAATGCTCCACCGCCGCACCGTCCGCGGTACGAAACACAGCGCCGACATTGTGCAAACTGCGAACGTCGTCTAAAAGGACCGAAACCGGCAGGCGCCGGCCGGTGAGATTAAGCTTCTGCGCCTGCAACTCTGCAAAAGATAATTTCCGCATGCATCACCCGTTGGTTGCAATGGTCTTGCTGTTTTCCCGCTGCTCCAGATTGCGGCGACGGCAATACGCGAACAGCTCCACCAGCTGCGCGCGCGTCAGGTGTTCGGTCTCAACAGCAAAGGCCGAAGACCGGTATAAACTCCACTGGCTGCGCATCGCCTCCGTGAGCGGCAAACGGCGATAGAGCGCGCTGGCCGGCGGGATATAAAAAACCGAGGGACCGACCAGCACCCCCAGACTCAGCAGATAATCGATGCTCTCCTTGATCTCGGAAAAAGTCTGTTCCGGTAACCCGATGATCACATAAGCGGTGACGAAAAATCCCAGCCGTCGGGCCGCGGCCGTCAGAGCGGCAAAATCCACCTGTCCGGGCCGGTGATAGTGTTTTTGCAGGCCCGCATCGCCGGTGACATAGGCCAGGTTGAGCTGCCGGAACCCCGCTTTTTTCATCTCGATCAACAGCTCTTCATCCAGGGTGGCATAGGACAGACCGTTCATGGCGGTCAATTCACACTGCGCCAGCTCCGGATCGTTCTGCACGGCGTGTAAAAACTCGACAAACCAGGAGCGGTCCCAGGACAGGTTATCATCCTCAAAGTTGAACACGCGCACTTTTTTGTGAATCAAGTTCCAGCGCATCTCATCGATCACCGTCGCCACCGGGCGATAGCTGATGCCGCGATCGAACATGGCGTGCACGCTGCAGAAATCGCAGCGAAACGGACAGCCGCGGCTGGCGACCAGGGACATGCCGTTCCTTTTTCCGAACCGGTAGGCGCCCTCCGGCGCCAAGGCGTGTGCGGGCGTCAGATCGCGCCACTCGATCTCCTCCGCCGCGCCGTGACCGCTCTCCCGTAGAAACACCGGCAACGCCGACTCGGCCGGCCCGGTCAACACCCGGTGTAGGAACGGCAATCTTTCCTGAATCTCGGCGGAAAAAGCGGTGGCATGATGCCCGCCGAGAATCACCGGCACACGCAGCTGCTGGTGCAGCAACCGGGCAAGACCGGCGGTTTGATCGAAATAGGCGGTGAATTGACTGGAGATGCCGATCAGATCCGGACGCCACGCTTGCACCCGGCGCAGAATGTCGTCGTCCTCGGCGCCGAACCGGTAATAAGCTTTAAAAAGATAGGGATTGTCGCGGAACAGCGGCTGCAGATACTGCAACTCGGGCGGCACGGGCTTTTTACTCTGGCGCCGGGGCGTCAGGCAGTCCAGAACCGCAACGCTGTGGCCGCACCGCTGCAGCACAGCGGCGACATAGAGCAAACCCAACGGATAGAACCGTATCGGGGTTGAATAAAAATCTTCCAGCGCCGGTTGTATTAAAATAATTCGCATGATTAAAAAGATAAAGGAATTTTTCTTTAGGACTTTGATGTTATGGTAATTTGGATGAGGTGCTTGGGCGCGAATTGCTCACCGCCGCCATCCGGTCACATCAAAAAAAGCGTGAAAACGCATCAAAAGCTCAACAGCTGCGACCGGCCAGCGGAATCACCTTCCATAACCTATCATTTTTTTCGATGAATCACCGCACTTATGGGCCATAAAGGACCGGCAATGAACATTTTGATCGCCTATGCCAGCGGATTTGGATCTACGAAGGAAATCGCGGAAAAAATCGGCCAGATTCTCCAAGAACCCCCCGCTCTGCAGGTCACGCTTCAGGCCATGGAGGCGGTAACCGACGTGAGCCCTTTTGACGCAATCGTTCTGGGCAGTTCGATCCGCGCCGATCAGCCCCTGGTCAGCATCATGGATTTTATGGCGCAAAATCGAACAACCCTCAGGCAGAAAAATATCGCTGTTTTCCTGGTCTGCCTCACGGCCAACTGCCAGTGCGGCCGCGATAAGGTCCGTCACGAATACATCTCACCGATTTATGAGAAATATCCGGATATGAACATCATCAGTTCAGAATCTTTCGGCGGAAAAATAGATTTCGACAAACTGAATCCGGTGATGCAGATGCTGATGAAGCGGGTGCTGGAAAAGACCGGTATTCCCGCGCAGGGCAGCGTGGATACGCGCGATTGGAACTTTATCTCCGGTTGGGCTCACCATCTGAAAGAAAAATTGCAGACGGTTTGAAAACGACGGTTTGGCAGGCCGTTCACCCTTTCTCTCATTCCTCCACAATAGGCAAATAGGTGGATGCCTTGGGCATCGAGTAACCCAAGGCGCCGCTGTTCAGGCTCGGGGCGATTTTTTCCCACGCCTGTTCCAGCGAGTCCACCGGGATCATACCGGTCTTGGCCACCAGTGCTGAATCAAGAGCGGAGATCAAATACACCGAAGCCTTTTCCGCTTTCATTCGAATGGACAGCGCGGTCTGGCCGTTGATCTGATATTCCTCCAGCAGGCGTTTACCCATAGCTGCGCTGTCGCCGGCGTCGAAAACGGGCATGCAGGTCGAAGAGCCGACGCCCTCGCGGCACTCAGCCAGCAGCACGATCGAACCGCCCTCCCGCACCGCCTGAAAAGCATGATGCAGCGATTTGTGCGCCTGTATCAGGTTGACGTCGCCGGGAAAACCGCCGGCGCTCGCCACCACCACATCCGCTTTGCGTTTGATCGGAATGCTGTAAACGGCCTGAACGCAGGCGCACGCCCGGCGATGCACCTCCAGCAACGGCCCGGCCTCGCAAAAGACAAATTCCTGCCTGCGGTTTAACACCACCTGCAGGGAGAGTGCGTCGGGCAGCAGCGCAACCACCTCAGACAGATCGGCAAAAACAGGATTGCCGTCCAGCCCCCCCTCGCGACATCCGCTGTGCATCGCGGCGGTGACCTCATCCACTGTTCGGCGATGGTTGATGCGGACGGTCTCATAACCCGCCACGCCGGGCAACAGCATTTTCGCGCCGCCGCCGAAACCGGCGAAATAGTGGTAGAGAACGCCGCCGATGGTGAGGATAAAATCCGCGTGTTTAACCTTTTCATTCAAATAGATCGGCGTGCCATAGCTGGTCATGCCCCAATAGTCTAACGCAGCCGCGTTGCGGCTGTCGTGCTGCCGCACCGGGTACGCATCATACAGGTCCGCTCCCACCAGCTCACGGATGGTCGATTCGGGTTGCAGCACATGGCTGCCATTGGCGATCAATAGGTCGATCCGCGGCTGAAACCGTTGCTCCAGGGCGGGCAAAAGCGCACGGAGGATGTCGTGCACCCGGCAACGGCGGGTATGGTCCGGTATGATCAGAAGCAGTCTGCTTTGGTTCGCAAGCCGCCTCGCGGACAGTTGGTTCACCAGATCATCCACCGCCGCGGAAAGCGATGCGGCCGGCCGGTCATCGGCAGGACTGCGGTCCAGTGTCTGCCACTCCACTCCGGCCGGCAGGGAGAATTCTACCAAAGAATCCCCATAGGCAAGTTGCATAGACGTGTCCCTTCACACTTTGGAAAGCAGATCCAGAACCTCCTTTCCATGTTCTTCGGCCTTCACCTTGTGGAACACCTGTTCCAGTTTGCCGTTCTTGCCTATAATAAAAGTTTTTCGGATCATTCCAAAATATTTTTTTCCATACATGCTCTTCTCACCCCAGGCGCCGTAGGCCTCGGCAACTTTATGATCCACATCCGACAACAGGGGAAAATTGAGATTGTATTTCTTGATGAACGTTTCATGCGATTCCAGGCTGTCGGCGCTGACGCCGAGAACCACGGTATCCTTGGCCGCGAGCTTGACCGAGTAATCCCGAAAAGAACAGGCCTCCTTGGTGCAGCCGGAGGTGTTGTCTTTGGGGTAAAAATAAAGCACCACCCGTTTTTTACCGGCAAAATCCTTCAGGGAGATTTTGCCCCCAGAGCTGGACGGCAACGTAAAGGCCGGCGCCTTGTCGCCTGGTTTTAAATCTGCCATACTTTCCTCCTTCGCATGGATGACGGCTATGAATCCGGCTACTTTCGCCTCCCCCCAATCTGTCCCCTGCCACTCAAGGGAACAGCGGCATAGTTGCAAATCGTTACTTTTAACACGCTAAGCCACGGTTAAATTCCCCGGCTCCGGCAGCAAGATTTTGAATTTGATTTCTTGCAGGGAAACATGTATATTCTCCCAGCGGTCCGATATATCCCCTGCAGGTCATCCAGACAGCCGCTTCCCCTGCACGTCCATTCCGTTGATCTGCGGTTCACTTAAACAAAAGGAGCGATCCATGTCCACAAAAATCGTTGTAGCCCTTCTTATGCTGCTGGCACTATGCGCCGGCGCGGTTGCGCAGAACGCTGATCCGATACAGCCCTGGCTCGGACGCTGGGCTCTTTCACTGCCCGGCGGCGCCGGCTGGCTGGAAGTACGGCAGGAACAAGGCTATCTGGATGCCGACATCCTCTGGTACGGCGGCAGCGTCGTTCCAGTCGACTATGTGGCGCTCAACGATGAAACCCTGCTCATCAGCCGCACGCGCAAAATGGTGCGCAGCAAGGATGCCGACGGCAAACCGTTGCGCACCCAGATCAATACAGAATGGCTGGAATGCACGCTCCACAACGACATACTCGCCGGAACGCTGTACAGCAGCCGGGACGACGGCCGGGGCATCAAAAAAACCAGATTCACCGGTAAAAAGATCGCCGCGCTGCCTCAGGCGCCGGATTTTAGTAAAATCAAATATGCCAAACCGATCACCCTGTTTAACGGCAAAGACCTGACCGGCTGGACGTTGACCAATCCGCAGAGCGTAAACGGCTTCAAGGTGGAAAACGGCACACTGGTCAATGATCCGGTCCAGCCCGAAGGCCGGCCTCATATCAACTATGGCAATCTGCGCACCACAGCCCTTTTTGAAGATTTTAAATTAAAGCTGCAGGTGAACATTCCCAAGGGCAACAACAGCGGCGTCTATCTGCGCGGCATCTATGAAGTGCAGATCTATGACAGCTACGGCCTACCTCTGGATTCACACAATATGGGCGCCATCTACAGCCGCATCACCCCCTCTGTGGCGGCGGAAAAGCCGGCCGGCGAATGGCAGGATCTGGAGATGATCCTCTGCGATCGCCATGTGACCGTGATTTTAAACGGGAAAACCATCATCGACAAGCAACCGCTGCAAGGCTGCACCGGCGGCGCGCTCACCGCGGATGAATTTGTTCCAGGACCTCTCTATCTGCAG
The DNA here is from genome assembly GCA_036788095.1 of bacterium. Taxonomy (GTDB): domain Bacteria; phylum Zhuqueibacterota; class Zhuqueibacteria; order Residuimicrobiales; family Residuimicrobiaceae; genus Anaerohabitans. The sequence goes on along the minus strand of DAIQOA010000006.1, from coordinate 12,792 downwards.
GGCGACCACGGCCGGGTTCTGTATCGCAACATCGTGCTCTGGCCCATCGTCAAGTAATCAAAACGGACTGAGGCTGTGTCATCTTTCAACAGACGAACAACAGGTCGCCCGTGAAACGCCGGAGCGAATTTCTGCATCAGCACCCCCGCAGCCAGAGCCTTTTGCGGCGAATGGTTCTCCTTATTCTGCTTGCAGTGCCGTTGATCGCCATGGCGGAAAACAAAATCATCCGTCATGCTTCGGATCGTTTTGAGATTCGGCTGGCCGGCGTCAGAGGAGATTCCATTCGCCTGCTGCAGGTGACCGATCTTCATCTGGGCCATGCGGAACGGCTGCTGAAGGATGTGAGCACTTTTCGCCGCATTCAGGCGCTGGTGGCACAGCAAAATCCCGACGCGGTGATCATCACCGGCGACTGTTTTACCGGCGATTCATCGCTCAACCGAATGGCCCTGGCCTATGTGCCCCACATCTTTGATCAGTGGCAGCGCCCCTGGCTGCTGGTGTTCGGCAATCATGACCCCGAGGGCGGCAGAAGCCGGGACAGCCTGTATGCCGCTGTCCAGCGCAGCCGCTGGGGCGTTCTCGGCCGCCATCAACTCTCTAACGACGGTTACGCCTATGACTACCTGGTGACTCTGGCTGACACATGCCGGCCCAGCCCCAGGTGGGAGATCTATGCCTTTGACAGCGGCTCTGAACCCGGCAGCAAAAAAATCAGCACCGCCGGCCTGGCCTGGTACAACCAACGATCGAATGAATCCAGAATCCTTGCGGGAAAGACCGTTCCGGCCCTGGCTGTTTTCCACATCCCACTCAAGCAGTACCACGAACTAGCCGAAGAGAGCCGCTCGTCCATCCAGGGTGAAAAAAGAGAACCGGTCTGTTTTGAAGAGGATGATGGTCTGGCTTTGGAGACCTTTGCGGTCCAGGGCAACGTCCGCGCCTGCTTCTGCGGCCACGATCATTACAACAATTACTACGGCCGGCATCACAACGGCATTCTGCTGGCCTATGGTTATATCAGCGGCGAAAGCACGCGCTGGGCCTGGCCCACCGGAGGCCGCTTGATCGCCTTGCCTCTGCAAGGCGACGGGATACAGTTATACACCGTTCTGCCTCACTGAGGCATTGGTCGGAGGAAATATGAAATACCATAAGGTTTTTTTATGTTTACTATTGCTGACGCTCCTGGCGCTGATGTCCTCTTGTGCGCCCGGCAGCGGAACAAGCAGCACCGCAAAGCCCGCCGGTTTTTTGCTCGGCATCTGGCACGGATGGATCGCGCCCATCTCTTTGATTTGGGGTCTATTCAATCCTGCAATACGGGTGTATGAACCGATCAACACCGGCTGGTGGTACGACTTTGGCTTCTACATCGCTCTGGTCGGCGGATTCGGCGGATTTGCCCTGGTGCGGAGAAAAAAATAACAATCAGCGAGGCGCTGCGCAGCAGGATATCACCCGCTCGCGGCCTTTGCCTGCTTTTTAGGGAGGGCCGGTGAAACAACCGCGCACAGTAGATAAAATCTTTGCCGGACAGGTCTCCATAGACGGCGCCGGTGTAAGGCTGCAACGCCTGTTCGGCTATCATGAGGCATCGCTTTTTGATCCGTTTCTGCTGCTGGACTATTTCGGTTCAGACCGGCCGGAGGACTATCGCAACGGCTTTCCCTGGCACCCGCATCGCGGCATCGAGACCATCACCTACATGATCGAAGGCTCTTGCGAGCATGGCGACAGCCTCGGCAACATGGGCGTCATCGCTACGGGCGATGTCCAATGGATGACCGCGGGCAGCGGCATTATCCACCAGGAGATGCCCCAGGGCGATGAAAAAGGCCGTATGTTCGGCTTTCAACTGTGGGCGAACCTGCCCAGTACGCACAAGATGATGGCCCCCCGTTATCGCGACATCAAAGACAACGCCATTCCCCGTGTGCGCTTGGCGAACGGAATCGAGATCAGGATTATTTGCGGCACGGTGGACGGCGTCCGGGGTCCGGCGGAAGATGTCGTGATCGATCCGGAATATCTGGATGTGTACCTGCCGGCACAGACTGAATTCAGCCGCCCACTGCCGGCCGGCCATACCGCTTTTATCGCGGTGTTCAAAAATGGGCTGCGCGTGGCGGATGCAGCCGTGGGACAGGGCGCCGTGGCCTTGCTAAAGCAGGGCGATTTTCTCACCGTCCAAGCACTGGAAAAACCGGCGCGCTTTCTTTTGGTGTCCGGCAAGCCGCTCAAAGAGCCCATCGCCTGGCGCGGGCCCATTGTCATGAACACTCAGGAAGAACTGGCGGCCGCGTTTCAGGCCTTTAACAACGGCACGTTTATTCAAAAACCCTAGAACGTGGCTCCCGCGGTCATCGGGCCGGTCCGCGGGTTAGCAGGGCCACCACCGTGACGAAAGCAAAAGTCTCCTCTCTATAGACAGGAATAGCAGCGAATGATGATTTTTCTCTGGATTGGATTTCTCCTTTTCATTTTGGCGATGCTGGCGTTGGACTTGGGTCTGTTCCACCGCAAATCGCACATCGTCGGCATCAAAGAGGCATTGACCTGGAGCGCGGTGTGGATCGCATTGGGCCTCTCGTTTTCAGTGTTTATCTATTTCGGCTATGAGCGGCATTGGCTGGGCCTGGGCACTGCGCTCGATGTCGCCGACAATGTGTTCAACGACGGTCGTTCGGCGGCTTTTAAGTATCTGACCGGCTATGTGGTGGAAAAGTCCCTCAGCGTCGACAATATTTTTGTCATCGCCATGATTTTCGGCTTTTTCGCGGTCCCCGCTATTTATCAGCACCGCGTTCTTTTCTGGGGCGTGCTCGGAGCTCTGGTGCTCCGCGGTCTGATGATCGGCATCGGCGCCGCGCTCATCTCGCGCTTTCACTGGATCCTCTATCTGTTCGGTTTCTTTTTGATTGTCACCGCCATCAAGATGCTCTTTCTCAAAGGCCAGGAGATGGATCCGGAGCGCAACGTTCTCCTCAGATGGACGCGCAAACTGATACCGGTGACGAGCCGCTATCACGGCGAGCACTTTGTCGTGACCGCGGGCAGCCCGACCTCTCTGGAAAACGCCACGCCGGACAGTCCGGCGGCAGCGGACCCGCTGGTGGATAAAGCCGCGCCCGGCACAAAACTGCTGACGCCTCTGGCGCTCGCCCTGATTATGGTGGAAGCCACGGACCTCATCTTTGCCGTGGATTCCATTCCAGCTATCTTTGCCATCACCGCCGATCCCTTTCTGGTCTTTACCAGCAACGTCTTTGCCATTCTCGGTCTGCGTTCGCTCTATTTCGCATTGTCGGGAATGATGACCTCCTTTAAATATCTCAAGCCGGCGCTTGCCCTGGTTCTGCTGGTCGTCGGCGTCAAGATGCTGACCGTGCACTGGCTCAAAGCCCTGCTGGGCGAATATTTCAACCTCTATCTGCTGGCCGTGATCTTTATGATATTGACAGCCGGCGTTGTAGCCTCGCTGCTGCATAAAGACAGAAACGCTGCGCACCGTGCGCTGTCAGAGTAGCGCGAAGGCTTCATGAACGTTTTCGCAACCATGAGATCCCTATGCAAGCGATGATCCGTGTGGGGCTATATCTGCTTTTGTTGGTTTTCAGCGGAGCCCAGCCGCAGGAGAAGAAAATGAAATTGAATCCGCTCTCCCCTGAAGAAAAACAGGTGCTGCTGAACAAAGGCACCGAAGCGCCCTTTAGCGGAAAATATGTTCATTATAAAGAGAACGGCGTCTACGTCTGCAAACAGTGCGACGCGCCGCTGTATCGTTCCTCCGATAAATTCGATTCGCATTGCGGATGGCCCAGCTTTGACGACGCCCTGCCCGGCGCGGTGCGGCGGCAGCCCGATGCCGACGGCCGGCGGGTGGAAATCCTCTGCGCAACCTGCGGCGGCCATCTCGGCCACGTGTTCACCGGCGAAGGTTTTACCGCCAAAAACGTGCGTCACTGCGTTAATTCCATCTCCCTTCAATTTATTCCGGCGGAGACCATGAAACCACAAAAAGCTTATTTTGCCGGGGGCTGTTTCTGGGGGACCGAGCATTATTTTAAACAAGCCGAAGGCGTTCTCTCCACCACGGTGGGCTATATGGGCGGGGTTACGAAAAATCCCACCTACCAGCAGGTGTGTTATGAAAACACCGGCCATGCAGAGACTGTGGAGGTGACGTTTGATCCAAAGCTGACCACGTTCGAAGCAGTCGCCAAGCTGTTCTTTGAAATCCATGATCCCACTCAGGCCGACGGTCAGGGACCGGACATCGGCGACCAATACCGATCGGCCGTCTTTTATGTGGATGACGAGCAAAAAGAGACCGCGGAGCGGCTGGTCAGCCTGCTGAAGCAGCAAGGGCTGAACGTGGTCACCCAAATCGTGCCGGCCAAGACCTTTTGGCCCGGTGAAGAGTATCACCAGGACTATTACGAAAAAACCGGCAAAACGCCGTACTGCCACTTTCACACCAAACGCTTCTGATCATGGAAAACAATCTCATCGCCGGAAAGTTTTGGACACCCTGCTAGAACATGCGACCCTGCAGCCGGGCTTTTGGACCATCAGCGCCATCGTCCTCATCACCCTGGTAGGCGTTGCGGTGGGCAGTCTGCCCCGCTTGCATATGAACCGCGCCACCATCGCCCTGGTGGGCGCCACCGCTCTGGTTCTGGTCGGCGCCATCACCTTTTCGCAGGCCTATTCCAGCCTGGACCTGGATACCCTGGTGCTTCTTTTTGCCATGATGGTCATCAACGTCAACCTCAGTCTCGCCGGTTTTTTTCGCCTGATCGGCTACAAAGTCATTCACTGGGCTCGATCGCCGAAACAATTGCTGGCGCTGATCATGATCAGCGCCGGCGTTCTCTCCGCCCTGTTCCTCAACGACACCATTGTCCTCATGTTCACGCCGCTGGTGCTGGAGATGACGCTGGCGCTGGAACGCAATCCCCTTCCCTATCTGATGGGCTTGGCGACTGCGGCCAACATCGGCTCCACCGCCACCATCACCGGCAACCCGCAAAATATGATCATCGGCGTGGCCTCGGGCATCTCTTACACCGCGTTCTGCCGCTATCTGGCGCCGGTGGCGGTCGGCGGCTTGCTGCTGGCCTGGCTGCTGCTCCTGCTGGTTTATCGCCATGAATTTTTTTCCGGCCGCTTTCCGCAAACGCCGCTGGAGACGCCGCGTTACCATCGCCCATTGCTGATCAAAGGATGTGTTGCAGTGACCCTGATGCTGATCGGTTTTTTCACCCATCTGCCGATTCCACTCTCCGCGTTGCTGGCCGCCTCGCTGCTGCTGATCACCCGCAGGACTAAACCGGAGCGGGTGTTCAGAGAGATCGATTGGTCGCTGCTGGTTTTTTTCGCCGGCCTGTTTGTCGTTACCGGCGCCATTGAAAAATCCGGACTCAGCGGTAGGCTGTTTGCGGTGCTCAGCCCCATCGCCCAGCGCGGCATGGCGTACTTGAGCGCCGTGAGCACCCTGCTCAGCAACCTGGTGTCCAACGTGCCCGCGGTTCTGTTGTTCCGGCCGCTGGTGCCGCATCTGTCGGATCCACATCAGGCGTGGTTGAACCTGGCCATGTCCTCCACCCTGGCGGGCAATCTCACCCTGCTGGGCTCCATGGCCAACCTCATTGTGGCGGAGAGCGCGGCGAAAAAAAACGTTCATCTGACCTTCAGCGAATACCTCAAATCCGGTCCGCTGATCACCCTGGCCACGCTGATCTGGGGCGTTCTGTGGTTGTATCTGGTGTTGTAATCCTTCATGATCCTATGCCAAAGGGAGAGTCTCGCATGATTGCTTCTCATCGCATCACCCTGCTGGGCGCAGGCTTTATCGGCGCCTTTTATACCCACACGCTGCACAAATACCGCAGCCGTGAGCGCATGCACACGGTCTATTCGCGCAGCTTGGAACGCGCGGCCGGACTGGCGGCGGACTGGGGCATTCCCAATCATACGACCGATATGAAAGCGGCGATCGAGGATCCGGACACCGACACGGTGATCATCGGGCTTCCTAACCATCTTCATCTGCAGGCGGTGACCATGGCCGCAGCAGCCGGCAAAGCGGTGCTCTGCACCAAACCGCTGGGCCGCAACGCCGAGGAGGCTAAACGTATGCTCGAGGCCGTGGAAAAAGCGGGCGTGTTCCACGCCTATCTCGAAGATCTGGTCTATACGCCCAAAACGCTCAAGTCGCTGGACGCAGTGCACAAAGGCGCGCTGGGCAAAGTGCTGTGGGTGCGCTCACGCGAAACCCATCCCGGGCCGCACAGCGCCTGGTTCTGGGACCGGGAGATGGCCGGCGGCGGCGCGCTCATCGACATGGGCTGCCACTGCGCCGAAATCATTCGCAGCTTTATCGGCAAAGAGATCAAACCGGTGGAAGTCATGTGCTGGGCCGACACGCTGATGCATCAGATCGACGCCGAGGACCACGCCATCGCCCTGGTGCGATTTGCCAACCACGCCATCGGCCAGATCGAGGTGAGCTGGGCCTTTCGTGGCGGCATGGATCTGCGCGATGAGGTGGCAGGCAGCGAAGGCACGATCTGGCTGGATCATTTCCTGCGCACCGGATTTCAGTATTACACCAACGTCGGCGCCGGCGGCTATGTGGCGGAAAAAGCCGAGAGCGACAAGGGCTGGCTCTTTCCTGTGGGCGATGAGGCCAATGAACTGGGCTATACCCACATGTTCATCGACGCCTTTGAAGCCATGGATCAGGGCAAAAAACCCGTGGAGGATTTCTACGACGGCTATATCGTCAACGCCGTCATCGACGCCTGTTACCGCTCGGCCAAGAGCCGGGTATGGGAACCGGTGCAGTTGAGCGATTGGCGTGGCAACAACGATACAGCGCCATCCGCTCAACCCCGTTCCGCTGATTCAGCCGCCGAGGAACTCGTCAAACAAGAGGTCATGCCGGACGGCCGACTGAAAAAAATTTTCCGCAACCGCCAAAACGGACAGATCCGTGAACAGATCGATTAACCTTCGGGAGCTGTGATGAAGAAAAAAATCCTTGGTCTCTGCCTGCTGCTGATCCCCTTCAGCGGCTATGGCCAAAGCACAGTTGATAAAGATGGAACGCTGGTGGTAAACGGCCAGCGCCGTTTTATTCTCGGCACCTATCATAATCCCGGCGAGCTCAGCGAACTGCTTGCACTGGCACAGAACGGCATCAACCTGGTCCACTGCCGCGCCGAGGCGGGGTCTCTGGATCAGGCCAAGACCGCCGGGCTGTTCGCCTGGGTCAACACAGGCGCAAATCTGGACCTGAGCGAAAAACCGGCCGAGAGGAAACAAAACCTCTTAACCATGACGGCCGCATTAAAAGATCATCCGGCCCTGGCCGTGTGGGAGGCGCCGGACGAAGCGCTGTGGAATCTCACCTATCCGAATCTGGAAAAACAGCTGCATCGTTCTGATCTTACAGAGGCCCAATTGGACAGCCTGCTGTTGAATCTTGAGCAGAACAGCCGGCGATTGGCAGACGGTTTTCAAAAAGGGCTTGCGGTGTTGCGACAGGCCGATCCGCGCCGGCCGGTGTGGTTCAATCATGCGCCGCGCAATTCCATTGACCAGCTGAAACCTTTTTCCGGCCTGGCGGATATCATCGGCTGCGACATCTATCCGGTGCGGGTGGGCCACAACGGACACAGCGATCTGATCGACAAGAACCTGTCCTGCGTCGGCGCCTACACCGATCGCATGCAGGCCTCTGGTCCGAACAAGCCGGTGTGGATGGTGCTGCAGGCGTTCTCCTGGGATCAGCTGACAACAAAAAAACCGGAGGAGATGGATCCGCAGGGATTCCCCTCGTTTCAGGAATCGCGTTATATGGCCTACGAGGCGATTCTGCATGGCGCCCGCGGCCTGCTGTGGTGGGGTTCAACGTTCAGCTCCACCAAGGCCGCCTACTGGAGGGCGATCCTGGCCGTCACTTCAGAGATCGCCGAACTGGAACCCTATCTGGTGGCGCCCGAGTTGAAAAAGCAGTTGACCGTAGAGCCGGTTGCGTTCGCCGCCTCAGAACCGTCACGGGTGGCCTACTCGTTCCGTCGCCATCAAAACGACTATCTGCTCATCGTGTCCACAGAGGACAACGGACAATGGGTCCGGGTCAACGGACTTCAGCGACTGAACGGACGCGTGTTTTATGATGTGGCCGGCGACCGCCGTCATACGGTGCAACAGGGCCGATTGCTCCTGTCTCCACAAAACGGGCTTTTGGTTCTGTGCACGGACAGGCAATGGGAGATGGTGGAACCCAATCCGTTTCCAGCTGCCTGGGACCGGTTCAGCCATCATCCGCTCAAGGAGATCGAATAAAACCGCGCCGCGGGGTGAGCTGGAAGGCGGCTCGCGGCCCAAGCCCTGCGCGTTTGCCGGCATCACGAACCATTAAGCGAGAAAAACCATGCAAAAAATCGTCGAATGCGTGCCCAATTTCAGTGAAGGACAGGACCCGTCTAAAATCGAACAGATTGCCGCGGCGATCCGCTCCGTTGACGGCGTACAGCTGCTGGACATCGATCCGGGCAAGGACACGAATCGCACGGTGATGACATTGGTCGGCGATCCGCCGGGCATTCTGGAAGCGGCGTTTAGAGCGATTGCCAAGGCCGCCGAGCTCATCGATATGAGCAGCCATCACGGTGCCCACCCGCGGCTGGGCGCCACCGACGTGTGCCCGTTCATTCCGGTTTCCGGAACTACCATGGAGGAATGCAGTGAGCTGGCCAGACGGCTGGGCAAACGGGTGGGAGAAGAGCTCGGCATTCCGGTTTATCTGTACGAAAACGCCGCCGCCAAGCCGGAACGGAGCAATCTCGCCGATATTCGCAACGGGGAATACGAAGGCCTCGCGCAAAAATTGCGCCAAGCGGAATGGCAGCCGGATTTCGGGCCAGCCCGATTCAATCCCAAATCCGGCGCCACCGTGATCGGCAGCCGGGAATTTCTCATCGCTTATAACATCAATCTCAACACGCGCGATCTGCGCATCGCGGACGAGATCGCCGGTCTGATCCGCGAGTCCGGCCGTCCGCAAAAGGACGATCAGGGCAAAATCCTGCGCGATGGGGACGGCAATGCTCTGCGCATACCCGGGATGTTTAAAGCTTGCAAAGCGGTGGGGTGGTACCTGGAGCAGTTCGGTCGCGCGCAGATATCCATCAATCTCACCGATTACCATCAGACGCCGCCCCATGCGGTGTTCGACGCATGCTGCCGTCTGGCCGAAGAACGCGGCGTGCGCGTCACCGGCAGCGAACTGGTGGGCTTGATCCCGCTCCAGGCGATGCTGGAAACGGGCCGGCATTATCTGCACAAGCAGAAAAAGAGCGCCGCTGTAGCCGAAGCGGAACTGGTGCACATGGCGGTGCTTTCATTGGGCCTCGCCGATCTCGGGCCGTTTGATCCGGCGCAAAAGATCATCGAATACCGTTTGGCCCGTAAAGGACCGCTGGTCTCCATGAGAGTGGATGGATTTCTCGATCTCCTCTCCTCCGATGCGCCGGCGCCCGGCGGCGGCAGCGTGGCGGCGCTGTGCGGCGCGCTGAGCTGCGCGCTTTCCAGCATGGTGGCTGCCCTGACTTTTGGCAAAAAGGGGTATGAAGCGGCCTTTGCAGAAATGGAAGCTGTCGGTGTACAGGCTCAGCGACTCAAAGATGAATTCATTCAGGATATCGATCGGGATACCGAGGCGTTCAACCAGGTCATGGCGGCCTGGCGTTTGCCGAAAAAAACCGATGAAGAGATTGCAGCCCGCAAGCGGGCGATCGAAGAGGCCACCCGGGTGGCCACGCTGGTTCCGCTGGCCGTACTGCAGCGATGCAGTCAGGCGGTGGATCTGGCCGCTGCGGTGGCGAAATCCGGCAATAAAAACTCGCTGAGCGACGCCGCGGTGGCCGCGGCCACGGTGCGCACCGCGGCCGAAGGCGCGTTTCTCAATGTCTGCATCAACCTGCCGGGGATCACGGACGAGGCGTTTAAAAGCGAGGTGCTGCAACAGGCGCGGGAAATAAAAGAAGCAACCGTGGCGTTTAGTCAGGCTCTTTTGCAGGAGATTGAACGACAGCTGAATGAGCAAGGCGGCCTATAGTAAGGAGAGGGATCACAACAGGTTAGGCGCTGTCAGTGCGAGCGTCGCAATCTCCTACGATGCTAAAAGCCCGCAATGCTCTGTCCCTACACAGGCTGAAAGTCAGCGCAGAGCGAGGAATCTAGCGTCGCACGAATTACCACTCTTTCACATTTCCTGTTCGTCGCTAGATTTTTCGGCGCTTTGCGGATTCTGCAAACAGATTCAACCATGCAACGGTTTCGCGCCTCGAATGACAACCTAAAAGAATAGTCGTTCAGAGAGCAAGCGCCTGCCCCCTCTCCCTTATCAACCGTGGCGATGAAAACAACTCGGTGATTCAAAACACCGGAATAGCTATCGTTTTATCACTTGAAAATATGACCGTTTTTCTGTTGGGCTGGAAAAATTAATCCGTCCATCCGCATCGCTTTTCAGCTCAGACCATTCTTTACCGTTATGCCAAAGCGTATAGACGGCGTTCGGCAAAAGCCCTTTCACCACATACCTTCGCGACGCGACCGCTTGAGCGGAGCTGTCACTCCAGGCCATCCGCTGACCCGCCAGCCATTCTACGATATCGATTTGATACTCTTGATCGAGCCCGGAGATCTGCAGAGAAAATTCATTTTCACCGTCATGATAATACCGCAGTTCATCTTCCCCCCAGTCGCCGGCAAAGGGCCGGCGGCAGCATATCGAATGGCCTGCGCAGCGGATGCGATACTCATTCATACGGAGGTCAATGTCATAGCGTCGGCCGCGCAGCCGATAGATCAGCCGCGTGCCGTCCAGCTGGGCCGGCAAATGCGGCGCCAAATAAAGCCGGTTGTGTTTCGGTTGAATCCCATAGATATCCCGATACAACCCCACCAAAGTCATCGCGTTGTTGGCCAGAATGTCGTCTCCGGCGCCAGTTTGGTCTGAGCGCAGATAGCGCTGAAACGCCAGTCCGTCACGACGGTATTGCGCGAGCAGGGTTTCAACATAGCGTAGAGCAATGGACGGATCCACCGCTGCGTAAGAGGCCACGCCCACTTGCCCCCATCCTAAAAATATATCGCCGTTTTCATAATTCGGAAAGGGGAACTGCCAATCCAATCCTTCGCCTTTTTCGTACGAGTCGAGACAGATGGGCCAGGCAAACAGCCTTTCCTTTTGCATTTGGTTTTCAATACGATCGAGAATTTTCCGTCGCCGATCAGGGTCCTCGCACAGGCCATAGGCAATGGCCATGAAATTCACCGGCGTCACCATATTGCGGCCATGGATGGAGCCGTCTTGGTCGCGCCAATGAACATAGCATTGGTTGGCTGAATCCCACAGTCCGCCGTCGTTGGTGTTCTGATTGAAGCGCTGTTTCAACCTGAAGGCAAAATCACGATAACGATCGGCAGCCGGCTGGTCCTGCAGCAACTCTTCGGCATCCGCCCAGAGCGTCAGCGCCCGGTACATCAGTGCATTGACAAAACCGTTCTCATGAGCAGCCCAAATGATGTCGATCCAATCCGATCCCTTGGCTTGCGAGTGGTCGTCGGTCATCATCTCCAGCAGATGATCGCCGTCCTGATCTCGATCGAGCATAAATTGCAGCACTCGCTCACAAGCGCTTTTGAAGGAAGCCAACCACTCCCTATCACCGCAGAGATCGAACAATTCGACGACGTTGATGACGAAATCCGGATTGGAATCCAGCAGATAACCCCATTGGGCCTCGTAAAAGCCCAAACTGTCGCAGGTTCCGGGGATGGCGTCCTCGCAGGTGTACGCCCAGCGCGATTTCACCCGGCCGTTCCGCTCGATGGCGTGATCCCGGAAATAACAGAGCGTCTGTTGATAGGCTTTGATATAATCATCGTCCGCAATGGCAGAGGCCAGCAGCGCGATCCACTGCTCATGTAAAACCGCCGGGCCATAGGGCGTGCGCCAGCTGTTGCTGCCATGCAGATGGGTATCGATTACGCCGATGCGCGCCACGGTGTTGAGCAGGCTGGTGATGGCCTCCTGATCCAGGCCGACCAGATTGCCGCGGCCGTACGCGGCCTGATAATCCAGCGCCGACAGGGTGAACCGGGCGGTCACCGTCCCCGGCCCGGCTTGAATGTCGGACCAGACATCCTGGCGATCAGTCAAAAAACGGCGGCGATGGCTGTCCGCATCATATCGGCACCTCGCCTCCCGTTCAGCGACGGTAAAGGCGCAGATCAGCGACCCGTCCGTTTGCCGGCTGAGGCGCAGCGCCGTCGAGCAGGGCGAATCGGCCTGAACGCGCAGGCCGAGGTTGCGCTGCTGATTCCATAAGGTCATTTTATCGACATGGACGCCGTAGGTGGCTTGCGGCGTGTCGAACAGTTTAAACCAGGCCACGCCGCCGTTGCCGAGCAAAGCGCCGTCCCAATCGCTCATACGCTTGAAATGGAACTGCGGCAGGCTCATATCCGTGATGGCGGCGCTGTCTGAATAGGTGCGGCTAATTTCCAAGACCATCCGGCCGGATGCGCTTTGCAGCTGCCATGTTTCCATGGCCGGTCCCAGAGCAAAGGGACCGATGCGCACCCGGTCTTTTTGAAAAGAAACCTTGGGGTTTTGCGCCAAGGATACGCTTTCCCATACTTGAGAACCCTGCTGCAATCGCGTGGCGATGCCGCCTTTAGCCAATAATGAATGATTGTGCATTA